>CAZYVL010000033.1:6293-21523 GCA_964651005.1 uncultured Chthoniobacteraceae bacterium | reverse complement strand
GAGGGGCTGAAGAGAGAGAGCCGGGGAGGGGCGGGTTTTTTTCCGGCTCCCCGGTAAAGAGCCGTTGACACGCCGCCCGCGCACGGCTAACAAGAACGCCCCGCAAGTTCTGGCCGGGAGATGCATTATGCCAACCACCGAAGTTATCCTCACTGAAAAGATCGCCTCCTTGGGCGCCGAAGCGGACGTCGTCAAGGTCAAGCGCGGCTACGCCCGCAACTTCCTCGTCCCCACGGGGAAAGCCCTGGAAGTCACCCCGGCCACGCTGCGGCGGCTCAACCAGCTCAAGGCCAAGCGCGCCGAGCGCGAAGCGCGGGAGCTCAACGAAGCCGAGGAACTCGGCCGCCGCGTCAATAAGCTCAAGCTCACGTTCGTCCTGGAAACCGGCGAAACCGGCAAGGCTTTCGGCTCCGTCACCGCACGCGACATCGCCGACCGTCTCAAGGAAGAACTCGGCGTCGAGATCGACCGCCACCGCGTCGAACTGGAACGCCCCCTCAAGGAAACCGGCGCGCAGGAAGTCACCATCCGCCTCCACTCCGAGGTCGCCGCGAAGCTGAACCTGACCGTCAAGTCCTCCGTCGCCCAAGAGAACGCGGGCGCGGACGAAGAGGCGGAAGCCGCCGGGGACTCCGCAGGCGGTTTCAAGGCCAAGCCGAAGGCCAAGCACGCGAAGTAGGCGATGCCCGACGAGGCCGTCCAGGCGGGCGCAGGCGCACCGGCTTCGGCCAAAACATCCGAGGCCCCGCCCGGGTCCGCCCCAAGAGAGCGGCCCGAGCGTCCTGAACGCTCCGATCTCCGCGAGAAGGGGAGCCACACCCCGGATCTGCACCGTCTTTTGCCGCAGAGCCAGGATGCCGAACTCGGCCTCCTCGGCTCCGTGCTGCTTTGCCCCAAGGAGGTGATGGGCGAGTGCGTGGAAAAGCAGATCACCCCCGAGCACTTCTACATCCCCGCCCACGCGATCCTCTTCGAAGTCCTCCGCGAGCTTTACGACGCCAACAAGCCGATCGACTTCATCCTGCTCACGCAGCTCCTGCGCGACCGCAACCAGCTCGACCAGGTGGGCGGCCCCGCTTTCGTCACCAGCCTCTTCACCTTCGTCCCGACCGCCGCCCACGCCGGGTTCTACATCGAGATCCTCAAGGAGAAGCACACGCTGCGGCAGGTCATCCTCTCCTGCAACGACTTCTCCCGGCGCTCCTACGAAGAGCAGGAGAACATCAACGGCTTCCTCGACGAAGTGGAGACGAAAATCTTCGGCATCGCCCAGAGCCGCCTGGGCGACCGCTCCTTCCGCATCAAGGACTCCGTGATGGAGGCCCTCGAGTCGATCGAGAAACTCTACGAACGGCGTGGCGAGATCACCGGGATCCCCACCGGCTTCTCCGATCTCGACAAGATGACCGACGGCCTTCACCCGGCGGAGATGATCATCATCGCCGCGCGCCCCTCAATGGGCAAAACGGCGCTGGCCATGAACATCGCCGAGAACGTCGCGCTCAACGCCAAGCTCCCCGTCTGCATCTTCTCGCTGGAAATGAGCAGCCAGCAGCTTGTCCAGCGCCTGCTCTGCTCGCGCGCGAAGGTGAACCTCGCCAAAGTGCGCGACGGCTTCCTGGCCGACCGCGATTTTCATAACCTCACTGTCGCCGCCTCCAAGCTCGCCGAGAGCAAGATCTTCATCGACGACACGGCGGGCCTGAGCATCCTGGAACTGCGTGCCAAGGCGCGCCGCCTCAAGGCGCAGCACGACATTCAGCTCATCATCATCGACTATCTCCAGCTCCTGCGCTCGCCCTCCAAGCGCGGCCAGGAAAACCGGCAGCTCGAAATTTCCGAAATCTCCGGCGGCCTCAAGGCGCTCGCCAAGGAGCTTTCCCTGCCGATCATCGTCCTCGCCCAGCTCAACCGGAACCCCGAGTCCCGCAGCGGAGGCAAGCCGCGCCTGAGCGATTTGCGCGAATCCGGCTCCATCGAGCAGGACGCCGATCTCGTCGGCCTGCTCGTGCGCTCCGAGTATTACGCGGAAGACGACGAACAGCGCGAGGAAGCCCGGGGCGAAGCGGAACTCATCATCGCCAAGCAGCGCAACGGCCCGGTCGGCGAAGTCCCGCTGACGTTCCTCAAAGAGTTCACCCGCTTCGAAGACCGCGCCCGCCCTCCAGCCGAAGAAGGATAGATCCCTTTCAGGCCCCAGGCAGGCGCCAAACAGGCTCCCGGCAGGCTTTAGGAGTCCGGGGACCGCCAGACCACCCGCCACCGAAACAGTTCCGATCATGGCCGAACCGCTCAAGCTCTACGTCAAGAAATGGTGCCCCTGGTGCATCCGCGCCAAGGAGTTGCTCGACACGCGCGGCTACCGCTACGAAGAGATCGACGTGGAGGCGAGCCGCGACGCCTACGACGAGATGATCCGCCTCTCCAACCAGCGCCTCACCCCCACGCTCACCGTGGGGGAAAAACTGCTGGCCGACTTCGGGCCCGAGCAGTTGAAAACCTTCCTCGCCCAACACGGGATCGAGCCGGAGGAGTAGACCGCGATCCGCAAATCCATCGCGCGACTCTGCCGCGTTATCCCACCCCGTCACTCCGCCGCCCGAGCGCCCGCCGGAACACGCCGCTCCACGCTGGGGAGAAAGACCGTCAGCAGCCCGATCAACGGGAGATACGCGCAGAGCCGGAAAACCGTGTCGATGCTGGTCATATCCGCCAGCTTCCCGAGCAGCGCCGAGCCGATCCCGCCCATGCCGAAGGCGAAGCCGAAAAACAGCCCCGCCACCATGCCGACCTTCCCCGGGATCAACGTCTGGGCGTAGACCAGAATCGCGGAAAACGCCGAGGAGAGAATCACACCGATGCACACCGAGAGCACGCCCGTCCAGAACAGGGAAGCGTGCGGCAGCAGAAGGCTGAAGGGGGCCGTCCCGAGGATCGAAACCCAGATCACCACCTTGCGCCCGTAGCGATCCCCGACCGGCCCGCCGATCAGCGTCCCCGCCGCGATGGAGAACATCAGCACGAAGAGATGAATCTGCGCCTCCTGCACCGAGAGGTGGAACTTCTGCATCAGGTAAAACGTGTAGAAGCTCAACAGGCTGGCGATGTAGAAATACTTGGAGAAAATCAGTGCCATCAGGATGCCGATCGCCCCGTAGACCCTCCGGCGCGAGATCCCGTGAACGGCTTCTTGCGCGTTGGAGCGCCCGCGCAGTTGGAGCCGCGCCAGTTCGCGCCCGTACCACCGGCCCACGCGCGAGAGCACCACGATGGCCAGCAGCGCGACAAGCGAGAACCAGGCGATATGCGGCTGCCGGACGATGAGAACCGCCAGCAGCGGGCCGAGCGAAGTCCCCGTGTTCCCGCCAAGCTGAAAGAACGATTGCGCGAACCCGTGGCGCCCCCCGGAGGCGAGATGCGCCATGCGCGAGGCTTCCGGGTGGAACACCGCGGACCCCATCCCCACCAACCCGGCCGAGACGAGGATCATCGGGTAGCCGTGCGCCCCTGCCAGCAGCAGCAGCCCCACCAGCGTTGCCCCCAGCCCGGCCGGGAGCAAAAACGGCATCGGCTTCCGGTCCGAATAAATGCCGATGAGCGGCTGAAGCAGCGAGGAAGTCAGTTGAAAGGTAAGCGTGATGAACCCCACCTGCGTAAAGCTCAGCGCAAAGTTCGTCTTGAAAAGAGGATAAAGCGCGGGCAGCAGCGACTGGATCGAGTCGTTGAGAAAATGGGCAAAAGCAACGGCGGCGAGCACCGCGAAAACGGTCCCCCCCTCCTTGTCGTTGCCGTGGCTTCCTCCCGGGGGCTCCCCGGCGGAAGGTTCGTCTTCGGCGTGGTCAGCGGTCAAGGTTGGCATGGTCGGCGCGCCTGCCGGTGGGGGCGCAGCGGGCACTTCGGTAATCAAAGCAGATCTTGTAGAGCGTTTCCATTAATTCTATAGCGCTGCTTTGCGGCGGCGAGGGGCGGCAAGGGGCGGCGAGGGCCGTTGCGCGGCGTTTCAAGCTCGGGCAGTATTGAAAATACAGCCGCTTCGCTCGAAAAGCCACGCACCAACCCTCGGCGCTCGCAAATCAACAGCTATATCTTTACTGGAAACGCTCTTCAGGGAGAACAATCCCCATCACACCCCGGGACAATCGGGAACGGCGCTTCCTTCTGGAACGCCGGTTTGCCCGCGTACACCGCCCGGTAGTATTCCGCGCGGCGCAGGCGCGAGGCGGCCTCCTCATCGGCGATCACAATCGCCCTAGGGTGAAATTGCAGCGCGGAGGCCGGGCACATCGCCGTCACCGGCCCTTCCACCATCGCCGCCACGGCCTCCGCCTTCTCTTCCCCGAAGGCGAGCAGCAGGCAGACGCGGCTTTCCAGGATCGTCCCGACCCCCATCGTGATGACATGCCGTGGCCCCTCCGCTTCCTCCGCCACCTCCTCCTGGCGGGCGAAAAACGGTTCGTTGGCGCGGATCGTCTCCGGCGTGAGCGTCTTGATCCGCGTTCGCGAGGCGAGGGAGGAACTCGGCTCGTTGAAGCCGATATGCCCCTCGCGCCCGATCCCGAGCACCTGGAGATCAATCCCGCCCGCCTCGCGGATCGCCGCCTCGTAGCGCGCGCAAAAAGCCGGGATATTCTCCGCCAGCCCGTCGGGGAGATGAGTATGGGCCGGGGAGATGTTGATCGCCTCGAAGAGATTCTCCCGCATGAAGCGGTGGTAGGAAGCCGGGTGCTCCGGCGCAAGGCCGACGTATTCATCCAGGTTGAACGTCGTCACGCGGCTGAAATCAAGCCCCTCCTCGCGGTGCATGAGAACCAGCTCGCGGTAGAGACCCAACGGGGTGCTCCCGGTGGCCAGGCCGAGCACCGCATCCGGCTTCGCGCGCACCAGTTTTTCGACCAGGCGCGCCGCCGCCTGCCCCCCCGCAGCCGGGCTGGAGGTGATGACGACTTCCATGCTTTACGATTCCATTGACGAAGCGGGGGAAAAAGGATGTTTTCATGAAAAGCGGCCCTTTTTTTCCGCTTTCGAACGCTTCATGAAAATTTTAGTCACCGGCGGTGCCGGGTATATCGGTTCGCACACGGTCCTTGATCTCCTCCAGGCCGGGTACGAGGTCGTCATCGTTGATAATCTTTTTAACGCGAAGGAGGAGGCGGTTCGGCGCGTGGAGGAGATCGCGGGCCGCCGGGTCGAGTTTCACCAGGTGGACCTCCTCGACCGCGCCGCCCTCGAGCGCGTCTTCTCTGGCACGCAGATCGACGCCGTGATCCACTTCGCCGGGTTGAAGGCCGTCGGCGAGTCGGTCAAAATCCCGCTCCGCTACTATCATAACAACCTGACGGGCACCTTCCTGCTCTGCGAAGCG
The DNA here is from genome assembly GCA_964651005.1 of uncultured Chthoniobacteraceae bacterium. Classification (GTDB taxonomy): domain Bacteria; phylum Verrucomicrobiota; class Verrucomicrobiia; order Chthoniobacterales; family Chthoniobacteraceae; genus DATMFV01. The sequence continues at coordinate 16,161 of CAZYVL010000033.1, read as the reverse complement.
ATGGCCGCCGCCGGTTGCTTCAACCTCGTCTTCAGCTCCTCGGCCACCGTCTACGGCGACCCCGCCAGCGTGCCGATCCGCGAGAACTTCCCGCTCTCCGCCACGAACCCGTACGGACGCACAAAGCTCTTCCTGGAGCAGATCCTGCGGGACGTACACACCGGCGACCCCCGCTTCCAGATCGCCCTGCTGCGCTACTTCAACCCCGTCGGCGCGCACCCGAGCGGGCGGATCGGCGAAGACCCCAACGGCATCCCCAACAACCTCCTCCCGTACATCGCACAAGTCGCCGTCGGGAAACTTTCGGAGCTTTCCGTCTACGGCAACGACTACCCGACCCCGGACGGCACAGGCGTGCGCGACTACATCCACGTCCTCGACCTCGCCGCCGGGCACGTCCGCGCCCTCGAGAAGCTCGCCTCGAAGCCCGGCGTCTTCGCCTGCAACCTCGGCACCGGCCGGGGCTACAGCGTGCTGGAGATGATCGCCGCCTTTGAAAAAGCGAGCGGCAAGCGGATTCCCTTCCGCTTCGCCCCGCGCCGACCGGGTGACATCGCCGCCTGCTACGCCGACCCGGCCCTGGCCGAGACGGAACTGCGCTGGAAAGCCCTCCGCGGCATCGACGAAATGTGCGCGGACACCTGGCGCTGGCAGTCGGCCAACCCGAACGGGTACTAACGCCGTTCGCCGTCCTCCTTTTCATGAGCCAACCCTCCCTCCTCATCCTCGCCGCCGGAATGGGCAGCCGCTACGGCGGCTTCAAGCAGATCGACCCGATCGGCCCCAGCGGCGAAATCATCATCGACTACTCCATCTACGACGCCCTGCGCGCCGGGTTCGGCAAGATCGTCCTCGTCACCGTACCCGCGCTGGAAGAGACGCTGCGCGAGCACTTCGAGAAAACGCTCGGCGAGCAGGCGAAAAAAATCGTCTTCGCCTTCCAGCGCCTCGACGATCTCCCCGAGGGATTCGCGCTCCCGGAAGGGCGCGTCAAACCGTGGGGCACCGGGCACGCCATCCGCGCCGCGCGCGGGCTGGTGCGCGAGCCCTTCGGCGTCATCAACGCCGACGACTTCTACGGCCCCTCCTCCTATCGGGTGCTGCACGACGCCCTCGCGCCGGGGAACCCCGGGGAGTATTACCTGGTAGGCTTCGAGCTGGCGAAAACGCTCTCCCCCTTCGGCTCCGTCTCGCGCGGCATCTGCCAGGCCGATGCGCAAAGGTGCCTTGTCGATCTTGTCGAGCACACAACCGTCGAGATCGACGCCGCCACCGGCGCGCGCACGAAGAACGCCAGCGGCCAATGGGAGCCGCTCTCGCCCGGCTCCATCGCCTCGATGAACCTTTGGGGCTTCGCCCCGTCGCTCTTCGGGCATCTGGAGGAGGGGTTCGCCGCCTTCCTGCGCGAGCAGGGGGGCAGCCCGAAGTCGGAGTTTTTCATCCCGACCGTGGTGGACACCCTCATCCGGAGCGGCCAGGTCCGCTGCAAGGTTCTCCAGAGCACGGAGCAATGGTTCGGGATGACCTACCAGGAAGACCGCGAAGAAGCAGGCCGCCGCATCCGCAGCCTGATCGATTCCGGCGTCTACCCGCGCAGCCTCCGTTCGTGAAAGGGAGGGGGAGGGGCACGCACCGCCCTCATATTTCGGGAGTGAAAGTTCCGCCCCGTTCTGATACCGCTCTTGCCTTATGGACAGCGATTTGAAAGTGGGCGACCTTGCCCCGGACTTCAACCTCACCGCCGTCGGGGGCCGCTTCGGGCTTGGCGCGCCCGTATCCCTGAAAGCAGTCGCGGGCGAAACGGTGATCCTCTACTTTTACCCCAAGGACGACACGCCCGGCTGCACCTCGCAGGCGTGCAGCCTGCGCGACCACTGGAGCATCGTCTCGCAGAAAGCGATCGTCTTCGGCGTCAGCCCCGATTCCCCGGAGAGCCACCGGAAATTCATCGACAAGCACGAACTCCCGTTCCCGCTCATCAGCGACGAGGAGAAAAAGATCGCCAACGCCTACGGCGTCTGGGTGGAGAAAAGCATGTACGGCAAAAAGTACATGGGCGTGGAGCGGTCCACCTTCGTCATCGGCCCCGACGGAAAAATCGAGGCGATCTTCCGCAAGGTCAAGCCGGGCGAACACGTCGAGCAGCTTCTGCGGCATCTGGAATAGGGGAAAGCCCAACCCTCCGCAACCCTCCGCCTTCCGGGGATCGCGGCCTCCGCGTGGAAAAGCGGATGCACGGGCGCGGTTTGCGTTCTATTTTACCGCAACCCGCGCCAAACGAGCGAACTGCGCCGGACCCCTCCGGCTCGCGCCCGCGCGGTCAACCCAACACAGACCGATGACCCTTTCCCGGATGGCAGATCGCATCGAAGGGCTGCTCCGGCGGCTTCCCGGCCCGATCCGCAAACCCGTCGAGCGCGAGTGGCGACCGCTGCGGGAGCTGTTCCTGAGCCGCCGCGCCCCGAGGCTGCTGCTGCTCGGGAGCGAGGCGGAAGCGTTCGCCGGGGAACTTGCTTCGCCCGGGGCGACTCTTTCGCCCGGGTTTCCGTACCGCTTTCTCTCCCGCCCGGGAGGGATGCGGATCGCCGTCGCGGGGGAGGATGGGCGCCTCGCGCACGCCGCCGTGGCGGACGCCATGCCCGACTGCGTGCTCCTCGCCTCCGGCAGCGTGGACGGCCTCGCGATCTTGCGGGAGGTGCTCCGGCTTTTCCGGGAGCGCCAGGGAAGCGGGCCATCCCTTCCCGTCGTCGCGTTCGGCCCAGACCCCCAGATGCTCGCCGAGGTGCTGCATGGTGACGCGGCGGCTTCTGCGGCCCTCGTCGCCATCCTCCCCGCCGGGGATCGCGAAGCCGTGCTGGCCGCCGTCGCCCGGACACTGCCGGTGGAGGCGCGCCTGGAGTTTGCCCGCGCCACAGGAGAGCGGGGCGTGCAGAGGGAGATCGCGCGCACCGTCACCCGTTCCACCGCCGCCATCTGCACCGCCATCGGCGCGCAGCCGATCCCGCTTGCCGACCTGCCGATCCTCACCGCGTTACAGGCATTGATGGTCGCCGGGATTTTGTACGCCTCCGGCCGGGAGTGGAGCCTCGCCACCGGGCGCGACTTCCTGGCCGCAGCCGGGGTGAACGTCGGAGCCGCCTTCCTCTTTCGCGAAGGAGCGCGGGCCGCCGTGAAATTCTTCCCGGGGTGGGGGAACGCGGTCTCCGGGGCCGTAGCCGGAGCGGGAACCTACACCATCGGCCTCGCCGCGACCGGCTATTTCATCGACGGCCTGCCGATGGAAGAAGCGCGTAAAAAACTCAAAAGGCTGAACGGAAGCGGGCGGAAACGCCTTCAGTGACCGCGCCCCAACCCTCAAGGCTACCCCAGCTTCGAGGGAACCGGAGCGATGGACCCGGGTGAACGCTGGCCCGCTGGCCGCAGCGCCGCGAGGTGAATCGGGACAACAGGCTCACCGATTTCGCGCATTTTGGCTTCGAGCTTCTCCCGGAGCGTCCGCGCCACGTCGGCAAAGGTTTCGAGGCCGACGAGATTGTTGAGTTCGTGCGGATCGGCCTCCAGATCGTAAAGGTGCGACTCCGTGTAAGCCTCCGGCTGCGGCGAATCGGTCCACGGCGCCGAGACGGCATATTTCCAGCGGCGCGTGCGGATCAACCTTCCGTGCTGCGCCTCCGAGATCTGCGCGAAGACGCAATCGTCCTCCGGGGCAACGGCTCCTTCCGCTTCGGAAAAGAGACTGCGCCCCGCCATCTCCGGCGGCACGTCGAGACCGGCGGCTTCCAGAAGGGTGGGGGGGAGATCGACCAGGCTCGTGAGGCGCTGGAACTGCCGCCCGCCCGAAAAGCCGGGGCCGTGAAAAAGCGTCGGCACGCGCAGCGAGCTATCGTGGCAGGAGCGTTTGTATTCGTCGTTGCGCGTCTTGAAGTGGCAGGCGTGGTCGGAGGTGAAGAGGACGATCGTGTTGTCGAGCAGGTTCAGGCTCTTGAGCGCATCCATCATCCGCCCGAACGCCTCGTCGAGCCGCTTCACCATCCCCCAGTACCCGGGGAGATGCTGCGGCGCGGTGCCCTGGAGCGCTTCGAGATCGGGCGGCGTCCATCGCCCCTGGTAGCGTTCCCGGTAGCCATCCGGGGCGGGGTAATCATCCCGGCAGTTCTGGTGGTGCGGCTCCAGGAACGAGACGAAAAGGTGGAACGGGCGTTCCCTCGGCTCGGCGATGTAGCGGATCGCCGCGTCGGTGAGCGCATCGACGCGGTACCCCGGCAGCCGGACCTCCTTGCCCTCCTCATCATAGAGGACTGCCTTGTAGGCATCGGAAGTGTATTCCAGGAGATTCGAGGCGAGCCACCGCTGATACCCTCCGCGAAATTCCTTCGCCACGGGGCCGTACTCCTCGCCCGCCAGGTGCCACTTGCCGAAGTAGGCGGTGTCGTACCCCGCGTTGTGGAAGAGCTGCCCCAGCGTGGCGTGCCGGGGAGCGAGCGGGATGCAGTTGCGGTAGCAGCCGTTCTGGGTCGCGTAACGCCCCGTCTGGAGACAGGCGCGGGCGGGGCCGCAAACCGGCTGGCAGGTGAAGCTGTGGACCACATGCGTCCCGGTGTGGCAGAAGCGGTCGAAATTCGGGGTGAGGTTCAGCGGATTACCGTGAATCCCGGTCGAATCCCAACGCTGCTGGTCGGTGAAGAAAACAATCACATTGGGTCTGCTCATGAATCTTGAGAAATTTGGGGAATAAAGCGAAAAACCGGACCTCCCCGGAATAGGTCTTGAGCCGCCCGCCCGCAACGAAAAAGCGGGGAGTGCCGCCCCGCCGCCTATTTCGAGCCCGGTTTGAGAATCTCCCGCCGGGCCGCCTCCAGCGCCTCTTCCGGCTGGTTGCAGAGGAGCATCCCGACCAGCCGCGCTCCCTGGTAGTACCGCGCGATGAACTTGCGCCGGTCGCGCTCCCCCTCCAGTTCGTACCGCACCGGCGTCTGGCTGAAGTCGCCCACGAACTGGAAGGTAAGGTCGAACACCGCGCTCGTGTGGAAGGGGAGTTCCTTGTAACGCTGGCGCTTCTTGCCGGTGATGTTCGCCCCGGCGATCCGCCCCTGCTCCAGCGTGGTTTCCCAATGCTCGCTCCGCCGCACGCCGCCGAAAACAAGATCGGGGTAGAGCGCCACATCGCCCACGGCGAAAATGCCCTTCTCGTCCGTCTCCATATATTCGTTGACCGGGACGCCGTTGGGAGTCCCCAGCGGAGTCTTGGCGACAAGGCCGAGATTCGGTTCCGCCCCGAGCGCCACGATGACGAGCCCCGCCGGGAGCCGGTTGCCGCTCTTGGTCTGGATATTGCGGAGCACCGTCTTGCCCTCGAATCCGTTGAGCGTCTCGTGCAGGACGGGGACACCCCGCGCGGCGAAATAGTCGGTGAGCCAACGCGCGGTTTCCGGGTCGAGCCACTTCTGCCAGAGCGCGGGGTAGCGGCAGAGAATCTGCACGTTGCGGCCCATCGCACGCAGCGTGGAGGCGGCTTCCGCCGCGACCAGCCCGCCGCCGAGGATGATGATGTTCTTTTCCTGCGCGACGATCTCCCGCAGCGCGAGCACGTCGCGCAGATTGCGCAGGTAGAGGACGTTGCCGAGGTTCGCGCCCGCCACCGGGGGGCGGCGCGGGCGGCTCCCCATCGCCAGGCACGCCTTGCGAAATTCGATCACCTGCCCGGTGTGGAGCACGGCGAGCCGCCGTTCCAGATTGAGCTGGGTGACGAGCGTTTCCAGCCGCAGCTCGATTTTCTTGGAGGCATACCACTCGGGAGTCAGATGCGCGATCTTCTCCAGCGCCGGTGTTTTTGCCGCCAGGATCGATTTGAAGAGTCGCGGGCGATGATACGGGAGAGCCGATTCATTGCCCACAAGGGTCACTGTCCCCTTGCGGTCATACTCCCGCAGCGTTTCGCAGACGGTGGCCCCGCCGATGCCCGCGCCGATAATGAGGTAGTCGCGCTGGATCATGCCGATTTGATCGGATTGTGGATGATTTTGCCGCCTGTGGAAAGAAGGATTGTCCCTTTCGCAAAGATTGGCCCATAGATGGGGGTTGTGATCGGCATCTCCATTACGGATGTTTCCAAATGCTTCGGCGAGACGGTCGCGCTCGACCGGGTGAGCCTCGAAATCGCCCCCGGGGAGATTTTTTTCCTCCTTGGCCCGAGCGGCTGCGGCAAGACGACGCTGCTGCGCTGCCTGGCCGGGTTTCATTTCCCGGATCGCGGGAGCATCCGCTTCGGCGGCGAGGAGGTGACGCGGCTCGCGGCGCACCGGCGCCAGACCGGCATGGTTTTCCAGAATTACGCCCTCTGGCCGCACAAGACCGTCGCGGGGAACGTGGCGTTCGGCCTGGAGGAGCGGAAGATGCCGCGCGCGGAAATCCGGCGTCGCGTGGAGGAGGCGCTTGCCGCCGTGCGGATGGAGCAACAGGCAGAGCGCGGGATTCACCAGCTCTCCGGCGGCCAGCAGCAGCGCGTCGCCCTGGCGCGGGCGCTCGTCGTCCGGCCCCGTTGCCTCCTGCTTGATGAGCCGCTCTCCAACCTCGACGCCAAGCTCCGGCTCGAAATGCGCACGGAAATCCGGCGGATCTGCAAGGAGGCGGGCCTGACGGCGGTTTACGTCACGCACGACCAGAAAGAGGCGCTCTCCACCGCCGACCGGCTGGCGGTCCTCGACGCCGGGCGCGTCTGCCAGGTCGGCTCCCCCGAGGCCGTTTACCGGCAGCCCGCCTCGCGGTTCGTGGCCGACTTCGTGGGCGAAACGAATTTTCTGGAAGCCGAGGTGGTGGAAGCGGCGGGGGGCATTCTGCGGCTCGCCGTGGGCGGGCGTCGCTTCCGCGCGGAGAGCCACGGAGAGGCGCGCTCCATCGGCGCGGGCGAGCGCGTCACCCTCTCGCTACGGCCCGAGGCATGGCGGTTTTTGCCGGAAACCCCCGGCTTGGGCGCAGACGCGGAGGCGAACACCCTCCCCGGTCGCATCGAGGAAACCGTCTACCAGGGGGAGATCGCCCGGCACCGCGTGGCAACCGAAGTCGGAACGCTGAAAGTCTACGAACTCAACCCCGGAGCCGGAGCCGGAGCAAGCAGCGGCGGAGAGAGGGAATGCCTCCTGGAGATTGCTCCGCGTGACGTGGTGGTACTGGAAAAGTAGGGAGAGGAAAGAGGGCCAAAGGCCATCCCCAAACATTTCTTCTTTTTCAGCTTCCTTTTATCGGAGCCGCTAATATTTCACGGTATTAAAATTATGTATACAGACCTTCGGCAAACTGCCAATGTCGGTGTACGTATTTTTGCGGTGTGACTGGGGGCGGAGCTGTCGAACGGCACATCGGGAAAAGGCGCATTCAAGGATTCGCATCCCTTTCCAGCCGTAACCAGCCGACAATGCCGACGCCGTTCGAAGAGCAAGAAAAGAGAGCAACCATCCTGCTGGTTGATGACGAGCACGAGCTGCGCAAGCTCCTCGTCAAGCTGCTGGAGGCGGAAGGGTTCTGCGTGGTCTCGGCGGCGCAGGCGGCCGAGGCGATGGAGATTCTCCAGCGCGGAGTCGGCGGCGCGGCGAAGGGGTGCGGCGGGGGGATCGACCTCGCCCTGCTCGACGTCGCCCTGCCCGACATGAACGGGATGACGCTCTTTGCCAAGATGCAGCGGGACGAACGGCTGCGGCAGATCCCGGTGATCTTCCTGACGGGCGATTCGGAGTACCAGCAGAAGGCCCGCGCCTTCGAAGCCGGGGCGGCGGATTACATCACCAAGCCGTTCCAGAAAAAAGACCTCATCCTGCGCATCCGGGCGCATATCCGGGAGCGCCGCCAGCGCGAGCGCGAGCAGAAAAAGGCCGAGGGGATCACCTCCAGCGTGCGGATGTCGCTCGACGAGGCGCAGCAGCGTTTCTCGGCGGTGGTGCGCAATTCGTTCCACCTCGTCTGCGAACTCGACCCGGAGCTGAAAGTCGTCTACGCCAGCCCGAACCACGGCGAAATCCTCTCGCGCGACCCGTGCCTGCTCGCCGGGGCGTGGTGGCCCGGGTTCGTCCACCCCGACGAGCAGCAGGAGCTCATCGAGACGCTCACGGAAATCCTCGGCTCGGACTCCGAGAAACGCATCCTGCTCCAGTTCCATGACGGGGGAGACCACTGGCGCTGGCTCGATGTCTGCGCCAGCGCGCTGCACACCCACTCCGGGCAGCGGCACGTACTCCTGGTCTCGCGCGACATCACGCATGCGAAGGAGACGGAGCGGTATCTCCAGCACCTCGCCCTGCACGACTCGCTCACCGGCCTGGCCAACCGCCAGCGGTTCACCGGCGAGCTGGAGGCCATTTTCGCCGAAAGCCGGGGCGGCGGCGCGCCGTACGCGGTCATCTACATCGACGTGGATAACTTCAAGCTCATCAACGACCGGCACGGCCATCTGGTGGGGGATCAGGTGCTGCGCGCCGTGGGCGAGTTTCTCAAGCAGGCGTTTGGGGAGGACGCGGTGGTCGTCTCCCGCTTCGGTGGGGATGAGTTCTGCATCATCGTCCGCGCGAAGAGCCACGAAGAAGCGGGCGCGCTCGGCGAGCGGACCTGCGAGCGCATCGCGCGCAACCCGATCCTCTCCTCGGGCCTGCGGCACCGGATCACCCTCTCCCTCGGCCTGGCGCTCATGGAGTCGGGCCTGAGCCTCAAGGAAGTCCTCTCGCGCGCCAACACCGCGCTGCACGCCGCCAAGTCCAGCGGCAAGAACCGCTGCTGCGTCTACCACAGCGACAGCACCGAGCTGCTGCGCATCCGCAACTCGGCGGAGTGGTTCCAGCGGTTGCAGGAAGGGCTGGAGGAATCCCGCTTCGAGGCGTGGTACCAGCCGCTCGTCGATCTCAAGACCGGGAAGACCCGGCACTGCGAGGCGCTCATCCGCTACCGCGACGCCGACGGGCATATCCACGGCCCGGTGGCGTTTCTCGACGCCGCCGAACGCTACGGACTGATGCCGCAGATCGACCGGTACATGATCCGGCGCGTCTTCTCGGACATGGTGAACTTTCCCGAACTCGACGTGGCGATCAATCTCTCCGGCAGCTCCGTCACCGGCTCCGGCATCGCCGACTACATTCTCCAGTGCTTCAACGCGAGCGGCATCGCCCCCTCGCGGGTGATTTTCGAGATCACCGAGACGGTCTTCATGACCAACCTCGTCCACGCCCGCGCCATCGTGGAGCGGCTCCAGGAGTTCGGGTGCCGGTTTGCCTTGGACGACTTCGGGACGGGCTTCTCCTCGCTCAACTACCTGCGCAACCTCCCGGTGAGCCTGGTCAAGATCGACGGCAGCTTCATCCGCGAGATCGATTCGGACCCGGTGAGCCTCACGCTGCTCAAGTCGATCAACGAAATCGTCCATCTGCTCGGCAAGCAGACCGTGGCGGAGTGGATCGAGAACAAGGCGACGCTCCAACGGCTCCAGCAGATCGAGTGCGACTACGGGCAGGGGTGCTACTGCGGCAAGCCGGTTCCGCTCAAGGATCTGATCCGCAGGATGAACCGCGCCGCCCAGCCCCGCCCCCGCCGCCGGGCCGCCACCGCCCGCGGTCGCACCCCGTAGAGGGCCACCGGCCACCGACCGCGACAGCGCGTTCCCGCGTTTCCATGATGATGACGCGGGAACTCGAATCGCTCACCACCCGGATGCGGCGTGGCATCCGGCGTCAAGGCCGCTATCTCGTCACCGCCCCTTCCGAGCGGGCACAGATCGGCCCGCTTGCGGAGGCGATGGCCTTGGCGCGGCGCAACGGCTGGATGCTCGTCTCCCACCTCGGCGGCGAGCTTTACGAGTTTTTCGAAGCCACCCGCTCGCGCAACCAGG
>CAZYVL010000033.1:0-6193 GCA_964651005.1 uncultured Chthoniobacteraceae bacterium | reverse complement strand
AACAAATCCGCCGTGGGCGTGACGCCGAACCCCGGCCCGCTGGCCGGTTCCAGCACTCCATTGCGCAGCCGCGTGCCGCCCGCCGCCGTCGGCGCGAACGGATCGTCGGCCAGCAGCCATGCGCCGTCGAGATCGGCGTCATCGCTCCGCTGGGCAAGGACCGCCCCGGCGGAAATGAGCAGACTGCTTTCGAGCATACACCCGACCATCACGCGCAGCCCCAGCTCCCGCCCGCGCCGGAGCATCGCCAGCCCCGGTGTCAACCCGCCGCACTTGACGAGCTTGATGTTGAACCCGGAGAAAACCCCCGGCATCCGCTCCACATCCTCGCGCCGCACACAGCTCTCGTCCGCAAGGAGGGGGAGGGGGGTGTTGGCCAGCAGCCGGGGCATTTGCGCCTCCTCCCCGGGCGGAAGCGGTTGTTCGAGAAACTCCACGCCGAGCCGGGCGAGTTCCCCGGAGAGCGCCGGGACCGCTTCCGGCCTCCACGCCGCGTTGGCATCCACCGCCAGGAGAGCCTCCGTCCGTTCCCGGACGAAGCGGATCGTCTCCAGATCGCGGCCCATGTCCGCGCTCGCCTTGATCTTGATCGCCGGGAAACCGCGAAGCTCGCGGAGTTTTTCCTCCAGCTCGGCGCGGGTGGAAATCCCGATCGTGCAAAAGGTGCGCACCGGCCGGGGAGGCTGGCCGAAGGCAAGCTCGGCGACACTCATGGAACGGCGGCGGGCGAGCCAGTCCCAAAGCGCCAGATCGAGCGCACACTGCGCGGCGCGCGAGGGGGCGAGGTGCGGCCAGAGCGTCTCCCAGGCGCGGGCGATCTCTTCAGGCGAGTCGATCTCCAACGCCTCCACCCGGGGGCGCACCGCCTCCAGACGGGCGAGAACACCTTCCGCCGTCTCCCCGTAGTAGGCATTGGGCGACGCCTCCCCGTAACCGACGACTTCCCCGGCCACTCCCTCGGCAGAGAAGCGGACAAAGACATTCGCGATTTCCGTCCTTGCGCCCCGGCTGATCCGGAAGACCTTACGAGGGTGCAGGACGCGCCGGACACACTGGAGCGCGCGCCCTCGCTTCGACCGGGATTCCCCGCCTGGCCCAGATTGTCGTCCCATGTTCGTCATAGCTTCCAATCGAAACGGCAACCGCTCAACCCCGCTTTTCACCCGCATTTACGGGCGGAGCGTGGAAGGGCGCGATCTTTTCGTGCATGGCCGGGGCGATCTCGCCGGGGGCGTCCTGCTCCTCGGCGGCCTGCACGGGGACGAACGCGCCACCTCGCTCCTTCTGGAGTCGTTCCTGGAGGAGCGGCTCGGCTTCGGCAAGCCGTTCCCCGGCCTGGGCGTGGCGGTGATCCCCGTTGCGAACCCGGACGGCTACGCGCGCCGCAGCCGCTACAACGCGAACCGGGTCGATCTCAACCGCAACTTCGGCAAGAACTGGAACGCTGCCAGCGAGGAACCACCCGGCCCCGCGCCGTGGTCCGAGCCGGAGTCGCGCGCGCTGCGCGACCTGATCCTGGAAGAACGCCCCTCGCGCATCGTCAGCCTGCACTGGGCGCTCGCGGAGATCGACGCCGACGGCCCGCAATCGACCTGGCTGGCGCGGGCGATGTGGGAGGCGCTCCTCGAGCGCGAACGCGTGCCGTACCGGCTGCGAATCTGGGAAGACCCGCCCTGCCCGGGGTGCGAGACCGCGGTTTGTCCCGGCTCGCTTGGCCAATGGTGCGGCCACGGCCTGCGGTATCCCGGCGGGGACGCCCCGGCGATGGTCACGCTGGAGCTGCCGTACGACCCGGCGCTTCCCCGCCCCACGACATTGCCGGAAGAACATCTGGAGTGGCTGCGGCAGCGTTGGGCCACGGACGCCCCGGGGTATCTGCGCGGCGTGGAAAAGGCGGTCCACAAGATGCTCGACGCCGCCTGCGCCCCACGGTGAACTGCCCCAGTGTCCCTGCACCAGACTCCCGGAGCGAAAATCGCGATCATTGGCGGCGGCCCCGCCGGTCTGCGCGCTGCGGAAGTCGCCGCCGGGGCCGGGGCGGAGGTCACACTTTTTGAGGCGAAGCGTTCCGTCGGGCGGAAGTTTCTCGTAGCCGGACGGGGCGGCCTGAATTTGACCCGCGAGGAGCCTTTCGATGCCTTCGTGGCGCGCTACACCGGAGGGAGTGGCTTCGCCTCCCGCTTCTGGCGCCCGATCCTGGCGGATTTCGACACCGCCGCGCTGCGTGCCTGGGCCGCCGGGTTGGGCGTGGAGACATTTGCCGCCTCTACCGGGCGCGTTTACCCCCGGGAGATGAAAGCGGCTCCGCTGCTGCGCCGCGCCGTGGAGCGGCTGCGGAAGCGCGGCGTCCGGTTCCTGACGGGACATCGCTGGACGGGGATCGCCGCCGGGGCGGGAATCGTGCTGGAGTTCGCGACGGAGGACGGGGTGGTCCGCTTCCCGGCGGAAGCGGCGGTGCTGGCGCTCGGCGGCGGTTCGTGGCCGGATACAGGGTCCGACGGCGGATGGATCGCCCCGCTGGAGCGGCTCGGCATCGCAGTCTCTCCCCTGGAACCGGCCAACTGCGGATGGGAGACGCCGTGGCCCGCCGAATTTCTCGCCGAGGCGGAAGGCAAACCGTTGAAAAACATCGCCGTGCGGTGCGGTGAAGCCTGGGCCTGGAGAGTTGGGGAACTGATGGTGACGCGCTACGGGCTGGAGGGCGGCGCGCTCTACCAGATCGGCGCGGCGCTGCGCGCAGCGGCGGCAGGAGGGGAGGGGGCGGTTCTGGAGATCGATCTCAAGCCCGGAGTCTCCGCCGAGGCACTTCGAACGCGGCTCGGCCCTGCACGCACAGGGTTGCTGGCCGAAGCCCGGGTGCGCTGGCGGCTGGGAGAGGCAGCCTTCGCCTTGCTAAGCCTGCGGGAGCGTTCGCAGCCGTTTGTCTCCGGGGCGGAACTCGCCGCCGAGGCAAAGGCGCTGCGGCTGCCGTTGTCCCGCCCCAGGCCGATCGCCGAAGCGATCTCGTCGGCAGGCGGCGTGCGCTGGGGAGAACTGACGGAAGCCCTGATGCTCCGGCGGCTGCCGGGGGTTTTCGTCGCGGGCGAGATGATCGACTGGGAAGCGCCCACCGGCGGCTACCTGTTACAAGGGTGCTTCGCCACCGGAACCCGCGCGGGGCGCGGCGCCGTCGAATTTGCGCGAAGCGGCGGGGCAGCCTGAGCGCCCTAAAAACGGCGGTTCCACGCCTCCGTGCCGTACTTTTCCACCGCCAGCCGCGCAGCCTCCCGGCGCACCTCCGGGGCAAGGCGGTACGGGGCAACGCCCCCGGCGAGCATGGAAGCAAGTTGCCCCGCGAACCCGCACGAAAGCGCACCCGCCTGCACGCTCCCCTGGTGCAGCAGGCCGAGGCGCGAGCGGCGCTGGGCGGCCCCGGCGATCTTGCGCCCGTTTTCCAGAAGATCGTGCCGGACCGGGTTTTCGAAACAGGCGCGGGAGCGCGCTTGTGCCCCCTCTTCCTCTTCCGGAGCAAAAGCGATGCCCCGGGTCATCGCCGCGCTTGGGCAGGCAGCGAGAGCACTTGCAAGCACGCCGTGCAAAAGCCGGTACGATTCGCCCGCCCTCTCCCGGGCAAAGGGGTGGCCGCGCGGAACCAGCAGCGAGTAAGTCCAGTCTTCCCCGTGCGCCACCACCCCGCCGCCCGTCCAGCGCCGCACGGCATCGCGCCCCGGAAAAGCGGCCACAACCGGCTCCCACCGCTCGAAGTACCCGAAGGAGACCGCCGCCCGTGCCCAGCCGTAGACGCGCAGGAGTGGCCGCCCGGAGCGGGCCACAGCGGCAAGGAGCGCCTCATCAAGCGCCATGTTGAAGGCGGCAGGCTCCGGGGTGGTCTCTTCCAGAAGGTCGATCTCGTCGAAAAGCACGCGCGCAGCTTACCCCTCGCGCGCGCCCCGTGGCGATGGCGGAATGCCCGGAGCGATTTTGCCCGATTTTTGTCCATTGGCATCGGCGCGCCCCGGTGCCATACTTCGCGGCTATGTCGAAAGTCGCCCTAGGCAAAGGTCTTGGAGCCTTGATCCAGCCGCGCGTCGCCACGCCCAAGCCGGTCGTGGAAGCGGGCGAGCGGGTGCAGCCCCTGCCGCTCAAGGAGATTGTCCCCAGCCCCTTCCAGCCGAGGTCCGAGTTCCGGGGCGAACACCTCCAGGAGCTGGTCGATTCGATCCGCGAGCACGGGATCATCCAGCCGTTGATCGTCCGCAGCCGGGGCGGCAAGTTTGAACTCATCGCCGGGGAGCGGCGCTGGCGCGCGGCGCAGCAGGTCGGGCTCAAGGAAGCGCCCGCCATCGTCCGGGAAGCGGGCGACCAGGAAGTGCTCGAACTCGCGTTGATCGAAAACATCCAGCGGGAGGACCTCAATCCGATAGAAGAGGCGATGGCCTACCAACGGCTGGCAAAGGAATTCGGGCTGCGGCAGGAAGACATCGCCCGCAAAGTCGGCAAGAGCCGCGCAGCGGTCGCCAACAGCATGCGGCTCCTGGAGCTTGCGCCCGATGTCCAGAGCTGGCTGACGCAGGGGCGCATCGCCGTCGGCCACGCCAAGGTGCTTCTCGGCGCGAAAACACACCAGGAACAATCGCTGCTGGCGGAGACGATCGTACGGCAGAACCTCACGGTACGCGCCACGGAAAAGCTGCTCGCCGCGCATCTCGCAAGCCAGGGCGGATCGCGCCCCGCAGGCCGCGCCTCGTCCTCTTCATCCTCCTCCAGCGGCGGCGGCATGAGCCCCGCCCTGCTCAACGTCCAGAACCGTCTCCAGCGCCACCTGGCCACGCATGTCAGCCTGCACCACGCCGAGAAACGGGGCCGCATCGAGATCGAATATTATGGCAGCGACGACCTGCAACGGCTCCTCACCCTGCTCGGCCTTGGGAACGGCGATGAATAACCTTTTTCTCCCCGGCGCGGTTTTGAGGAGAGCGACACTCGCCTGCGCGCTGGCCGCTTGCGTCGGCCTCGCGGGCTGCGGACGCAAAAGCGACTCCGGGGCGGAGGAAAAGGCTCCCGCGCCCTCCACGCCAGCCCCCGCCGTCCCGGCGGAAATCTGGAAGGAGTTTTCGGGCGCGAAAGCCTTTGCCCATGTCGAGGCGCAGGTCGCCCTCGGGCCGCGCCCCGCCGGTTCAAACGCCCTGGAAAAAGCGCGCGGGCTGATCGCCGCGGAGCTGGAGCGCAACGGCTGGAGCGTGCAGCGGCAGCAGTTCAAGGAGGAGACCCCGCGCGGCCCCGTGGTCTTCATCAACCTCATCGCCCGGTATCCCAAGGGAGGGGGGGGCGGCAAGGCCGACGGCGGCAACGCCAAAACGCAACGCTTCCTCGTCTGTTCCCACTACGACACCAAGGTGTACGACACGATCCGCTTCCTCGGAGCGAACGACGGCGGCTCCAGCACCGGCGCGTTGATGGAGCTTTCCCGCGTGCTCGCGCTCGATCCCGCGCTGGCGCGGCAGGTAGAGCTGGTCTTCTTCGACGGCGAGGAAGCTGTCTCGCAGTTTACCAAAACCGACGGCCTCTACGGCAGCCGCCATTACGCGCGCGACCTTCGCTCCAGCGGCCGCAACCGGCAGTTCAAGGCGGGCGTGCTCTGGGACATGATCGGCGACAAGGAGCTGACCATCACCCTCTCCCCGGACTCGCCGCCGGAGTTGACCCGCGCGATCTTCGACGCCGCCGAGCAGATCGGCGCGCGGGGAGCATTCAGCTATTTCGACCGGCACATCGAGGACGACCATATCCCGCTCACCCAGGTGCAAATCCCCACCATCGACCTGATCGACTTCGACTACCCGTACTGGCACACCGCCGACGACACGCTCGACAAGATCAGCCCGGAGAGCCTCCAGACCATCGGCGCGGTCACGCTACGCTGGCTGAAAACCGCCTCCGCAGAGCGATAGGGCAGGGGAGAGCCCCCCACGCCGGAAGCGGTCAAAAAAAGTTCGAGGAAAGAGTTGCCACAAAAGAGGCCGGGTGCTTAATTACCGCTCCTTCGCGGCCACACCGCATCGGCCAACGCGCTCGTAGCTCAATTGGATAGAGCATCTGACTACGGATCAGAAGGTTTCAGGTTCAACTCCTGACGGGCGCACCACCCCTTTCAGGAAATCGGGTCTTCGCGGGTCTTCGCCAACTTTTGTGGATGGGAATGGCGTTAAGTGGT
>CAZYVL010000032.1:3923-22001 GCA_964651005.1 uncultured Chthoniobacteraceae bacterium | reverse complement strand
TCCGTGATGGGGTGGCTGCGGAGATGCGCGGGATTATGGCTGGAGCGGCTTTCCGGGCCTTTCGCCCGTCTTTCCACCCCCTGTGTTGGGTTGATCGTCGTGGCCGGGTGCTTCACGCTCGTCGTCGCGCCGGACGATTTCCCCCGGGAGCACGCCGACCGCCTGCCGACGGTGGTCATCGACGCGGGGCACGGCGGCAATGACGACGGGGCGAAGGCGGCGGGAGTCGTGGAAAAGCAGGCGACGCTGGAGCTGGCCTTGCGGCTGGAGGCGATCCTTCACCAACGCGGGTTCGCCACGCGGCTCACGCGCCGCGAGGACCGCTACGTCGCCCTCTCCCAACGGGTCGCCACGGCCAACGGTCTCAAGGAGACGCCGCTTTTCGTCAGCGTGCATTTCAACAAAACGGGCGGGAAAGGGATCAACGGGATCGAGACGTTCTACGCGGCCTCCAAAAAACTGCTCCCCGTCCAGCCAAAGGGGTGGCGATGGATCGGCTTCTTCAATCCGCCGGAGCCGCCCGATCTCGGCGAATCGCTCGCCGCCGAAGTGCAGGCGGCGGTGATTGCCCGGACCGGGGCGAAAAATCGCGGAATCCGCCCCCGGAACCTGTACGTCACCGCCCACACGCGCGGTTGCGCGATTCTCGTGGAGGGGGGCTTCGTGAGCAACACGAAGGAAGGGTATCTCCTCGGCAGCCCGCTCTACATGGACCGCCTGGCCGAAGGCATCGCCGACGGGATCGGGAGCTGGTGCCGCTGCGCCCCGCGCGCGCGTTTGGCCCATTGATGGTGCGTTGATGGTGCATTGAGGAGACGGGGTACCGCCTCTGGCGGAGCGCGTTTTCCTGTGCTATGGATGCGGCAGTCCCTGTTTTCCCATGAGAAAAATGTTCCTCCTCCCCGCCTGCGCGGCGTTTGCCCTGGCCGTGCCGGTTTGCTCCCTTCGGGCCGCCGACGCCCAGGTCCGCTCTGCCCAGGAGCGGCTCACGACGCTCGGCTTTTACACCGGCCCCGCCAACGGGGAACTCACCCCCGCGACCAAAGGCGCGCTGCGGCGCTTCCAGATTTTCAGCGGGTTAAAAACCGCCAGCGGGGAACTCGATGCCGAAACGCTCGCCGCGCTGAGTGACGAAGGAGGCGAAGGGAGCGACAAAGAAGCGGCAGCGGCCCCACCCCCGGCCTCTCCTTCTCCCTCTCCGGCAGGAGGAGCGAACGACCGGGAATTTCTGCGCAAGGAGGCGGAGAAAACCCACCCGGCTCCCGCCCCCGTGACTCCATTGGTTCCAGAGATCGCCACCGCCGCTGATCCCGCCCGTTGGTACCCGGACGCGCCGTATCAAAAAGCCCCGCCGGAGGTCCAGCGGGAGACGCTGCGCAAAGCACAAGAACAACTGCGGCGGCGCCGCTTTTACGCCAGCGAGGGCGAGACCTTCTCGGAACCGGCGATGGAAGAGGCGCTCTTCCGCTTTCAATCCGCCGAAGGGCTGCGCCTCTCAGGGCGGCTCGACCTCGCCACGCTCACCGCCTTGCGCCTCCTTCCGGCTGCCCGCAGTAGCAGCGGCGGCGGCGATCTCCGGCAGCCGTTTTACCCGCCCAAAGGGGAGGAGACCGATCCGCCCCCTGCCGGGGCCGTGCGCGGTATTCCCCTCGACTGAAATTTCCCCCCCATCTCATCATTCTCACGGGGCAGACCGCGCTCTTTGCTTGCGTTTGCCCGGCTGGGTTGCTTTGCTCTCCCCTCCTCTATGTCCACCACCGCCTCGCCCTGGTCCCGCAAAAATCCGTTTCCCGCGCCCCTGCTGGTCAACCGCAAGCTGACCGGAGCCAACTCGGAAAAAGACACCCGCCATTACGAAATTTCGCTCGCCGGTTCGGGCCTTTCGTATGAGGTGGGCGATTCGCTCGGCATTTTCCCGACAAACCCGCCGGAGCTGGTGGAGGAGATTCTTGCCGCCCTGCACGCCACGGGCGAGGAACTGGTCCCCGGAGCGGATGGCGCGCCCAAGCCGCTGCGCGCCGCGCTCCTGAAGGACTACGCCATCAAGGAGCCTTCCAAGCAGTTCCTCGCCGCGCTTTCGGAGAAGGCGGGGAGCGCCGCTCCGCTCCTGGGCGAGCTTCTCGACCCCGAGCGCAAGGGCGACCTGGAGGAGTACCTCTGGGGGATGGAATACATCGACTTTCTCCTTGAGCACCCCTCGGTCTGTTTCGCCCCCGAGGAGTTCGTGAAGCTGCTCCGCAAGCTCATCCCGCGCCTTTACTCCATCGCCTCGAGCATCAACGCCAACCCCGAGCAGGTGCACCTCACCGTCGCCACGGTGCGCTACGAGAGCCACGGCCGCCAGCGCAAGGGAGTCGCCTCCACCTACCTCGCTGAGCGGGTGCCGGTCGGCGGCACGCTCCCGGTTTTCTTCCACTCCGCCAAAGGCTTCCGCCTTCCCGAGGACGCGGCGACGCCGGTCATCATGGTCGGCCCGGGCACCGGCGTTGCCCCCTTCCGCGCCTATCTCCAGGAGCGCAAGGCGACCGGCGCGACCGGCAAGAACTGGCTCTTCTTCGGCGAACAGCGCCAAAACGAAGATTTCCTCTACCGCGAGGAGTTCGAGCAGCTTTGCCAGGAGGGCGTGCTGACCCGCTTCGACACCGCCTTCTCCCGCGACCAGGAGAAGAAAGTCTACGTGCAGCACCGCATGCTGGAAAACGGCGCGGAAATCTGGGCGTGGATGAACGAAGGCGCGCATTTCTACGTCTGCGGCGACGCCGCCCGGATGGCGAAGGATGTGGACGTGGCGCTGCACCAGATCATCGAGCAGCACGGCGGCAAAACCGCCGAGGAAGCCGCCGCCTACGTCGAATCGCTCAAGAAAGAGAAGCGTTACAAGCGCGACGTTTACTGAGGAGCGCGGCCCAACGCGACTCGCCTGATTACAAGAAGCGGCAGGAGGCAAGGAGGCAGCGGCAAGCGGCTTCCCGCCCCGCCCTCAGCCGCGCTTGCGCACCTTGGAGAGACCCGGCACTTCCTTCATCAAGACCTTGGAGTTGCGGTGGCTGCTCAGGTACTTCTCGCGCCGTTGGGCGGGGAGCGCGGCGGGGTGGACCTCCGCGTACCCTCCCTTCTGCTGGAAGTAGGCGAACGCCTGGGTGGAGAGGGCGAAGATTTTTTCCATCCCCTTTTCCGCCGCCCGCTTTTCGGCAAACGCCATCAGCTTGCGGCCATACCCCTGGCCCTCGCTGCTTTTGCTGACGTAGAGGCAGGCCAGCTCGGCCATTTTTTCCTCCGGGTAGCAGTGCAGCGCGACGCAGCCCACCAGCGCCCGGTCGATCTCCAGCACCCAGTAGTCGTCGATCCGCGCGAGGATGTCGGCCCGCGTGCGCCGGATCAGCTCCTCGCTGTCCACGCTCTGGCGGATGAGGCCCATCACCGCGCGGACATCCTTTTTGAAGACGCGGCGGATCTGCTGATAATCGTTGGAGTAGATCATCGTGCCGATCCCCTCGTGGCTGAAGACCTCGCTCAGCAGCGCCTCGTTCACCAGCCCGTTGAGGAGATGCACCCGGGGGACGCTCCCCCGGCAGGCGCGCGCCCCCTGCTCCAGCTTGGAGGCGAGGTTCGTCTTGAGCTTGCGCCGCTTGAGCATCTCTTCGGCTGCGTCGATGGAAAGCTCCCGGACGATCTCCCCCCCCGTGCAGAGGCCGTCGTCGGCCATCAGGTAGATGATCTTCATCGCCCGCACCGCCTCGGCGACCTCGAAGGCGATGCTGTCCGAGTTCACCCGGAATGTCTTCCCCTCCCCGTCGAAGCCCATCGGCGCGATCACCGGGATCACCCCTTCCTCCAGAAAAAGCCGCAGCAGGTGCGTGTCCACCCGCTCCACCTTGCCGGTTTGCAGGTAATCGACGCCGCCCCGGATGCCGAACGGGTGCGAGATGATGACATTGGCGTAAGCCGCCCGGAGGTCCACGGAGGTCAACCCCTGCATCACCTCGTTGGTGATGCGGATGGCCGCGTCGATGCTCAGGTGAAGCGTCGCCTCGTCGGTCGGGCCGGTCCCGTCGGAATTGGAGATCGCCACGCCCCGTTCCTGGGCGAGCTGCTCGATCTGGTAGGCCGCGCCGTGGACCAGGATGACCTTGATGTTGAGCGACCGCAGGACCGCCAGATCGAGAAGGATGTTCCCGAAATTGCGCGAGGCGACGACATCGCCATCCAGGGCGACGACGAAGATTTTCTCCCGGAACCGGGGAATATACTGAAGGATGCCGCGCAGATCGGAAACTTTCATGGGAATACCGTGGATCACTCATTAGAACGAGACGCCCCCCTGATGCGAGCACGTTTTGGACGATTGGCCGATTGCGGGGGGGAACCGGCCCCGGGGCGGCCCGGCCCGAATTCAAATCCCGCGATGCAGCAGGCTTGCGAAACGCCGGGGAGTAGTGCAGTGTTGGCCTTGGTGAAGAGCGCGGACGCAAACCGAATTTTGATTGCCGAAGACCACTACGTGTCGCGGCACCTGCTGGAGCGCAACCTCAGCAACTGGGGGTTCAGCGTGGTCAGTGCCGAAGATGGCGAGGCCGCGTTTAAAATTCTCGATTCCGACGAGGCCCCGCCGATTGCCATTCTCGACTGGATGATGCCGAAGGTGGACGGGGTGGAGGTCTG
Source organism: uncultured Chthoniobacteraceae bacterium (assembly GCA_964651005.1). Classification (GTDB taxonomy): domain Bacteria; phylum Verrucomicrobiota; class Verrucomicrobiia; order Chthoniobacterales; family Chthoniobacteraceae; genus DATMFV01. The sequence goes on along the minus strand of CAZYVL010000032.1, from coordinate 17,339 downwards.
CCAGCGGGTGCGCGCCCGCAAGGGCCGGCCTTATGTCTATCTCCTGCTCCTGACGGCCAAGAGCCAGAAGGAGGAAGTGGCCGCCGGGCTGGAAGCCGGGGCGGACGATTACGTCATCAAGCCGTTTGACCCGGACGAACTCCGCGCCCGGCTCAAGGTGGGCCAGCGCGTGGTCAACCTGGAGCGGACGCTTGCCGGGAAGGTGGCGGACCTGGAGGTTGCCCTGGCCGATGTCCGCAGGCTCAAGGAACTGCTGCCGATCTGCATGTACTGCAAGAGCGTCCGCGACGACAAGGACTACTGGCACCAGATCGAGGAGTATATCCATTCCGAAGTCGGCACCGACTTCTCGCACGGCATCTGCCCGAAGTGCATGGCCAAGCTCGACAAGCAGCAGGCTGGCAAGAAGGTCTCCTGAGGTTTCCCGCGTGTTCGGGAACGGGGTTTGGAGGTTTTAGGACGGATTCGCGGGGAATCGGGGCGGATTCAGGCAAGAAAAACGGCGTTTTTTGCGCTTTTTGCTCGTTTTCGCGGCGCGGGCGGCTAAACCAAATTTCCCCGGTCGTACCGATTCGGCCCCTTGGGGAAGCAGGCATCCCGCTTCTCTCCCCTTTCGGGGCGCGGCACGTCCGCAATTCATAGATCCCCCCCGATCAAAAAAGAGTCTATGCCGAATCCGTCCTTATCGTCGTTTCTTCACCACATCAAACAGCGCGACCCCAACCAGCCGGAGTTCCATCAGGCCGTGGAGGAAGTGCTTTCATCCATCTGGCCCTTCCTGGAGGCCAACCCGCGATATACCGAGTCCAGCCTGCTGGAACGGCTCGTCGAACCGGAACGGGTGATCCTCTTCCGCGTCCCGTGGGTGGATGACCAGGGCCGTGTGCAGGTCAACCGCGGCTACCGCGTGCAGATGAACAGCGCCATCGGGCCGTACAAGGGCGGCCTCCGGTTTCACCCCTCTGTCAACATCGGCATCCTCAAGTTCCTCGCCTTCGAGCAGGTCTTCAAAAACTCGCTCACCACGCTCCCGATGGGCGGCGGCAAGGGCGGCTCGGACTTCGACCCGAAGGGCAAGAGCGACGGCGAGGTGATGCGCTTCTGCCAGGCGTTCATGTCGGAGCTCTACCGCCACATCGGCAGCGACACCGACGTGCCCGCCGGGGACATCGGCGTGGGCGGCCGGGAGATCGGCTACCTCTTCGGGCACTATAAGAAGCTCACCAACCAGTTCACTTCCGTCCTCACCGGCAAGGGGTTGAGCTACGGCGGCAGCCTGATCCGCCCGGAGGCGACCGGCTACGGCTGCGTCTACTTCGTCCAGGAGATGCTCAATGGCCGCAGGCCCGGGATCGACGGGCTCACGGTCAGCATCTCCGGCTCCGGCAACGTCGCCCAGTACGCCGCCTCCAAGTGCCTCGAACTCGGGGCCAAGGTGGTCACGTTTTCGGACTCCAACGGCTTCGTCTACGACAAGGAGGGGATCAACACGGAGAAGCTCGCCGCGCTGATGGAACTCAAGAACGTCCGGCGCGGGCGGATCTCCGAGTTCGCCCGGGAGTTCAAGCTGGAGTACTTCGAAGGGAAGCGCCCCTGGTCGGTGCCGACCGAGATCGCCCTTCCGTGCGCCACCCAGAACGAGATCGACGGCGAAGACGCCCGCCAGCTCGTCCGCAACGGCTGCTTCTGCGTCGCCGAGGGGGCGAACATGCCCTCCACGCTCGAAGCGGTGAACGTCTTCCTGGAATCCCGGATTCTCTACGGGCCGGGGAAGGCCGCCAACGCGGGCGGCGTCGCCACCAGCGGGCTGGAGATGAGCCAGAACGCGGTGCGCCTGAGCTGGACACAAGGCGAAGTGGACAACCGGCTCCACGCCATCATGCAGGCCATTCACCATTCGTGCGTGGACTACGGCTCGGAGGCGGACGGGTTCGTCAACTACGTCAAGGGTTCCAACATCGCGGGCTTCGTCAAAGTCGCCGATGCCATGCTGGCGCAGGGCGTCGTGTAGACTCCGGCGGAGTTGCCCATCTGCCAATCGGGCGGTTCCGGCACGCGCCGGAGCCGCCGGGGAGATCAGAACGGGCTCAGGATGATCCGCATCCCCGGGTCGCCCGCGGCGGCGGGGTTGTGGAAGATCGGCCCGGGGTTCTTGGAGCGCAGTTCATACCGCTTGAGGACGAACTCCGGGTAGAAGTCGTTGCTCGCCGGTTCGTAAACGGTGTCGCCGGAGAACGAGCCGAAGAGCTTGTATTCGTACCCGTTATCGGAGCCGAGCGTGCCCCCTTCCCGATCCGGGGCGAGGCGGGTGTTCTCGTTGAGCATCACCATTTTGGCGCTGCTCCACGGCTCCCCCGGTTTGCGGATGTACCCCCAGAACTTGTAGTCCACCTTGTAGTAGCGCCGCCCGATGTAGTAAGGCCCCGGCGCTTCGGTCTGGATTTCCTGGAGCATTTTCTGCCGGGCCGCCTCGTCGATCGAGGGGAGCGTCTGGCACCCCGGCAGGAGAAGGAGCGCGGCAGAGGCCGCCAGCGCGAAGAGTGGGAGCTTCATGGGAAAAAGGGAAAAACCTAGATCGGAAGATTCGCCAGCAGCGGTTCAATCCACGCCGCCAGATCCTGCTCCTGCAACGAAGGGGGTTGCGGCGCATCGCCCAGCAGCGCCCAGCGTTCGGTGTGCTCCGCCGCTTCGCCCGGCTGGAGCGTGCGCAGTGCGCCGAGCGATTCGATCTCCAGCATCTCCTCGTTGGTGTACGTCTCGAAGTTGCAGCCGAGGTCCGGGTACGCCGCCCCCTCCTCGTAGTCGAAGCTCTTCACGAAAAGCGTGTCCTTGTTCAGGTAGGCCACCCATTTCTCGCGATGCGCCAGGCCGAGCTTCGTCGAAGGGCGGTCGCTCGTCTGCCGCAGCGTGATGAACTTCCAGCCGAGCCGCAGGCGCGGATCGGTCAGGTCGGTATAAGGCCACGGCACAATCAGCCGTTTCGGCAGGAGATCGCGCGGATGCTCGCCCAGCGGCGGCACGGGGATGATCTCCAGCCCGCCGGGAGCCATCACCGTCAACCCCCAGGTGGCGATCTCCACGGGGCGGTCGCTTTCGTTGACCACCTGGTGGCGCAGCGTGACGCCCGAGGAATCTTCCGCGAGCGAGAGCGTCAGAATCTTGCGCAGGCCCCACGGGGCCACCGGGTCGTTCTCCAGGCGGACGCCGTTGGCGGTCTGCTCGTGGCGGACGGGGGAGTTATCGAGCGCGTAGCTGACCTCCCCCTCCGGCGCGACCCAGAGGCGGTGCCCGCCGCGAATCTGCCAATCCGGCTCCCCGTTGGAGCCGAGCTGGGCGGGGAAAGTTTTGAGGACATTGGGGCTACTGTGACTGCCGTGGCCGCCCCCTCCGTTCACGCTCCGGTAGGAGAGGAGGCGCGGCCCCACGTCGAGGGTGACGATCAGTTCAACGTGGTCGTTGCGCAGCAGGAGGTTGTTTTGCCAGCCTTCGAAAGGGATTTTCTGGATTTGCATCGCGATGGGGACGGAAGATTGGGTCCGTACGCGAGCATAGGCAAACCCGGGGAGAAGAAGCAAGGATGGCCGAGCGTTTCATCCGCCCCGCCTCCGGGTAAAAGGCGGGGAAAAGTGGACAAAAAACGGCGAATTATTTCGTATCCGCGAGGCTCGCGCCGCTCATCGACGGCCCGAGACTCAGCCGCGCCTGCGCCATCGCCTGGAGAGGGTCGCCCGTGGGGGTGTAGTCGCCCCGCAGGATGCGCAGCGCGTCGCGCTCTTCCTCGATCTCCGCTTCCGTGCGGAAGCCCGCCGCCCGCAGCGCGGGGAGCACCGGGAACCAGCCGAAGAGCGCGTGAACGAGCAGGGAGGCCGCCACGAAGAGCGACCAGCCGAACCAGCGGCGGTCCACGCCGAAGCCAAGCACCAGGCCGAGCAGAATTTGCGCCGACGCGCCGGTTTCGATCATCCGCTCCACGTCCCACTCCCGGTCGAGTTCTTCAAGCCGCCGGGAGAGCGTCTCCGGGTCCGCGCCGCTGTATTGCTCCACGTTTTTGCACGCCGCCTCGCGGATGCGTTCGTTGGTTTTCCGGCCGGTGCTCAGGGTGACGCGGCTCGTGGTGTTCGGTAAAAAGGCCATGATGTTGTTCTCCTCCTTCCGGGGAATCGCACGGGGAGGGCGATCCGGTTGATTCCCGGGGCGTTCGAAGGTACGTTCGGGGGCCGCAAGGCCGTCGAACCCCCGTCGAACCCTTTTCTCATGGAACACGAAGCCGCATGCGGATGCTCCCATGGAGAGGAGCGGGAGGCCGGGACGCGGATCGCCGTCGCGGTTTCCGGTGTTTTCACGGGGCTGGGGCTGCTTCTGGAGCGGCTCGGCCCGCCTGCCGCGGCGATGGGGGCCATGGCGGCGTTCGCCGTCGCGCTGCTCGCGGGCGGCATCCCGATCTTCCCGAAAGCGTGGCAGGCGCTTCGCCGCCGGGTTTTCGACATGAACGTCCTCATGGCGTTTGCCGTGGCCGGGGCGTTTGGGATCGGCCAATGGGGCGAGGCGGCCACGGTGGTGTTTCTCTTCGCCCTTTCCGAAATGCTGGAGGCCGCAAGCCTCGACCGGGCGCGCCATGCCGTCCGCGCGCTCATGCAGCTTGCCCCGGAGAAAGCGTGGGTCCGCGCCGGGCCGGGGGAAGGCGGGGAGGCGCTCCGGGAAGTCGCCGTGGAATCGGTGCCGGTCGGCTCCACGATCGTGGTCCGTTCCGGCGCGCGCATTCCGCTCGACGGCGTGGTGGCCTCCGGGCGCTCCAGCGTCGATCAGGCGCCGATCACCGGGGAGTCGCTCCCCGTGGAAAAGAGCGCGGGCGACGAAGTTTTTGCCGGGACGATCAACGGGGAGGGATCGCTGGAAATCCGCACGACCCGCCCCAGCAGCGAAACGACGCTCGCCCGGATTGTCCACCTCGTCGGCGAGGCGCAGGCGCACAAGGCTCCCACCCAGCGGTTCATCGACCGCTTCGCCGCGTTCTATACTCCGGCGGTGCTCGTTGGCGCGCTGCTGGTCATGGTTGCCGGGCCGCTCTGGGCGGGCGGAGGGGTGTCCGCTCCGGCTTCGCTCTGGGCCACCTGGTTTTACCGGGGGCTGGTACTTCTGGTGATCGCCTGCCCGTGTGCGCTGGTGATCGCCACGCCGGTTTCCATCGTCTCGGCGCTCACCGCGCTGGCCCGTCGCGGGGTGCTCGTCAAGGGAGGCGCGGCGCTCGAAGCCCTGGCCCGGATGAAGGCGCTCGCCGTGGACAAGACCGGGACGATCACCGTCGGCAAACCGGGCGTGAGCGCGGTGCACCGGGTCGATGCCGCGAGCGAGGAGGAGATTCTCCGCATCGCCGCCGCCATCGACATCCACTCCACCCACCCGATCGCCCGAGCGGTCGTGGAGCATGCCCAAGCGCGCGGGCTGACCCTCCCGCGCGCGGAGGATTACCGCGCCCACGGCGGGCAGGGGGCGGAGGCGACGGTGGAGGGGCACGCCTACTTCGTCGGCAACCACCGCTTTACGCACGCCATGGCGGTTTGTTCCCCCGAGATCGAGCGGCGGCTGGCCGCCATCGAGGAGCAGGCGCAATCCGCCGTCGTCGTCGGCCACCGGCCACACGCCGGCTGCCGGGGGGAGGTTCTCGGGATTCTGGCCGTGAGCGACGCCGTGCGCGGGCAGGCTCCCGCCGCGATTGCCGCGCTGCACCGCCTGGGGGTCCGGCCTGTCGTCATGCTGAGCGGCGATAACTCCCGCACCGTCACCGCGATTGCCCGGCAGGCCGGGATCGACGACGCCGATGCGTATGGCGACCTGCTCCCGGAGCGCAAGACCGAGTGCCTCCGCGCCCTCATCGCGGAACACGGGAGCGCCGGGATGCTTGGCGACGGGGTTAACGACGCCCCGGCCCTGGCGGCGGCGAGCGTCGGGATCGCGATGGGGCGCGGGACGGACGCCGCGCTGGAGACCGCTGATGTGGCGTTGATGCGCGACGACCTCGGGAGCGTGGCCGAGGCCATTCGGCTCGGGCGGCGCACGCTGCGGATCGTCCGCGCCAACATCGTCTTTGCCCTTGGGGTGAAGGCGCTCTTCCTTGTCCTCGCGGTGGCCGGGGCCGCCACCCTCTGGATGGCGATTCTCGCCGATACCGGGGCGACGCTTCTGGTCATCGCCAATGCGCTCCGGCTATTGAGGGGGTCAAAACAGCCTTCCTTTTGAGCGAAAACGGGTGCACTCTTTCTTTGCGCTTGGGGGGCGCTCGGGGGGAAACCGGCGACCTGCAAACCGCTACCAGCATTTTTCCATGAGCAACACACGAATCGAGCGGGATTCGATGGGTCCGATGGAAGTGCCCGCCGAGGCGCTCTACGGCGCTTCCACGCAGCGGGCCGTCTTGAATTTTCCCATCTCCGGGTATCGGTTTAGCCGCGAGTTCCTCCGCGCGCTCGCGCTCATCAAGTGGGCCGCCGCCGAGGCGAACCTGGAGCTTGGGCTGCTCGACGAGCCGCGCGCCGCCCTCATCGCGCAGGCCGCCGAGGAGATGATGGAGGGGCGGCTGGACGCACACTTCCCGGTGGACGTGTTCCAGACCGGCTCGGGGACGAGCACGAACATGAACGCCAACGAGGTGATCGCCAACCGCTGCTCCCAGCTCGCGGGCAAGCCGGTCGGCTCGCGCGAGCCGGTACACCCCAACGATCATGTGAACCGGGCGCAGTCGAGCAACGACGTGATCCCCACGGCCATTCACATCGCCGTCGCCGAGGGGTTGCGCAACGGGCTGATCCCCACGCTGGAGCTGCTGCACGACGCGCTGGAGCGCAAGGCGCTGGAGTTCTGGGAGGTGATGAAGATCGGGCGCACCCACCTGATGGATGCCACGCCCATCCGGCTCGGCCAGGAGTTTAGCGGGTACGCGCGGCAGGTGGAGCTTTCCCGCCAGCGCGCGGCGGAGGCGATCACCGCCATCGAGGAGCTTCCCCTTGGCGGAACCGCCATCGGCACCGGCCTCAACGCGCACCCCGACTTCGCCTCCCGCGTTGTGCGCCATCTCTGGAACCGCACCGGCATCCCCTTTCACGAGGCGCGCAACCACTTCGAGGCGCAGGCGGCCCGGGATGGGCTCGTCCAGGCGAGCGGGCTGCTCAAGACCGTCGCCGTTGCGCTCTTCAAGGTCGCCAACGACCTCCGCTGGCTCGCCAGCGGGCCGCATTGCGGTCTCGGCGAGATCGCCCTCCCGGCCACGCAGCCGGGGAGTTCCATCATGCCCGGGAAGGTGAACCCGGTGATGAGCGAAGTGCTCATGCAGGTCTGCGCGCAGGTCATCGGCAACGACACGGCGGTCACCTGGGCCGGGGCCAACGGGAACTTCGAGCTTAACACGATGATGCCCGTGCTCGCGCGCAACGTGCTGGAGTCGGTCCGCCTGCTCACGAACGCGTGCGAGGTGTTCCGAACGCGGTGCGTGGAGGGGATCACGGCGAACCGGGGGCGGTGCGAGGCGTACGTGGAGCGGTCGATGGCACTGGTCACGGCGCTCGCGCCGATCATCGGCTACGACCGCGCCGCAGAGATCGCCGAGGAGAGCGAAGCGAGCGGCAGGACCGTCCGGGAAATCTGCCTGGAGGCGCAGGTGCTGCCGCGCGAGGAGCTGGAACGGGTGCTCGACCCGGTGCGGATGACCAGGCCGGAGGGCGGGAACGCGGAGGGGTAGGCCGGGGTAAGCCGGGATAAGCCTTTTTGGTGCCTCCGGCTATTTTTCAGTCTCACCCGGCCCTCCGGGAGCCTGTTGACACGCGGGGCGGGCGGAGCCGCATTTCGCATGCCAACAGACTCGACCGGGCCGGACACTTCAATTTTCCCGCAACGCCTTCATCTCCTCGCAGAGACGGTAGAAATACGGGGGCATCGTGCCGTCCGGAGCCGGGCCGATGTTGGGCAGGAAGTTGCCGCCCCAGGCGTTGCACTTCTTCATCATGTCGTAAATCCACTTCGTCTCCGGGAAAGGCTCATCGGGCGTGTACCCCCAGTGGCCGATCGGATTGGTGCAGTAGCAGCTCTCCCACCATCCCTCGGGCCGCTCTTCCGGGAATTTCCCTTCCGGCGTGGCGTAGTCGCCGATGCGGCCCCAGCGGTTGTTGATGACCACGCCGGGCATCATGCTCCGCAGCCACGGGATGACCTCCTCGCCGCGCATCTCCTCGCGCTTGCGGTCGCGCCAGCCCACGCCGTCGAACCAGAGTAGATCGACCTGGCCGTAGCCGGTCAGCAGTTCGGCGAGCTGCGCCTTGGTGAAGTGGAGAAACTCGTCGAAGCGCCGGGCGTCCTCCTCCGGGGTGATCGGCGGAAACTGCCCCCGCTTTTTGCGGTCGAAATCGACATCCAGGACCGGGAAGAGCGGGTGTTTCCAGTCTGCGAAGGAGAAATAAAGCCCGACGCGCAGCCCCTGGTTGCGGCAGGCTTGTACGAAGGGGGCGATCAGGTCGCGCCCGCCGAGGTGCGACTGCACGCCGAAGGGCCCCGTCGCGCTCGGCCAGAGCGTGTAGCCGTCGTGGTGCTTGGTCGTCAGCACGGCGTACCGGCAGCCCGCCTCCGCCGCGGCGGAGAGCCACCGTTCGGGATCGTAGGCGCTCGGGTTGAATTCGTCGGCCAGCTTGAAGTAACGCTCGGGCGGGTATTCAGTGCTGAAAGCGTAAGGGTAGTTGCGGATCATTGCCCACGACGGCTGCAACCCCGCCACGCTATGGATGCCCCAGTGCATGAAGAGGCCCAGCCCCGCCTCGGGGAACCACTGGGCTCCCGGGTGTGTCGTGGCGCCGATGGCGGCACCGGCTTCTTCGTAATCGGGATGTTCGGGGAGCTTGTTCGAGGAGATGGCCATGATGTGGAGATGGATGCCAAGCGGGACGTGATTCGTCAATGATTATTCATTAAACTAAAAGCAAAACGCCCCTTTTTTAAACCGGAAAATGGCAGAAATGTTTCGCGCGTTCTCACGGTTTTTTTCCTGCTTCACTTCCGGTATCCCAAAGCCGCGCCGGAGAGGGATCAAGAATTGACAGAATCTTTGAATTTTTGAATATTCAATGAATGCCACGTCGTTCCCCCTCGCGTTGTCTTCCCTCCCCTCCTGTTTTTCATTTTTCCCACGGTTGGGGGGCGGCCCTGGCCGCTCTGACCGGTCTGCTGGCCGTCTCCGCTCTTCCCGCCAACGCGGCGATAAGCGGGCGTTACATCCGCTACGAGGCCCCCATGAACACGCGGGATAACATCTGGGATATCGAAGCCTATTCCGGCGGAAGCGCCATCACCGGCGAGCGGTTCATCGAGGCGACCTCCTACCGGAACGGCACGTGGCCGCAGGAACGGATGCGCCACCTGCTCGACGGCAAGCTGACAAGCGGCCCGGAAGACAAGCGCGCGCCGCTTTTCGAGTCGAAAGGGGGCGGCCCCAATGTTTGCATCGAGGTGGATCTGAAAACGTCCCACAACATCACCGAGGTGAAGGTGGCGCGCCCGCAAGCACCGCTGGGGACACCCCGGGTCGTGTCGGTGCTTGACGAGCACAGAAAAATCGTCGGCAGCGCGGTTCTCACGCTCACGCAGGAGAACGCTACCGAACTCGACTTCCGCTTGGATGCGAACGGCCCGCATGTGGGAGAGACGCTCCCGGTCGGTACGCGCGCCTGGCTGCCGTTTAGCGAGTTTGCCCCGGACTACCCGGTGCCGGAGCCGCCCGACAGCGCGGAGAGGCTCGCCGCGTTCGAGGCGCGCAACACGCCGCAAAGCGTGGAGAAGCTCGCCAAGCGCTTTTTTGGGTTGATGGATCTGCGCCTGCCGCATCTGGCCGCAGTCCGGGCCGCATACGAAGGAGGCAAGTATTCGGAAGCGTTGGCACTCTACCGCGATCTTTGGTTCAAGCGCATCGCCGGGACGAAAAACCTCTGGGGCAACGAGATCGCGGGCTCCCGCTACGTGAACGAAGCGGACGATCTGATGAAAAACAAGTTCGGCATGGGCCACATCAGGTCGGACGGCAAGGGCAGAGTGGTGATGGTTCCGTTCAAGCCGGGTCTGATCCAGTGGGGCTTCATTCCCCCGGATGAGCTGCGCGGCGCTTTTCTGGAGTGGAACCACGGCGCCGCGCTGGCCAACCACTTTGGCCGCTCGCTCCTCGCCGCCTACCGGAAGACCGGCGATCCCAAATACCTTGACCGGTGGGAGGCGGTGACGGACGACCACAATATGAACTTCTTCCGGGCGGCCGACGCCTCGGAAGTCGATCTGCGGGATTTCTTCGTGAAGGAGACGCTCCAGAACTGGAATTTCTTTGTTTTCGAGCTGGCGGAAACGGCCCAGCACCAGCCGGAGTTCATCTCGCGGCTCTCGCCAGAGACGCTCGCGCGTATCTTGATCACCGGGCAGGAGGAATACCTCGTCCCGTACTGGAGGGTGGCGCGCAAGGCGGTCTTCAATCATACCTTCAACGCGCTCAATGCGGCCTATAGCGCAGTCGAGAGCTTTCGCGACTTTACCGCGGGCGAACGGATGATGCGCGAGACGCGGGAGCACCTGGAGCGGGTGACTAGCTACAACACCACGCGCGACGGCTCGATGACGGAGATTGGCGATGACGGCCACATCGACATGCACATGCGCCTGGGGATTTCGCTCTTCGACATCTTCGCGCGCAAGCCGGACTGGCTTTCGCCCGTGTTGGTGCGGCAGTTGACGGATCGCTATGCGGAGATGACCCGTTTCCAGATTCGCCACCAGACGGCCAACGGCCTCTCGCACCGCATCTACAAGGACTCCGCCGACCGGGTGCTCTTGGTTGATCCTAACAACCGCACGCGCGGCGGCTGGGAGATCCCGGAAGATTATTATGAGGACGTTTCCGTCTATAAAGAGCCGGAGGTCCGCTCGATTCTTGAGGCCATCTATGACAAGAGATCCCCGGGAGAGCGGCTGCGGAAATTCTATGGCGGCCAGAAAGCCGGGCTGGCTGCGCCGCGCGTGATCTCCGACTTCATGCCGTACGCGGGCCTCTACTACCTGCGCGGCGGGTGGGGCGGCGACTATTCGAGCGCCCACATGATGTCTCCTCCCACGGGTCACCCGAGTTCGAACCCGGTCGATCAGACCTGTATTTTCTTCGTCGGCAAGGGCGTTCCGATGCTTTATCTGGGAGGCGTTGTTCTCGATCGCGACGAGCCGAACGTGAGCCTGGGAGAGCCGCTGGAGAAACCGGGCAGCAAGACGGAGCGGCTTACAGAATCCGCCCCCAACCCGCTCAACGTCCGCTGGTATTCGGGCCGGGATTTCGACCTCGCGGAAGCGTTGTGGCAGGGACCGTACGGGAAGGGCAGCGTGAAGGACCCCGAGACGCAAGCGTACGGGAAAGTGGAAACCCGGCGCTTCCTGGTCCAATACCGTCCGGCTGATCTCTGGGTTTCCGTGGATCGCATCGAGATCGGGGAGCACGCGTCGAAAACACCGCGCAACTACCGGTTTAATGTCAAGGTGACCGCCCCGGACGACGGATCGGTGGAGACGGGGGCGGATTCCAACGCGCTCGATCTCATCCCCGGCAAGTACGCGGGGATGGAGTCGCGCTTTTTTGCCAGCACGCCCGTTACGGTGAATGCCGGGCGGGGCGGCAAGAAAGGGCTCCGCATCCGCAGCACTCTCTTCGGGAAAACAACCTGGGAGGAGAAAAACTTTGAGGTGACGGCCGAAGGCGGCCGGACTTTCGCAGGGTTGATGCTGATCCATCCCCGGCGCGATGGAGAGGCGGATGTCGCCGTCAAGGCAAAGGCCGTTTCCAGCCTTGGCGAAGGCAACGCGGGCTTCAAGATGCCGCTGCCCGGCGGCGGGGAGATGGCGGTTTTTGTGGCGGGCGGGAAGACCAAAAAATTCTCTCTGGGACAAGTTTCCGCCGAGGCTTCCTTGCTCGTGGTCGTGAACGATTCGAAAGGCCCTCGCGGCCTCGTGCTCGATGCCGCCTCTTTCGGAGGGAGGCCCGTCGCCGAAGGCGCCCGCGACTTCGCCTTCGAGAGCGGCCCCGGCGGCCTCAAGATGACGCCGATTCTGCGTCCGCTCCAGTTGCCGGTCATCGCGCCCGGCGCGCCGGTCTTCATCGGCCAGACGACGATCACGCTCACCGCGCCCGACAAGGACGCGAGGATTTACTACACGCTTGATGAGTCCGATCCCGTTCCGGGCGCACCGGGGACCACTCTCTACACCGCACCGTTCCCGATCGACAAATCGACGCTGGTCAAAGCGCGGACGGTGCGCGGCGAGCTTTCCCCGGGCAGCTTCACGCCGTTCCGGGTCGATGGGACGCTTTATAGTGAGATTCAGTATGCGGCGTTTGAAAAGAAGGAGCCGCTCCCGGCGGCGTCCGTCAACGCGGCGACGCTCCAGCCCGGCTTGAAGATGGATTTCCTCCAGGATAGCTGGCGGCGGCTTTTCTCCTTCCTCAATAACCCGGCGGAAATGCCCGCGCAAAAAACCGTGACGGTGAAGGGGCTGCTCGATCCGGCGGACTTCACGCCGCTGCGCGAGGATAACCGCTATTTCGGCGTGCGTTACAACGGGTATCTCAATGTGCCCGCCGAGGGCGTCTACACCTTCCATCCGCCTGTGGAGATGGCTCATGATCGCTCGGCGGTTCCGGGGTACGATCTGCAAGTCTTTATCGACGGCGTGGCATGGGACCCCGACTTCACCTGGCAGGGCGGCGGCAACTGGTCGGTGGCGCTGGCCAAGGGGCCGCACCAGATCCAAATCGCCTATGCGGATGTCCGTACGCGGGAGAAGATCTGCCCGAACACCGGACTCTGGCGCGGCTTCCCCGCCAACCATGTGGTCTGGAAGGGAGAAGTGCCGGTGTTGAAGATTTCCGGTCCCGGCATTGCCGACCCGCAGCCGATCCCGACCGAGTGGTTCAAGCTCCGGTAGCCGTCCCGTTTTCTTTAAGGAATCGCTGATTAAATGGAACGAGACGAAAGCGCAGGCCGTTTGGATGGAAAAGCCGCCAAAATGACAAGTTTGCGGCTCAGTTTGCTTTAACCAGTGGTTTCTTAACGGCTCCCGCTTTACACAGGAGTGGATTTCTGGTTTCCCGGGAGCGATCTGGCAACCCGCCCGCTTTTATGAAAAACCGCCCTAATATCCTGCTCATCACCAGCGACCAGCAGCACTGGAACACGCTGGGGGTGCGCAATCCGCAGATCCGCACGCCGCACCTGGACCGGCTGGCGGCTGAGGGGACGCTTTTCTCCCGCGCGTACTGCCCGAACCCGACCTGCACCCCCAGCCGCTCGTCGATCATCACGGGGCTTTACCCGAGCCAGCACGGCGCCTATTCGCTCGGGACCATGCTGCCGGAAA
>CAZYVL010000032.1:0-3823 GCA_964651005.1 uncultured Chthoniobacteraceae bacterium | reverse complement strand
GGGCTTTACCCGAGCCAGCACGGCGCCTATTCGCTCGGGACCATGCTGCCGGAAAGCGCGCCCACTTTTGGCCACGATTTCCAGCGCGCCGGTTACGATGTCTCGCTAATTGGGAAGGCGCACTTTCAGCCGCTCCGCTCGCGCGGGGAGTATCGCTCGCTGGAGGGGTACCCGATGCTCCAGGACCTCGATTTCTGGCGAAGCTTCCACGGGCCGTTCTACGGTTTCAATCATGTCGAGCTGACGAGAAACCACGCGGACGAAGCGCATGTCGGTCAGCACTACGCCCTCTGGATGGAGGAGAAGGGGTGCCGCGACTGGCGGCGGTTCTTCCGCCCGCCCACCGGCGAGACGCCCGCCCAGCATGGCCGCTGGAACATCCCCGAGGAACTGCATTACAACACCTGGATCACCGAGCGCACCCTCGCCCGCGTCGAGGCGTGTGCCGGGCAGGAGAAGCCGTTCTTCGCCTGGGCGAGTTACTTCGACCCGCACCCGCCATACCTCGTCCCCGCGCCGTGGGATGCAATGTACGACCCCGCCACGCTCGATGTCCCCGAGGGCTTCCCCGGCGAACACGCGCGCAACCCGGCGCATTTCGGGCTCACCCAGCAGGAGCGCCCCGACTTCTCCGCGTGGCGCGAGCCGCTGGGCCACGACATTCACGGCTTCCAGAGCCATCTCCGTTCGCGCGAAGAGCGCGCGCGGGATCTGGCCCTCTACTACGGGATGGTCAGTTGCCTCGATGCGCATGTCGGGCGGCTGCTCGCGCACCTCGACTCCGCCGGGCTCGCAGAAAACACCCTGGTCATCTTTACCTCGGACCACGGGCATTTCTTCGGCCAGCACGGCCTCGTTGCCAAAGGCCCGTTCCACTACGAGGATCTCATCCGCGTCCCGCTGCTGGCGCGGTTTCCCGGGAAAATTCCCGCCGGGCGCGACTGCGCCGCCCTGCAATCGCTCGTCGATCTCGCCCCTACCTTCCACTCCTTTGCCGGGCTGGAAGTCCCCTCTGCGATGGCTGGGGTCGATCAGCGGGAGGTCTGGAACGGATCGCCCGAACCGGCGCGCCGCTGGGCGCTGGTCGAGAACCGCCACCAGCCGACCACGCTGCATCTGCATACCCTCGTCGAAGAACGCTACAAGATCACCGTCTATCGCGGGAGCGAGGAGGGGGAACTCTTCGACCTGCGCGACGATCCGTGCGAGCGCGTGAACCTCTGGGACGACCCGGCCCACGCGCCGCTCAAGGCCGCCCTGCTCCAACGCTTCGTCTCTGCGGAGATGGAGAAGGAAGGGCTGCCGATGCCCCGCATCGCGGGAGCGTAGGCCGAAACGGCGATCGAAGCGGATCGAAGCGTAGACCGAAGCAGAACCGTTACTTTTATGTCCTCTTATTCGCCAAACGCGCTCTCCCCGGGCCGATTTCTTCATGGCGGCGATTACAGCCCCGAGCAGTGGCAGCCCGACGACTGGCGGCGCGACATCGCGCTGCTCAAGAAAGCGGGCGGCAATCTCCTGACCGTCGGTGTCTTTTCGTGGGTCCGCTCGGAGCCGCGCGAGGGGTGCTACGATTTCGACTGGCTTGACGAATTCATGGACCTCGCCGAGCGCGAGGGGATTTTCATCTCCCTCTCCACGCCGACTTCCAGCCCGCCGCTCTGGATGGGGCACAAATACCCGGAGACGCTCCGGGTGGCGGAGGACGGGGAACGCTTTGCCCCGGGGCAGCGGGTCAACTTCTGCCCCACCTCGCCGGTTGGCCGGGCGAGAGCCGCCGCGATCGACCGCGAGATCTCCCGGCGCTATGGCCGCCGCAAGCATGTGCTCTGGTGGCACCTCTCCAACGAGTATTGTTTCCCCTGCTTCTGCGGGTTGTGCCAGGCGGCGTTCCGCGACTGGCTGCGCCTCCGGCATGGCTCGCTCGACGTGCTCAACCGGCGGTGGAACAACGCCTTTTGGGGGCATACCTACGGCGACTGGAGCGAGATCATGGCCCCGGGGGGAAAGCGCGAATTCAGCTGCGAAGGGTTGTGGCTGGACTGGAAACGCTTCTGCACCGGGCAGCTGGTCGATTTCATGCGCAACGAAATCGCGGCAATACGCGCCGAAGGGAGCACGCTCCCGCTGACGACCAACTTCATGCCCGGGCACCCGCAGTTGGATTACTGGCGCTTCGCCGAGCTGCTCGACTTCGTTTCGGTCGATTCCTACCCGCTCTACCACGCCCGCACGGATAACGCCCGCACTGTGGCCAACCAGGCTTTTCATCTCGACATGATGCGCGGGTTCAAGCCGGATCGACCTTGGATTCTGATGGAATCGACCCCCAGTTCGACGAACTGGATGCCGGTGATGAAGCTCAAGCGGCCTGGCGTCCACCGCCTCGAATGTCTCCAGGCACTCGCGCACGGCTCGGATTCCATCCTCTACTTTCAGGTCAAGAAAAGCCGGGGCGGCGCGGAGAAATTTCACGGCGCCATCATCGACCACACCGGGACCGGCGAGAGCCGCGTCTATCGCGAGGTGGCGGAGGTCGGCGCGCTGCTTGAAGAGCTTGCCCCGCTCGCCGGAACCACGGCGCAAGCCGAAGTGGCGCTCCTCTACGACTGGGAAATCCATTGGGCGATCGACGCCGCCCGGGGGCCGCGCCGGGAGGGGCGGGATTACCTCCAGACCTGCCAGGCGCACTACCGGGCGTTCTGGGAGCAGGGGATCGCCGTGGATGTCCGCTCTTCGGAAGTCGGCTTTGCAGGCTATCGGGTGGTCGTCGCGCCGATGCTCTATCTGCTCAAGCCGGGCGTGGCGGAGAGGCTCGAGAGCTTTGTCCAGGCGGGCGGCTGCGTCGTCGCGACTTACTGGAGCGGCCTCGCCGACGAGAACGATTTCATCTTCGAGGGCGGCCAGCCGGGGCCGCTGCGGCGGCTTTTCGGGCTGCGGGTCGAGGAGATCGACGCGCTTTACGACGACGAGTCGAACGCGCTTGTCTGCGAGGAGCACGGCTTGCTCCCCGCCGGGGCGCGCTATGTCGCACGCAGCCTGTGCGAGCTTCTCCATGCAGAAACGGCGGAAACGCACGCCGTTTACGGAGAGGACTTCTACAAGGGATGCCCCGCGCTGACCCGCAATGCGTTTGGCCAGGGGGAGGCGTTCTACATCGCCGCCCGTACCGACGACGCTTTTCTGGGCGACTTCTACACCGCGCTTGCCGGTCGCCTCGGTCTGCGGCGGGCGCTCGAAACCCCGCTGCCCGAAGGCGTCACCGCCCAACGGCGCGGCCCGGCGCTCTTCCTGCTGAACGCCTCGCGCGAGGCGCGGAGCGTCTCCATGCCAGCCGGGACGGTGCCGCGCGATTTTCTGACCGGCGAAACGCTACCCACGAAGATTCCGCTCTCCGGGTACGAGGTCCGCATTCTTCGCACCCCGGAGACGCCCCGTCCCGCCTGATTGTAAAGATCCTCTCTCTCCCTGCGCTTTCAAGCGCGGGGGGAAGGGAGTTCAGGGCATCTGAAGGATGCCTCATATCAAACCAAATTTTTCAATGAAACTTGCGGTTGTTCATTGAATAAATTTGGGATGACATTGGCGGCTTCTTGGCTGGGGATGCCGGATTTTCAAGTGTTTTCGTGGAATTCCTTTTTCGTTTCAGGGTGGCTTGGAGGCTGTCAGCTAAACATAATCGTGAATTGACAAACGGTTTATTTCATTGAATATTCAACCGATGCGACGGCATTCCCTCCCCCCTGCCTGCTCCTCCCCCGCCCGGCTCTTCTCCTTTTCCGTTCTTCCCCTTGCTTGCGGGGTGGCGGGGCTGCTCGCCTCC
>CAZYVL010000031.1:16578-22373 GCA_964651005.1 uncultured Chthoniobacteraceae bacterium | reverse complement strand
CGGTCTTGCCGACGCCCGCGCCGCCGAACGCGCCGACCTTGCCGCCCTTGGTGAAGGGGCAGATGAGATCGATGACCTTGATGCCCGTTTCGAGCACCTGCGCGGTGGTTTCCTGTTCGACCAGGGTGGGCGCTTTGCGGTGAATGGCGTAACGCTTTTCGTGCGGGACCGGCCCGCGCTCGTCCACCGGGTCGCCGGTGACGTTGAAGACGCGGCCGAGGATGCCTTCGCCCACGGGAACGGAGATCGGGCCGCCCAGGGCCTTGACCTTCAGACCGCGCTGGAGCCCCTCCGAGGAGGACATGGCGATGCTCCGCACCCAGCCTTCGCCAAGGTGCTGCTGGACTTCGAGGGTAAGCCGGGTGTTCTGTCCATTGACGGCGTACTCGATTTCCAAGGCGTCGTAAATGGCCGGCAGCGAGCCGGAGTCGGAGAAGTCAACGTCCACGACGGGACCGATGACCTGGACGATTGTTCCTGTGTTCATTGGTTGGTTCGGTTGTGAGATTTGCGTGGCCCGGGGCGCGTCTGCGGCTGGTTAGCCGAGCGCCATCTGGGCGGTGGTGATTTCGAGAAGCTCGGTGGTGATGCTCGCCTGGCGGACCTTGTTGTACTCCAGGGTGAGATCCTTGATGAGTTGCTTGGCGTTGTCGGTGGCGCTTTTCATGGCGACCATCCGGGCGCTGTGCTCGGAGGCGCGGGCGTCGAGGACCATCTGGTAGACCTGGAAGTGGACGTAGTGCGGCAGGATCGTGCCGAGCACTTCGCCCGCCTTCGGCTCGTAGAGATAGCCGAAGCGGTTTTCGCTTTCGGGGAGCGCCGCCCGGTCCGCCGGGGCTTCGGGAAGGTCGAACGGGCTGATCGGCAGGAGCGTGCGCAAGGTCGGCTTCTGCGTGAGCGTGTTCTGAAAGCGCGTGTAGAGGATGCTCACCTTGTCCACCTCGCCGGAGAGAAATTTCTCGATGAGGAACTTGGAGATCACCTTCGTCTCCACGAGCGCGGGGGCGTCGCGGAGCGGGAAGTCGGCGATGAGGTTTTTCTTGAGGCGGACGAGGTACTGCTGCGCCTTGCGCCCGGCGCTGATGAAGTCGGCGTCGGCGGCGACGTTACTGGTTTCCCGCAGCAGGTTCGTGTTGAGCGCGCCGCACAGCCCCTTGTCCGTGGAGACGACGAGGACGAGTTCCTTTTTGACCTCGCGCTCTTCGAGCAGCGGGTGGAGCGTCACATCGGTTCGCTGCCGGAGATCGACCAGGACGCGGTTGATGAGGTCCGAGTAGGGGCGTCCGGCCAGCGCCGCGGCCTGCGCTTTGCGCATTTTCGCGGCGGCGACCATCTGCATCGCCTTGGTGATCTGCGCCGTGTTCTTGATCGACTTGATCCGGCGGCGAATATCGCGGGTGTTGGCGGCCATGTGAGAATGAGGGAAGTCTTAAAGGAAGCGAGAAGGGCGGGAGCGCCCGCTTAGCGCCAGGTGGACTTGAATTCGTTGACGGCGGCGGAAAGCTCGCCTTCGAGATCTTTGTCAACCGCCCCCTTCTCGCGGATCGCCGTGAGCAGCGACTCCTTGCGGGTGGTGAGGAATTCCTGAAGCTTGGCCTGGTATTCCTTGACGCGATCCACTTCGAGATCATCCATGAAACCGTTCTGGATGGTCCAGAGGACGGCGACCTGTTCTTCCACGGCGATCGGGTTGTACTGCTTCTGCTTGAAGAGTTCGACGATGCGCGCACCACGGTCGAGCTTCTGCTTGGTGCCGGCGTCGAGGTCGCTGCCGAACTGGGCGAAGGCGGCGAGTTCGCGGAACTGGGCGAGTTCACCCTTGATCTTGCCCGCGACCTGCTTGATCGCCTTGATCTGCGCGGCGGAACCGACGCGGCTCACCGAGAGGCCGACCGAAATAGCCGGGCGCACCCCCTGGTAGAAGAGGTCGGTTTCGAGGTAGATCTGGCCGTCGGTGATGGAGATGACGTTCGTCGGGATGTAGGCCGAGACGTCGCCCGCCTGCGTTTCGATGATCGGCAGCGCGGTGAGCGAGCCGTTGCCGTTGGCTTCGTTGACGCGGGCGGAACGCTCCAGGAGGCGGCTGTGGAGATAGAAGACGTCGCCGGGGTACGCCTCGCGGCCCGAGGGGCGCTTGAGCAGGAGCGAGACCTGCCGGTAGGCGACGGCGTGCTTGGAGAGATCGTCAAAGATGATGAGCGCGTCCATCCCGTTGTCCATGAACCACTCGCCCATCGCCGCACCCGCGAACGGGGCGAGGTACTGCATGGTGGCGGAGTCCGAGGCGGTGGCGGAGACGATGATGGTGTCTTCCATCGCGCCTGCTTCCTCCAGAACGCCGATGGTGCGGGCGATGTTGGAACGCTTCTGGCCGATGGCGACGTAGATGTTGTAGATCGGGCGGAAGCCGGGCTTCCCGGCGTTGGTCTTGTTGATCCGCGCCTGGTTGATCATCGCGTCGATGGCGATGGTGGTCTTGCCGGTGGCGCGGTCGCCGATGATGAGTTCGCGCTGGCCGCGGCCAATCGGGATCATCGCGTCGATGGCCATGATGCCGGTCTGCACCGGCTGGTTGACCGATTTGCGCTTGATGATGCCGGGGGCGATTTTTTCCACCGGGTAAACCACGTCGGATTTCACCGGCCCCTTGCCGTCGAGCGGCTCGCCGAGCGCGTCCACCACCCGGCCGAGCAGCCCCTTGCCAACGGGCACGGAGAGAAGCCGGCCCGTGGTTTTGACTTCGTCGCCTTCCTTAACCTCCGTCGAGTCACCAAGAATAATCGCACCGACTTCGTTCTCTTCGAGGTTGAGCGCGAGGCCGGAGAGGCCGTTGGGGAATTCGATCAGTTCATTGAGCATCACGTCGCTCAACCCTTCGATCTTGGCCACGCCGTCGCCCGACTCGCGGACGATGCCGGTGTTGGACTTCACGGTGGTCGATTTCAGACTGGCGATTTGCGATTCGATGTCTTGCAGGATGGTGCTCATGGCGAGTTACTCGGTTGTTGCTGGCGAAAAGAGGGTGGGTTGGGTGGATGAAAAAGGGGAGGAGGATCAGGCGCGGGCGAGCGTCTCCTGAAAGCGGGTGAGTCGGCCGCGCACGCTGCCGTCCCAAACGTCGCTGCCCAGTGAAACG
Organism: uncultured Chthoniobacteraceae bacterium; assembly: GCA_964651005.1. GTDB lineage: Bacteria > Verrucomicrobiota > Verrucomicrobiia > Chthoniobacterales > Chthoniobacteraceae > DATMFV01. The sequence continues at coordinate 19,237 of CAZYVL010000031.1, read as the reverse complement.
CGAAGGCCGCCGATGAGTTCGGGGGCGACCTTGAATTCCGTGGTGATGTCTTCGCCGTAGCGCCCCTTGAGGTCCGCGACGATCTGGCCGGAGAGGCTTTCGTCCAGCGGTTCGGCGCTCTCGATGACGGCGTGCCGCCGGGCGAGTTCCATCCGGACGAGCCGCCGGAGATTCTTCATCGCTTCCAGGTAGTGCCGGGGCTTGGCGGAGGCGGTCTTCGCGACGAGCGCGCCGACCTTCGCGGCGTCAAGACGGCCGCCGGTGAAGCTGCTCCGGAAGAGGGAGCGGGAGAGTTTGCGGGCTTCCTTGGGGATCTTCATTCGGGAATGGAGAGAAAAGGCGGTTGGGCTTTGGCTGGCGGCGAGGGTGGCGGGAGCGGATCAGGCGGCGATCTCGCGCGAGGCTTCCTCGGAGAGGCGGCGCTGGTCTTCGGCCGTGAGAACTTTCCCGGAAACCTTGCCGGTGGTTTCGACCACGAGGCGGGCGACTTCGCGGCGGAGATCGGCGAAGGCGCGCTCGCGTTCCAGGACGGTGGCTTCGTGCGCCTTGGCGATGATCGCTTCGGCGTCGGCGACGGCCTGCTGCTGGCGTTTTTCCGCCAGGGCGGCGGCTCCGGCGCGGGCTTCCTCGATCATCTTCTGCGCTTCGGTATTGGCGCGGGCGAGGATTTCGGCGTGGCGGGCTTCCGCGTCGGCGAGCTGCTGCTTGATCTTCTCGGCATTGGCCAGCCCCTCGGCGATCTTCGCACGGCGAGCTTCGAGAACTTCAACGATCGGCTTGTAGGCGAACCGGTTCAAAAGAAAGGCGACGACGAGAAAGCTGACAACCTGGGAAAAGAAAAGCACCCAGTTGAAGCCGAACATTTCGCCGATGTTCTTGGCGGTCTCGGCGAGTCCGGCGGGAGCTTGGGCGAGGAGAAAGGGAGCGGTCATGGCGGATGGCGCGGGTGGACGGATGGAAAGGAAAAGTGGCACGCGCGGGGCCGGGATGGCGACCCCGCGCGGGCCGGGCAGGAAAACTACGCGAGGAAGATCGCGAAGAAGACGATGCCTTCGGCAAAGGCGATGGCCAGGATCGCCTGCACAAGAATCTGCGTGGCGGCGCCGGGGTTGCGGCCGACGGCTTCGGAAGCCTTCATGCCGATGATGCCCACGGCGAGGGCCGCGCCAAGGGCCGCGAGGCCGATGTGGAGGTTGCCGGTGATTTCTGCCAGGAGTTGGGTGGTCATGTTGCGAGTCTTTCTGGTTCTTTCTGTTGGTTGCATCGCGCGCCTCCACAGCATTTGCCAATGGTCCGACGCCCGAAAGGGATTAAAGGCTTATTAGAAAAGGGGTTGCTGAAAAGGGGTTGCTGAAAAGGGGTTGCTTAATGGTGCCCTTCTTTGTGGGGCATGATCAGCAGGGTAAAGACGGCGGTGAGCAGGGTGAAGACGAGCGCCTGGACGATCCCGACGAGGATTTCCATGAAGTAGAAGGGGATCGGCACCAGCCAGCCGAACTTGATTCCGCCCAAGTGGGCCATCGTCTCCAGCATGTTTTCCCCGGCGAAGACGTTGCCGTAAAGACGGAAACTCAGCGAGACGGGGCGGAAGAGAATGGAGACGATCTCCAGCACGCCGACGCAGATGAAGATGAAGATCATCAGGAACTTGAGCGCGCCGGTCGTGTTCCCCTTCGGGCCGAAGAGGTGCATGATGAACCCGCCCGGGCCGTTGGCCTTGAGCGCCCAGCAGGTCCAGCAGGCGAAAAAGACCATCGCCATCGCCAGCGTCATGTTGAGATCCGCGTTGCCGCCGCGCAGGATCGGCCTGGTGATGTGCTCCAGCGCCCCTTGTTCGTTGGGAGTTCCCCAGCCGATGGTCCCGACACCCGGGATGAGGCCGAACCAGTTGGTAAAGAGGATGAAGATGAAGATCGTGGCGAAAAACCAGAAGGTCTTGCGGACGAGTTCGTGCCCGATGATCTCCTCCAGGAAGTTGTAGAGGATCTCCACGAGCCACTCCCAGAAGTTCTGCGCGCCCTCGGGCACTTCCCGGATCTTCCGGGTGGCGGCATGCGCGAAGAGGATCAGGAAGAGCGCGACGACCCAGGTGATGACCATCGAGCTGTTGATCTTGAAATACTGGGTATCGAGGATCAGCGGGGCGCTCTGCGGCAGTCCGTGTTTTCCTTCGGCGTGCTCCTCGGCGTGAGCGGCTTCGCCTTCATGAGCTTCATGCCCCTCGATCTGCGCCTGCGCTACGGCTGGGGCGGCCTCGGCGTGGTCGGCGAAGGACCGGGGCGCGGCCCCGCCGAGGGCGATGACGAACGCCAGGATGCCCAGAAGCCATCCGCGAAGCGCGCGGCGAACGATCTTTCCGGGAATCGGCTTGGCAGGCAGATCGGGAAAAGGATTGGAAAGGCAGATAGTCATAAAAAGCAGGAGCGCCGGGGATGGGAAGAGCGCGACGAAAAAATCGCGCCGACCGAGAGGCACCGGCGTTTCGGGTGCGTGATAAAACAGGGAATCGGGGGCTTTGACAAGTGCTTTGTGAAAATTTTCACAAAGCCGGTTTATTCTGGAAAATCGGGTTCGGTCGCGGGGCAGGTGAAGGGCAAGTGAGGGGGGGTGAAGGAGGTGAAGGCGGCGCTGGCGCGCGCGCAGGCGTCGCGATCGTCGG
>CAZYVL010000031.1:0-16568 GCA_964651005.1 uncultured Chthoniobacteraceae bacterium | reverse complement strand
TGCGGTGGGGGGGCAGGGGAGGGGCAAGGGGGGGGGGGAGAAGGGCGGGCACGCGGGGGGGGGGGTCAATACTGGGAATCCCCGACCACCAAGTGGATCACTCCGGCGGGGTCTGTCACGAAAAATCCGTCAAAATCCTCGGGAAGCGCCTCGATTTCGTCGCGGCGGGCGACCCCGTGGTTCTTGAGATACCGGGCGGCGGCCTCGGTGTCGTTGGTTTCCAGCTCCAGCCAAACATCGGTCTTCGCGAGCTGCGGCGCTTTGTCCACCCAGAGGCGCAACGGCCCGAACTGAAAGATGCACCCCTCGGGTTCCTCTTCCACGAGCGGAAGGCCAAGGGTGTCGCGGTAAAACGCGATGGTGGCGGAGTAGAGGTGCAGGGGAACTTTCACGGCGATGTTCAGGCCGCCGGAAAAGCTCGGGTTGGAGATGTTGGCTACCATGTCGGAAAAAAGAGTGGTCGGGAGGATGGATCGGATCGCGAGCGCAGAAAAGCAGAATTGCGGCTACGCAAAACTATGGTCTGGCCGGAGGCGGAAACTGCTCGCCCAGCCAGGTGAGAGCTTCCTCGCGGGAGGTGAAGCCGCCTTCCATCTGGCGGGTTTGCGCCGCTTCGAGGATTTTTCCGATGTCTGGGCCGGGCTTCCACCCCATCGCCAGAAGATCGCGCCCGGTGACGAGGGGCGGGGGGATCAACGGTTCGCGGGCGAACTCCTCCCGCTTCTCCTTGAGGAAGTGGTAGTTGTCGAGCATCCGGTGGCTGCTCTCGCAATCGACGCGGTGCAGCTCCAGTTCGTCCTCGAAATGCGGGCGCGCCATGAAGCGTTTGAGCCGGGCGACGCGCATCGACTGCACATCCTTGAAGACCATGTGGTTGGCGACCGCCTCCACCGTCGCGTCGATCTCGCCCCGCGAGAAGCGCAGCCGTTCCATGATCGCAAGCGTCATCTCCGCGCCCACCTTGTCGTGTCCGCTGAAGCGGATCCGCCCCCCTTCCTCCTCCGTGTCGCGCGAGAAGGTCGGCGGCTTGCCGATGTCGTGGAAGAGCACGCTGAAGACGAGCGGCGTGGAAACGCTCTCCGGCAGAAGCCCGAGCATCATCCGGGTGTGCACGTAGACATCCCCCTCCGGGTGAAACTGCGGCGGCTGTTCGCACCCTTTGAGCGCCGTGATCTCCGGCACGATTTCCGCCAGCAGGCCGCTGGCGTCGAGAAGATCGAAGCCGCGCAGCCGCGTGGGGGCCAGGAAGATCCGGACGAGTTCCTCGCGGATGCGCTCCGCGCTGACGGCGTGGATCGCCCTGGCGTTCTCCCGGATCGCGGCCCAGGTCGCCGGGTCGATCTCGAACCCGAGGCCCGCCGCGAACCGGATCGCCCGCAGCAGCCGCAGCCGGTCTTCGCGGAAACGGGCGGCGGGGTCGCCGATGGCCCGCAGCCGCCGCGCGCGGAGATCGTCGCGGCCATGCACGTAATCGACGACTTCCTCGCGCATCGGGTCGTAGAACATGCCGTTGATGGTGAAGTCGCGCCGTTGGGCATCGTGCTGCGGGTCGGAGAAGGTGACACCGACAGGGCGGCGGCCATCGACGTAGGCGTCGTCGGAGCGGAACGTGGCGACCTGGAACTCATGCCCGCCTTCGAGCACGATGACGACGCCGAAATGCGCGCCGACCGCGTAGGTCCGGGCGAAGAGGCTCCGTACCGCCTCGGGAGGGGCGCTCGTGGCGATGTCGTAATCCTTGGGGGAGAGCCCCATCAAGGCGTCGCGCACGCATCCCCCGGCGAAAAGCGCCTGGAACCCGGCGCTCTGCAACCGCTGCACGACGGCGCGGGCGGTCTGTTCCATGAGCGGGGGGGCTATTGCGCCTCGGCCGGTTGAGCCGGGGGGTTGGGGGTGATCTTGTATTTGGTGGCGATCTGGCGGGCGTTCCCGTTCGTTTTGGCGGCTTCCAGAACGCCCGAAGCGAGGTGGCCGAGCCGCTCGCGGATTTCCTTCCCCTGCTGCACGGCTTTCTCCTGCTCCGCGATGCGCTGCTGGAGCTCCGTCCGCTCCCGGATGCACCGGATGATCTGGTGGCTCTCAAAGACGAGGAACCCGGCGGCGAGGAGAAAGAGCGGCAGGAACGCGGTCAGCGCGGCGGGGGCGCTCCCGTTGTCCCGGGAGGTTTTGCCTGCGTTGCCTGCGTTGTCGGCTTCGCCGCGCGGGAGGGCAGCGGTGGAACGGGGGGCGCTCATTGGGCGGGGGAGGAGGGGGTGGAAATCCGGAAGCCGTTGCGCATCAGAATCGCCCGGATGCTTTCATCCTGGGCCGCCAGCGGGGCGAGGTCGTGCAGGAGATTCTGGAAGGTCTGCCGCTCCACCGCGCCCCGGTTGATCTCCTCCTGCTGCGCCAGGGAGGCGGTTTGCAGCCGCTCGTTGGACTGGTCGATGGCCACCAGGGCGATGCCCAGAAGCAGCCCGACAAAACCGAGGAGCGAGGTGAGGTAGAAGTGGAGCGGCTTCATGGGACGCGGGAGGGGAAGGCGCGGAACGCGGCAGGGGGCGAGGGGAAAGAGCCTCTTCTTATTCTTCGCTGATCCGCCGGGCGCGCGGTTCGCGGTCTTTCACGGTTGCGTTGCTCGGCTGCGTGACGAAGGGGCCGCCTTCGAGCGGCGCGGCCTTCGTGAAGGCGACATCGGGCATCTCGCTCGGCTTCCCGGCCAGCGGGAAATCCTTGCGAAGCGGGAAGTACGGGTACCCCTCCCACATCAGGATGCGGCGGAGGTCCGGGTGCCCGGAAAAGCGGATCCCCATCATGTCGTAAACCTCGCGCTCATGCCAGTTGGCGGTGCTCCAGACGCCGGTGACGGTGGGGACTTCCAGGTCGTCCTCGGAGACGCTCGCCTTGAGGCGGAGATAGTGGTTGTCCGTCAGGGAATAAAGCTCGTAGACGACCTCAAAGCGCGGTTCCTCGCCGAAGTTGTCCACGCTGGAGAGATCGGCGAGCGTGTCGAAGCCGAGGCTCCGGGCGGCGGCGGCGACCTCCGCGATGCGTTCCCGCCCGATGACGAGCGTGGTCTCCCCGCGAAATTCGTGCTTGGAGAGAACCGGGTATTGCGCCTCAAGGGCGGCGACGGCTTCGGAGAGAGTCATGCTCATGGCAGGGGGAGGGAGGCAAGGAGTTCGCGTTTCTGGGCGAGGAGCGATTTTTCCGTTTCGATCTTCTTCTGGAGCCGCATCAGCCCTTCCAGCAAGGCTTCCGGGCGCGGGGGGCAGCCGGAGACGTAGACATCCACCGGGATGATCTGGTCCACCCCCTGGAGCACCGCGTAGCTCCGGTACATCCCGCCGCTGGAGGCGCACGCCCCCATCGCGATCACCCACTTCGGCTCCGTCATCTGCTCGTAGATGCGCTTGACGGCGAGCGCCATCTTGTAGGTCACCGTGCCCGCGACGATCATCAGATCGCTCTGGCGCGGGGAGAAGCGCATCACCTCCGCCCCGAAGCGCGAGATGTCGAAGCGGGAGGAGGCCGTCGCCATCAGCTCGATCGCGCAGCAGGCCAGCCCCATCGGCATCGGCCAGAGCGAATTCTTCCGCATCCAGTTGATGGCGGCGTCGGTTTGGGTGAAGATCACGTTGCCTTCGATCTTGGAATCGTAGGCGACCGGAGTCGCAGAGGTCATGGGCAAACTCTACGGGCCGCGATATTGCGGGCAAGCGCAAATTGTGAAAACCCTCGCGGGGGGTGGGAACGCACGCTTTTCGCTTTCCGCTTGTAAACGCCCGTGCCGTCGCGCTATCGCTTTGCGCTCGTTTCTTCCTGCAAACCCATGTCCCGCACCGCGCAGCGTTCCACGCCCCCCAGGCGTCTCGTCCTCAAGTTTGGCACCGGCATCCTCACGCAGCCGGAGGCGAGCACGCTCGACCAGGGGCAGATCGACCGCCTCTCCGCCGAGGTCGCCGCCGCCGTCGGGGCGGGGGTGGAGTGCGTGCTGGTATCCAGCGGCGCGGTCGGGGCGGGGTTGATGACGCTCGGGCTTTCCGAGCGCCCCGGCGATCTCGCGGGCGTGCAGGCGTGCGCCGCCGTGGGCCAGTGCAAGCTCATGCAGCTTTACGAGACGGCGTTCATGGCGCACGGCCTGCACGTCGCCCAACTGCTCCTCACCCACGGCGATCTCGACAGCCGCACGCGCCGCGCCAATGTCACCAACACGCTCGACCGGCTCCTGACCCAGCGGGGAGTGGTGCCGATCATCAACGAAAACGACTCCGTGGCGGTGGAGGAGCTGCGCTTTGGTGATAACGACCGCCTCTCCGCCGAGGTGGCGATGCTTGCCGGGGCCGATCTCCTCATCCTCCTCACCAGCGCCGAAGGGCTGCTCAACGGCTCCGAGGTGGTCCCCGAGGTGCGCGACATCGACGCGGTGCTCGACTACGCCCAGCCGACCAAGGGGCGCTTTGGCACCGGCGGCATGGTTTCGAAATTACAGTCGGTCAAAACCGCTCTCGGCGCGGGCATCCCGGCGGTGATTGCAAATGGCCGCCGCCCCGGGGCCGTCGCGGCGATCCTTGCGGGGGAGGCCGTCGGGACGTACTTTCACCCTTCCGCCTGCTGACGGGCGGCCTAGTTTCCCTCGCAGCCCATGAACACCCAAGACCTTCAAGAACAGATCCACGATCTTGGCCGCCGCGCCCGCGCGGCCTCCCGCGAGCTGGCCCGCCTCGACGCGCCGCGCAAGAACGCCGGTCTCCTGGCGATGGCGGAGGAGCTGCTTGCCTCCGAAGGCGAACTGCTGGAGGCCAATGCCCGCGATCTCGCCCGCGCCACCGGCCTTTCCAGCGCGATGACCGACCGCCTCCGGCTCACGCCCGCGCGCATTGCCGGGATGGCCGAGGGAATCCGGCAGGTCGCCGCTTTGCCCGATCCCGTCGGCGAGACGATCCGGGAATGGAGCCGCCCCAACGGCATCCGCATCGCCAAGGTGCGCGTCCCCATCGGCGTCATCGGGATCATCTACGAATCGCGCCCGAACGTCACCAGCGACGCCGCCGTTCTCTGCACCAAGACGGGCAACGCCACGATCCTGCGGGGCGGGAGCGAATCGATCGACTCCAACCGCGCCATCGCCGCCGCGCTGAGCCGGGGGGCTGCCCGTGCGGGGCTGCCCGCGGATGCCATTCTCCTCGTGCCGACCACCGACCGCGAGGCCGTGACGATCATGGCGGGGATGGACCGGTATCTCGACATGATCGTCCCGCGCGGCGGCCATGCGTTGATCGAGGCGGTCGTCCGCGCGGCGCGGATGCCCGTCATCAAACATTACCACGGCGTCTGCATCGCGTACGTGGACAAGGAGGCCGACCTTGATATGGCGGAGGCGATCGTCCTCAACGCGAAGACGCAGCGCCCCGGCGTCTGCAACGCGCTCGAAACGGTGCTCGTGCATCGTGACGTGGCGCTCCCCTTCTTCGAGAAAGCCCGCAAGGCGTTCCGGGAGAAGGGGGTGGAAATCCGGGGCGACGAGGCCGTCTGCCGCATCCTCGGCGGGGAGGCGAAACCGGCCAGCGAGGCGGACTGGAGCACGGAATACCTCGACCTCATCCTTGCCGCGCGCGTCGTGGAGAGCGACGACGAGGCGATCGCCCACATCGAGCAGTACGGCTCCCACCACAGCGACTGCATCGTGACTTCCAACGAGCGCACCGCGGAGAAATTCCTGAACGAAGTGGACAGCGCCACCGTCTACTGGAACGCCAGCACCCGGTTCACCGACGGCGGCGAATTCGGCTTTGGCGCGGAGATCGGCATCAGCACCGACAAGCTGCACGCGCGCGGGCCGATGGCGCTCGAAGAGCTGACGACGTACAAATACCAGATCCGGGGGGAAGGGCAAATCCGGGGTTGACCTCGGAGTCAAGCCCAAGGAATGGGGGAGAGCCCCCCTGCGCGCCACGGGTTTTCTCCGTTTGAGCGTTCGTGCTTGCCCGTGCAAATTGCATCGGTGTAATAAATCTTTTATCCGGAAGGCAGCGGACTTGCCTTCACGGGGAAGGCAAGGAGCAAGTGCCACCAAAAAATGACCAAAGGATCTGCCAGGGACCAATCAGCGGCAACGGAATCTGCTCCACTCTTCGGGGAGAGAAAAGGGATCCGACCCGACGCGAAAGCTCCCGAAGAGTTTCTGAGGATTCTCGATGCCGTCCTCGACGCGCTGCCGGATCTCGTGGTTGTCCTTGACCGCGAGGGCCGCCAGCTCGCCTCCAACGCCGCGTGGCGCGCCGCTCTGGGCGATCTTCCCGCTGGAGATACAGGAAACACGGGCGATAGGGGCGATAGGGGAAACTATCTCGGCCTTGCCGCGCGCCTCTTTGGGGAGAAGGCGGAGGAGAAGGCCGCGTTTGAAGCCGGGGTGCGCGCTTTTCTGGAAGGGGCGTCCGCAGATCCCGCCACCGCTGCCACCAGTATCGCCGCGAACGGGTGGGAGGTTTCCGCGATGCTCGAAGGGCGGCGCTGCTGGTTCGTGGTCCGCGCCTCGCCGCTGCCCGCCTACGGCGAGGGGGCTTTCCTGTTTCTTCACCGCCCGGTGACGGAACTGCGCAAGGCCGAGACCGACCTCCGCGAGAGCCACGCGCTCTTCCAGCACACCGTCGAGCACCTGCGCGAAGGCGTCTTCCTCTACGACAAGGAGGGGCGTTATTTTGTCGTCAACAGCGTCTACGCCGAGGCGCTCGGCTTCAGCCCCGCCCAGTTGATCGGCAAGACGTTCTTCGAAATCTTCAAGCCCGAGCTGGCCGTCACCCTCCAGGAGCAGAACCTTCTCGTCCTCACCACCGGGCAGACGTTCGACTTTGAGCTGATGGTGGAGACGCCCCGGGGGCCGCGCCATTTCAGCGTCAGCAAGGGGGTCTACCGCAACCACCGCAGCGAAGTGGCCGCCATCTTCGGCGTCACGCGCGATGTCTCCAACCACCGCCGGGTGGAGAAAACCCTGGAAAAGAGCGAGCGCCATTTCCGCGCGCTCATCGAGAAGAGCGCCGACCGCGTGGCGCTGCTCGCGCGCGACGGGACGATCCGCTACACCAGCCCCTCCACGAAGCGCATCCTCGGCTTTGAGCTGGAGGAGATGGTCGGCACCGATGCCTTCCTCTGGGCGCATCCCCAGGATATTCCCGCCCTGCGCCGCCGGTTCCGCGAGCTGCTGGAACTCCCCGGCATTTCGATGACCGGCGAGTACCGCGCGCTGCGCAGCGGCGGCGAGTGGCAATGGATGGAGACGACGGCCACGAACCTTCTCGACGACCCGAGCGTCGGCGCGATCGTCATCAACGAGCGGGACATCACCGAGCGCAAACAGACCGAGGCCGATCTCGTGCGCTTTGCCAACATCGTCGAATCCTCCAACGACGCCATCGTCAGCGCCGACCCGGAAGGGGTCGTCATCAGTTGGAACCCGGCGGCGGAACGCATCTTCGGCTACCCGGAGAAGGAGATCCTGAGAAAATCGGTCCAGCTTCTGATCCCTTCGGAATGGCGGGAGGCATTCTGCGAGCTGCGCAACGCCGCGCTGCGCAACAAGGGGACCAACGACATCGAAACCGTCCTGCTGCACAAGAACGGCCGGAAGATCGACGCCTCGCTCACGCTCTCGCCGATCCATGACCGCGACCGCCAGACGACCGGCTTCTCGCTGATCGTGCGCGACACCACCGAGCGCCGTCGGCTGGAGAAAGAGATTCTGGAAATCTCCGACCGGGAGAAGCAGCGCATCGGCCAGGATTTGCATGACGACCTCTGCCAGCATCTCGTCGGCATCTCGCTGGTCTCCAACGTCCTCTACGAAGAGCTGGCGGCGCTCGGTCTTCCGCAGGCGAAGGAGGCGCTCCACGTCACGCAGCTCGTCCGGCAAGCCGTGGACCACGCCCGGACCCTGGCGCGCGGTCTCTCCCCGCTGAACCTGGTCGATACGGGCTTGCTCACCAACCTGGAAATGCTCGTTGCCAGCACCGAGCAGCTCTTCCGCGTGCGGTGCGTCTTCGAATGCGGCGAGCCGCTCTACGTCAAGAACGGCTCGGCGGCGATCCACCTTTACCGCATCGTCCAGGAGGCGCTGCACAACGCCGTCAAGCATAGCTGCGCCTCGGAGGTGGTGGTCTCCCTGGAGGCGAGGGAGAGCGTCGTCGTGGTCGTCATCCGGGATAACGGCGTCGGCTTCTCCCGGAATACCGTGCGCGTCCAGGAGTCGGAGTCTTCCAGCGGCCTCGGGATGCATACCATGCAATACCGGGCCAAGATCATCGGGGCCACCCTGGAGTTCCACTCCGCCCCGGAGGAAGGCACGCGGGTGGTCTGCCGCGTGCCGCGCCGCAAGCTCAGCCGCTGAACGGCGCATCGGCCCGGGGGGTGAAAATGCGGTTTGGAAAGTTCGCGCGGAGCCGATACGTTCGCACTTTCGAACTTGCCCCGATCCGCATGACCTTGCCCCCTCAACCGCAATCTCCAGAAGGCGTTCCGGCCCTGGACCCGCTTGGTTTGATCGCCGGGAATGGGTCCTATCCGTTCGCGCTGGCGCGCCGCGCGCGGGCCTCCGGGGTGCGGAAGATCGTCGCCGCCGCCTTCGAGGGGGAGACCGATCCGGCGCTGGCGCGCGAGGTGGATGAGATCGAGTGGATGCGGGTGGGGCAGTTGGGGCGTTTGATCCGGTTTTTCGAAAAGCGGGGGACGCGGCAGGCGATCATGGCGGGGCAGATCGCCCCGGGGAATCTATTCGCCCTGCGGCCCGACGTGAAGGCGCTCCTCGTGCTCGCCCGGTTGCGGCGGCGCAACGCGGAGTCGATCTTCGGGGCGATCGGCGAGGAACTCGCCCGCGCCGGGGTCACGCTCCTGCCCGCCACGACGTTTATGGAGGAGGATCTCGCCGCGCCGGGCCTCTTCGCCGGGCCGCGCCTCTCGCGCCGTGAGCAGGAGGATGTGCGCTTCGGGTTCGGCATCGCCAAGGAGATCAGCCGCCTCGACATCGGCCAGAGCGTCGTGGTCAAGGGCGGTACGGTGCTGGCCGTGGAAGGGTTTGACGGCACCAACGCCACCATCCTCCGGGGCGGGGAACTGGGGCGCAAGGAGGCGGTCGTCGTGAAGGTCTCCAAGCCGAACCAGGATCTGCGTTTTGACGTGCCGGTGATCGGCACGAAAACCTTGGAGGTCGCCGCGCGGGCGCGCATCCGGGTGATCGCCGTGGAGGCGGGGCTGACGCTGGTGCTCGACCCGGAGGCGGTCGCCAGAGAGGCGGCGCAACGCAAGATTTCGCTCGTCGGCGTCGGTGCGTCCGAGGGCGGCGAGTAGCCTTTCGTTTTTTATGCAGAAAATCAGAGTCGGAGTTGTCGGGACCGGATCGATCGGGAAAAACCATGCGCGCGTCCTCTCGGAGTTGCCGGGGGTGGAGTTCGCGGCCATTTACGATGCGAACGCCGGGACGGCGGGGGAGATCGCCGGGCGGCTCGGGGTGCGGGCCGTCGCGTCGCTGGAGGAGTTCGCCACGCTCGTGGACGCCGCCACCATCGCCACCCCCACGCCGACGCACTTCCCGGTTGCCAGCTTCCTGCTGGAGCAGGGGAAGCATTGCCTGGTGGAAAAGCCGATTACCGAAAACACGCGTGACGCCAAGGCGCTCGCCGACCTCGCGCAGCGCGCCGGGCGCGTCTTGCAGGTCGGGCACATCGAGCGGTTCAACCCGGTGCTCGGCGCGCTGGAGGCGCGGCTGACGCGGCCGCAGTTCATCGAGGCGCACCGGCTCTCGCCTTACCCCGGGCGGAGCATCGAGATCGGCGTGGTGCTCGACCTGATGATCCACGATCTGGAGATCGTCCTGCACCTCGTCCGCTCGCCCGTGAAGTACGTCGATGCGGTGGGCGTGCCGGTCCTCAGCCGCGGGGAGGACATCGCCAACGCGCGCATCCGGTTCGAGAACGGCTGCGTGGCGAACCTGACCGCCAGCCGGATCAGCCCGGAGAAGATGCGCAAGATCCGCGTCTTCCAGAATGACGCCTATCTCTCGCTCGACTACCAGAATCAGAGCGGCGAGATCCACCGGCTCGGCGCGGGGGGGATCGTGCGCGAGACGGTGGAGATCGAGAAGGACGAGCCGCTCAAGCGGGAGCTGGCGGCCTTTGTGCAGTGCGCCCGCGAGGGGACGCAGCCGAAGGTGTCTGGCTACGCGGGGGCGGCCGCGCTGGAGCTGGCCATCGAGATCACCCGGCAGATCGAACACGGCGCGCCATCGGCGCAGGCATGAAACTCTATTTGATCGCAGGTGAGGCGAGCGGCGACGCGCGCGGTGCGGAGGTGATGCAAAGCCTCACCGCGCTGGCGCGGGAACACGGCGGGAGCGTGGAGTTTTACGGCGCGGGCGGCCCCCGGATGCGCGCGCTCGCTCCGGCGGTGCAGGACTGGAGCGGCGAGGCGGTCGTCGGCCTCTGGGACGTACTCAAAAAGTACCGCTACTTCAAACGGCAGTTTGACGCGATGCTTGCGGAGATCGACGCGCTCCGCCCGGATGCCGTGGTCTTCATCGACTATCCCGGGTTCAACCTCCGCATGGCGAAGGCGCTCCGCCGCCGTCGGGATCGCGCCCGGGGCGAGATTCCCCGGCTGCTTTACTACATCAGCCCGCAGGTCTGGGCGTGGAACCGGCGGCGCATCCCGCAGATGGCGCGCATGCTCGATCTTATGCTCTGCATCTTCCCGTTCGAGCAGGCGCTTTATGAGAAATCGGGCCTTCCGGCGGTTTTTGTCGGCCATCCGCTGCTCGATACCCTGGCGGCCAAACGGGATTCCGCCGCGTTCCCGCGCGAACCGGCGCTGGTTGGCCTTTTTCCCGGAAGCCGCTCCCGGGAGGTTGCGAAAATCTTCCCCGTGATGATCGCCGCCGCCGTGCGGATGCGTCGCGAGAGGCCGGAGCTTCAGTTCGAGGCCGCCGCCGCCTCCGAGCCGCTGGCGGAGGCGATGCGCGCCCTGGTGGCCGAGGCTGAAGCGGGAGCGGGCGTGGAACTGACGATCCGCGTCGGCCTTTCGCACGAGCTGATGCAGCGCGCCACCTTCGGGATGGTCGCCTCCGGCACCGCGACGGTGGAGGCGGCGTTTTTCGAAATGCCGTTCGTGCTTCTTTACAAGGTTGCGCCGCTCACCTGGGAGGTGGGCAAACGGCTGGTGCGGGTGCCGTTCCTCGGGATGGTCAACATCCTCGCCGGGCGCGCCATTGTCCCGGAGTTCCTGCAAAGCGGAGCCGAGCCGGGTGCGGTAGCGCGGGAGGCGCTTGCATTCCTTGCCGACCCGGCCAGACGCGCCGGGCAGCAGGCGGAACTCCGCAAGGTGATCGCCGGGCTGGGCGAGGGGGGGGCAAGCCGCCGCGCGGCGGAAGCGATCTGGGAGCGGCTCCCGCGGTAATCGTGTAGGAGCAAACCCTACAAGAAAAAGACGACTTCGCAGCCGACGCGGAACCGGCGGGTTCTCTGGTAGAAGAATCGGCGACGGGAACGACGACCCTCCATTTTCGCCGAAAAAAGTACGGTGCAAATGCAGGCGTTCCCCCCAACCCAACTCAAACCAGGAAACATTGCATTGATGAAAACCCTCTATTCTCACTGTCTCTCCCGTTTCGCTCTCGCCGCGCTCCTCATGGCCGGGGCCGGTTCCACCCTCCGCGCCGATCTGATCGCCACCGACGACTCCGTTCCCGTCTGGATGGACGGGGGTGGCACGGCGGGCAATCCGGCCGAATATATCCTCGGAAATGCGCCAGGCTATTCGACGGGTTATTCTGGCAACAGCATCGTGGGGTACGAGAACTCGTACAACTCCCTTACCGTCCAGTCTGGAGCTGCGATCACATCCGAAACTTTCACCATCGGTTGGTATGACGCCTCCGATTACAACACCGTGACGATGACTGGTGGTTCCACCTGGGACACCGAGGGGAACATTCTCGCTTTCGGAAGCAGCAGCTCCCACAATCAAATGATCGTCGAAGACGGAAGCATTGTGAAAGCCGGGGAACTCCGGATCAACCAGTACTCCACCGCCTCGAATAACGACCTGACGATCAGCGGCACCGGTTCCATGGTCACGAGCTCCCGGATCATGATGGGATTCGCTTCGGGCACCACCGGCAGCAGCATCACTCTGGAGGACGGCGGCATGATGAAGCTGACGGAATCGGAGTTTTGGAGGCTCTCCATCGCCTCGGACAACTATCTGAAGTTTGACGGCGGTTATTTCGCGTGGGCGGGAGATCAGACCAACTCCAACCCGTTCGAAATTGCTCTTAACTCCGGAGCGATCCTCGCCAAGACGGAAGGCGGGTGGCTGGAAGTCGATCGCGAGCATATGACGCTCCAGTATTACGCCACCGACGCCGCTGGCCTGGCCGCAACCGGGATCGACGGACTCGGCGGGTACACCGTCGCCACGGCGGTCCCGGAACCGGGGACGTGGGCGCTTCTCGGCATCGCTGCCGTCGGCCTGGCCTTCCGCCGCCGGTTTAAGGGCAGCCTGGCCTAACCGGTCCTCTTCCCTTCCACCGTCCGCCTGGAACGATTTCCAGGCGGACGGCCTTTGGCGTTTCGGGAGGATCGCCGGAAATGCCGCTTGTTTGCGGGACGCCGAGGCGTTCTAATCCGGCGGCATGCGGAAATTGAGTCTGTTGCCGGTAGACGATCATTCGATCGTCCACTTGCGCGTGTGCCGTCTCCCCGGCTCCGGGCGGGGCTCGGCGGAAGGGCCCGATCTGCCGCCGGCTCGCGAGGAGGTTTTTCCTTGAGTGCCGCCCTGCCGGAACCGGCCATGCGGCGCTGGGGAAACCGCGCGGTGCCCAGGGAGGAGCGGATCGCTTTTCTGGAGGAGATTACCGCTGGGAACCTCCGCCGGATGCTCTGGTTCATCCTGATCTGCCTGCCCATCAGCCTGGGCATTTTCATTGCCAACCGCTCTTCCTGGCACCAGGGGCAGATCGACCTCTGGGGAATGTTCGACATCTTCCTGGCTTTCGTCTTTCTCGGGCTGACGCTCTTGGGGAGAAAGCGCATGGGGCCGCTCTGGTGGAGGCGGAGCCTCGTGCTGGCCTACTACGTCTACTGCCTGATCGCGATGACGGGGTATTATTTCGCGGGCCTCTCCCGGTTCGGGGAAAACCAGTCGTACACGCTTGGGGTCGTGATGGTCTCGGTGCTCTTTCGGATTCCGCCGCGCGAATTTTTTTCGCTCCTGCTGGCCAATCACCTGGTTTTTTCGCTGCTGCTCTGGTTTTCGAAAACCGGCTCGGATCGCATCCTGGTGGCGTTGCTCGGCGGGCTGGACACGCTCGTCGTCGGCTGTATGGCCGCGCATTTCCTCTTCGCCAAGGAGTGGCAGGATTTCCAGAACGGGCGGCTGCTCGCCCGGCGCAACCGCGAGATGGAGGCGGCCAACGCCCAACTAAAGCAGCACAACGAGGAAATGAACGAGATCATGGCGATTGCCGCGCACGACCTGCGCAGCCCGCTTTTCAACGTGCAGGGGCTTTTCGAACTTCTCAAGGTACAGGAGGAATGGCGGCGGGAGCCGTACCGGAACGTCCTGGAGCAGTGCGGGCAGGCGTTTGACGGGATGCTCGGCCTCATCAAACGGCTCCTGGAGGCGCACGCCGCGGAGCACGGGGCCGATGTCATCGAGCCGCGGCGGATCGACGCCAAAGGGTTCGTGGAGGAACGCGTCGGCCAGTTCGCGGCCATGGCGAAGGCGCGCGCTGTTTGCCTTGAAACCGAGCTTCCCGGGGAGGAGATCGAGATTGAAACCGACCCCGGCGCGCTGGAGCAGGCGTTGGATAACCTGCTTGCGAACGCGATCAAGTTCTCGCCTTCCGGCGCGCGGGTGAAGGTCGCGCTTTTTCAAAAGGAGAGCGTCTGCTGCATCGAAGTGGCCGACGAAGGTCCGGGCATCCCGGAGAAGGAGCGCGGACGGCTTTTCCGCAAATTTTACAAGGGGCGTAACCGGCCCCGGGATGGCGCGCCGGGCGCGGGGCTTGGGCTTTTCATCGTCTGGCAGGTGATGATGAATCTCGGCGGCGAGGTCGTGCAGGAGCCGAGGCCGCCGCACGGCTCGCTCTTCCGGCTGAAGCTGCCGTTGCTGGGGCGGGCGGGGTGAGCGGGGGCGACCGAGGCTATTCCCGGGGGAGGTATCTGCTAAATCTCGAACGCCAGCACGTTCCCCGGCTGCATCTTCGCCATGTCATCAATGGTTTTCGCATCGAGCATCTCGACGATCTGCGAGCGCACTTCCGTCATCACGAGGCGCAGGGGGCAGGTGGCGGGGTTGGGGCAGGTGCAGGTTTCCGTCGGCTGGGCGGCTGCGCACGGGACCGGTGCGATCGGGCCGTCCATTGTCCGGATCACGTCGCCGAGCTTGATCATGGAGGGGGCGGCCCGCAGGGTGTAGCCGCCGCCGACGCCGCGTTTGGCGGAGAGATACCCCGCATGCCGCAGCGTGAGGAGGATCTGTTCGAGAAATTTGACAGGAATGGCCTCCTGGCCCGAGAGTTCCTGGATGCTCCAGGAGCGCGGCTGGCGCGCCATTGCCACCAGGGAGCGGATGGCATACTCGGATTTTCGGGAAATGCGCACATCGGAAAATCGTGCGCAAGAGGGGGTGTGTCGAGCGCATTTTTCGCGAAGGGGCTTGCCTCAATAGAAAAACGGGATAGATTTCGGCTCGAATGGGGGCGTACTGGTTTCGACTCCAAGCCTGAAGCACACGTTGCATGCCGAGGATGGTTCGTTGGCCTCGTTAAACACCGGACCAAACAAAATAAATGCAGAGTCTAACGACCTTGCTCTCGCGGCTTAATTGACCGTGACGTTCCCGACCGGACGCCTGCTACAGCCGGGGACGAAGACAGCAGGCTGGCCCGAGGGCGGAGTGACCGCGCCCGAAGGTGAGAAAATTTCGTGGTCGCTCGAACGGCAGACGCGCGTCGGTCCGCAGCCGCCGTTCTAAAAAGTAGGCCGGATAAGCATGTAGAAGCGGGTATTGATGGTTTGAAGGACAGGGGTTCAACTCCCCTCGCCTCCACCATTTTCTTTCAAGGGGGGGGATTGCGGGCGGAATAGGCTCTGAATGGGCTGCTCAACGGGCGAAGCAAAAATCCACCCGAAGTGACGTTCAGTGCTTCCGGAATGCAAAAAATTTCGTGCGTTCCGTTTGAAGATCGCTTGAAGATGCACGAATTTTAGTGCATCCTCTCCCGTGTGAGCAAGCGGGAGAAACTTCTGAAAAAGCTGATGGCGGGGAACCAGGACAAAGCCTTCAGCTTCGAGGAGGCCGAACTCCTTCTCCTGCACGCCGGTTTCATCCTGGACGGCGGAAAGGGAAGCCACCGGGTATATCGACACGCCGATGGCCGGAAAATGGTCCTCCCGTGCCACGGCAAGGAGATCAAGCCTGTTTACATCCGCGAAATCCGAAAACTGTTGAAGCCATGAAAAAAAAGATCAATCGCTATCTAACCCGTATCTATTGGAGCAACGAGGACGAATCTTACGTCGCCGAGGTTCCAGCGTTGCCGGGGTGCGTGGCGCACGGGGCCACGATGCAGCAGGCCGCCAAGGAGATCGGGGTTGCGATGGACCTTTGGCTCGAAAGCGCGAACCGCCACGGCGATCCCGTTCCTGAGCCGGACCTCGCTCGCGAAGAGATCAACCGGTTCGCGCCGGTCCTGAGCCTTTCGAAACTGGCGCGCCGCGCCGGGATCAACCAGCACACGCTGGCCAGCAAGCTCCGGCGGAAAAGCCCGTTTACCGAAGAAGAGGCCAGGGCGATCTTGAAGGCGCTCAACGCTGCGTAGGGGAAGCGGGAGTTGACGCGCCCGCGCCCCGGCTCGCCTTCCCCGGGGCTGCCTGATCTCCTTGCGCCGTCCCGGAAACTCCCGTACTCTCCCGGGCAATCATGAACGCCTTTGTGCTTATTCTCGTGGCGATCGGCGCGATCGCGCTGCTGGTGATCGCGGTCGTCCTCTTTAATTTCATCGGGATCTGGGTGCGGGCGAAGGTCGCCAATGCCCCGGTGGGTCTCTGGAACATGGTTGCCATGTGGCTGCGAGGCGTGCCGGTGGCCCCCATCGTTGATTCCCGCATCACCGCGCTCAAAGCGGGGCTGGAGATGCCCACCGACCCTCTGGAGGCGCACTATCTGGCGGGCGGCAACGTCCAGCAGGTCATCCTCGCGCTGATCGCGGCGGGCAAGGCGGGCATCGTGCTCAACTTCGACCGCGCCTGCGCCATCGACCTCGCCACCAAGGGGACCGGCAAGACGGTGCTCGAAGCGGTGCGCACGAGCATCAACCCGAAGGTGATCGACTGCCCCAACGCCGGGATGGCCCGCGCGAGCATCGACGGCGTGGCGAAGGATGGCATCGGCGTGAAGGTCAAGGCGCGCGTCACCGTTCGTTCGCACCTCGACCGCTTCGTCGGCGGGGCGACGGAAGAGACGATCATCGCGCGCGTGGGCGAGGGGATCGTGAGCGCCATCGGCACGGCGGATTCGTATAAAGAGGTGCTCGAAAACCC
>CAZYVL010000030.1:21014-22431 GCA_964651005.1 uncultured Chthoniobacteraceae bacterium | reverse complement strand
AAAGAAGGAGATGCTATGGCGCCGGGATTTTTGAGCCAGGCAAGGCGGAAGGCGGAGGCGCTATCTCTGAAGAGCGACTCTGCCTGACAACGCCGCCTGACTCGAAAAGACCAAGCCAGAGCGTCTCATGATTGAAAAGATTTGGTATAAAACCGGGTCGGCGGAATCCCCGCTGCCGACCTCAAAGGAGAAGCCATGAATGCAAAAGCAAGGTTGGGGATGAGCCTTCCGCTGTTGGCGGGGGCGATCTGGATGGCGGGGTGCGCCTGCCCCGTTGCGGAGAGGGAAATCGTCGGCGAGTCGATCGGGACAACCTGCCCCGGCGTCTACCGGACACGCATCGTCCGTCGGCTGGAGCCGGTGGGCGAATCGTTCCTGATCCAGAGGCGGGCCGCTTGCGTGACCGCGCCGGGAAACCGGACCTACAACCCGGTCACGCGGAGTTGGGAACGCCCGTGGCCTTACGGGCCGTACGATACGGCGAACTGGTGGTAATCGGCTGCGGGGCCGCAGACCACCACCCGGCGGGCCGGTGCGCCTGGCGCAGCCGGTCCGGCGGGTTTGCCGGGTTTACCAAGTTTGCCCTGATTGTTCGGTCGCCGTTATTCGACGGCGGCGAGCAGATCCAGGGCCTGGTACGGCTTCTTCAAAAAGCGCGTGACCCCCAGCGCCCGAAGCTCCTGCAAACGGCTCTCGGACTCCGCACCGGAGGTGGCGATAATCACGGCGTCGGGATCGAGGCTCTTGATGGCGCGCGCCAGCGTCAGGCCGTCCATCGACGGCATAATGAGGTCCACCAGGACGAGCTTGATCTCGCCGGGCCGCCGGATGTACTCCGCCATCGCCTCGTTGCCGCTGCCGACGGCGACGACTTCGTAACCGGCTCTCTCCAGGATGGCTTTGACGAGCTTGCGAATCCCCGCTTCGTCATCGACGACGAGGATCGTCTTCCCCTTCCCGTCCGGCCCGGGCCCCTGGCTCGGCGGCGGCTCGCTCGGAGCGTCGGCGGTCGGGAGCAGGAGCGTGAAGGAGGCTCCCTTGCCCTCCTCGCTCTCCACGCCGATCAACCCGCCGTGGCTCTTGAGGATGCCGAGCACCGTGGCAAGGCCCAGCCCCGTCCCTTTCTCCGGCGGCTTCGTGGTAAAAAACGGGGTAAACAGCTTGCGGCGTACCGCCTCCGGGATGCCGATGCCGGTGTCGCGGAAGCTCACCTGCACATAGCGGCCCGGCTCGGCCCCGCTCAGGCAGGGGGGAAGGCCGGTGCGCGAGGTACTCCCGGCACTTTCGATCTCCCGGTTGCGCGCGAGGATGACGAGCTTGCCGCCGTGCGGCATCGCGTCGCGGGCGTTGAGAGCGAGGTTCATGAACACCTGGTGGAGCTTCGTCGCGTCGCCCCGAATCTCCCAGAGGCCCTCTT
>CAZYVL010000030.1:0-20914 GCA_964651005.1 uncultured Chthoniobacteraceae bacterium | reverse complement strand
TCTTCCGGGTCTTCCGGGTATTCGTGTTCGATCCCGACCGTCCCCGGGAACGTCTGGCGGGCCATTTCGACCACCTCCCGGATCACCGGCTCGATTTTCATGGGAACACGTCCCCCTTCCACGCCCTTTACGAAAGTAAGCACTTGTCTGAGGAGTTTGACCCCTCTCTGCGCGCTCTGTTCAATGACGGAGAGAAATTCGTCCAGCGCCGGGCCGGTCAACCCACCGCGCAAGACGGAGGCGGACATCATGATCGGCGCGAGGACGTTGTTGAGATCATGCGCCACGCCGCTTGCCAGCATCCCGATGCACTCCAGCCGCTGCACCCGCAGGAAACGGGCCTCCATCTCGCGCCGCTCGGAGACATCGACGGCGTAGATGAGCCAGGCGGGGCGGCTCCCCGCCTCGTCCTCGAAGCAGACCGGCTGGGCGGTCATCTCCACGTGGAGCGTGGTGGCGTCGCGGCGGCGGTACCGGTATGATCCGGTGTGTTCGATCCGCTCGGCCTCCCCGTTGCACGAGCCGCCGAGATCCCGGATCGTCATGGCGAGGAACTCGGCGCGGGGATAACCGTAGGCCCGCTCGGCTGCCTTGTTCACGGCGAGGAACGCGCAGGTCTTCGCGTCGCAGATCATCGTCGGAACGGGGCCGTTCTCGAAAAAGACGTTCCAGCGCAGCAGCGGTTCGCCAGAGGGGGACAAGGGGGACGGCAAGGGGGAGGAAGGGTTCGTACCCGCTGGAGGGGAGGCGGGTTGGTTCGGCTTGTGGTTCACCTTGGTTTGTAAGCAGGTTGGGTCCGCCCGCGGTGGAACCGCCGCGAGGCGGTGGGGTCAATGCGCGCTCGGGCATTTCCCATGCCGGGCGCGGCTTTCGCCAAGCCCGACGACCATGCCGGGAGTATCTTGAAACGCGCCGCGAGTCAAACCCTCCCCGGCGTTTTCCATGCAAAAGAACGGGGGGCGGCAATCCCCGGATCACGCCTCCATGCGGCGCAAGCGCAGCCAGCACCAGCCGAGCGCCAGCACCGTCCACCCGGCAGCGAGAAGGACTAGCCAGGTCTGCGGATGCGCCAGCCACCAGCGGCCCAGCGGCGGAATCTGGGCGGGGTCGAGCGGTGCCTGATCGAGCGAAAAGAGCGCGCCGACGCGGAACGCCTCGAACGGATTCCCCATCAGCAGCAGGAGCCAGAGCGCGGGGGTGTCGAAGAACCAGCCCGCCCGCACCATGCCGAGGGCGAAAAGATCGATCCCCGCGATGAGCGCCACCCAGAGGCAGAGCGCGCCGAGGTTCGCCTTAACGCGGTCCTCAGTGGAAAAACCGAGCGCCATGCCGAGCGCGAGAAAGAGGCCCGCCATCTCCACCGCGCCCAGCCAAAGCCAGGCGAGCGGGCCGGGGGCGGCCCCGCCAAAGAGAGCGGAGGGGAGCGCGAGAAGGCCGGAGAGGAGCGCCATCGGCAGCCAGAGGGCCACCCACTTCCCGAGCGCGATCGCCAGCCGGGGCACCGGCTGGGTGAGCAGAAAGCCGCGCTCCTCGATCTCCCCCTGGGCGGAGCCGACGCCGATGAGCAGGGCAAAGAGCGGGATGAGATAGAGCACCGCCTGCACGAGAAAATAAGGGGCGGTTTCCCCCGGGTGCTCGTCGGCCAGCGGCGCAAGCCCGACGGCGAGGCTGACCGCCGAAAGAAGCTGGAGAAAGCGGTTGAGCACGGCGGCGCGGAAGTCGCGGGCGAGAAGGGCGCGGGCCTGCCTGGCCCAGTGTGGCGCCGGAGCCGCAGCCGGAGTTGGAACGGGTTCGCTTCCGGTTTCGGCCTGCGTGAGAATCGGAGAGGTCATGTTGCGGAAGGCACCGGGTTCGGGGCGTGCTCAAAATCGTCGCGCAGTCGGCGCGGATCAAGCTCCGTAATTTTCCCGCCCGGGCGCACGCACAAGGCGCGATCCGCCGCCCCTTCCCACTCGGCCAGCAAGTGCGTGGCGATCAGAACCGTCCTGCCGCGCCGCGACTCGTCCTGGAGGATCGCCTTGAGCCTGCCGCGCCACTCCGGGTCGAGGCTCAGCCCCGGCTCGTCGAGAAGCAGCACCGGGGCGTCCGGCAAGAGCAGCACGGCCAGCCCGAGCCGCTGCCGCAGCCCGCCGGAGAGGGCGTGCGTGCGCTTGCCCGCCTCCGCCTCCAGCCCCACCCTCTCCAAAAGCCGCGCCGCGCGCCGCGCCCCCTCCCCGTCGCCAAGCCCCCGCAGCCCCGCGTAGAAGCGGAGGATTGCCTCGCACGAAAGCCGGGGGTGAAAGGCGATCTGCTGCGGCAGGTAGCTCAGCCGCCGCTGCGCCCCGAGGCGGTCGCGGCGCACGCTGCACCCGGCGATCCAGGCGTCCCCGCCGTCGGGGCGGATCAACCCGCTGAGGATGCGCAGCGTCGTGCTCTTGCCGACGCCGTTCGCGCCGACGAGCAGCGTCAGCTCGCCCGGGCGGGCGGAAAAGGAGAGCCCTTCGAGCACCGCGCGGCCCCGGGCGTACGACTTGGAGAGGCGTTCGGCGACGATCATGGTTCGATTTCTAAAAACCGGCTTTGGACCCCACTCCCGTCATCGCCTCGCGCGGCGGACGGACCAGCGGGGCGGGATCGACCACGGCGGGCACCCCCCGGATCGCGACGCTCTGCGCCGCAAACCGGACGGCTTTCAGCGCGGGGCTGCCGGTGAGGAGCGCGGCCAGCGGGAAGGGGCGGCGCAACGCGCCGAGCAGGTCGGTTTCCCGGTGCGGCAGGTCGCCGATGCCGTTGCCGTCGAGATCGACCCCGGCATCCGCCCAGTAGTTGCCCACACCGTCGATCGCCCAGAGGTTCTCCCCCAGGCTGTCGTCGATTTCGACCGGGTGCAGGTTGCCCGCGACGGCGTTCCGGGAGAAGCGGTTCGCATCCGAACTCCCGCTCAGCCGGATGCCGACCACCCCGTTCACCACGGCATTGGCGAGGAGCGTGTTGCCGTTGCTCAACTCCACGAAAAGGCCGACGCTGTTGTTCGCGAAGCGGTTCTGCTCCACCCGCGACTCATCCACGGCGAGCAGGACCAGGCCGTAGCCACGGTGCCCGATGTTGGAGGCGAAGAGATTGTGGCGAATGAGAAGGCCCCGGGAATGCATCAGCACCGCCCCCGCCGCGTTTTCCCGGAAGCGGTTGCCCTCGAAAAAATTGTGGTCGGAGTACATGTAGTGCAGCCCGAAGCGGACTTTCGACACCGAGTTGCCGATCGCCCGCGAGCGGTTGGTGAAGGAAAAGTAAATGCCGTCGCGCGAGCCGCTGATCGTGTTGCGCAGGAGGACGGCCCGCTCGCTGTTCCAGAGGTGGATTCCGTTGCCGCGCCGGTTCTGGTCGAGCGGGGTTTCGCACGTTTCGCCCCGGTCCGGCCCGAACCGCAACCCCTCCGGGTTTTCCAGGATCTCCTCCGCGCCCCGGATGACGTTCCCCTCGATGCGGCAATCGTTGCTTTTCCGGACGTAGACGCCGTGCAGGCACTCTTCGATGCGGTTGTTTTTCACCACGGCGAAGTTCCCGCGCACGGAGACGGCGGCATCGTCATGGCCGAGATCAATCCCCGAGCGGCGCAGGCGGAAGCCCTCCAGCGTGACGTGTTCGGCGGCAATCGTCACGACGCTCCCCTTCCCCGTCCCGCGAATCTCCGCCCCCGGCTCGCCGCGCAGGGTGAGCGGTTTGCGGATCTCCACCGGGCCTTCATACACCCCGGCGGGGAGGAGCAGCGTCGCCCCCGGGGCGGCGGCATCGAGCCGCGCCTGCAAGGAGCCAACCCCGGAATGGGCACCCGGGTCCGCCCCTCGCCCGGCGGCCGCCATCGCCAGCAGGAGAAGCGCCCCGGCGGCGATGCGAAGCCGCTTCATAACGTTTCCTTGCGCGAACTCCAGATGGCGAGCACGAGGCAGAGCAGGTACGCCCCCAGCAGGAAGGAGCCGATCTGCGGCAGGCTCGACTGCCTGAAATTGGCGATCTGCTGCGTGCCAAAGAGCACCGGCATGAACGGCTCGATGTGGACCGCCGCGCGCGGGTCGAGCGTGTGGCCGTAGGAGTAGAGCCGGTAGGCAAACGAGGCCATCGAGAAGACGCCAAAGTAGCAGAAGAGGATTCCGAGATCGATCACATACCGCATCATCCCGAAGACCACTCCCCGCAGCGTGAAGAGAAGGAAGAACCCGAGCGCGAACGGAATCCACTTCATCTCCAGGAAGTCGGCTTCATGAAGCGGCTTCATGCCGATGTAGTGGTTGAGTTCGTTGATCTCCTTGAGATCCTGGCCGTCGTTCCCGGCGGCGATCCGGTAGGAGTAGATGCGCAGGTTCAACCCCTCGGCGTACTGCGGGGCGACGAGGCTGATCTTCCAGAGCGGGAAGAAGAACGACGCGATCAGGGCCAGCGCCCCCGCCAGCAGCCAAACCCGCGAGGCGAGGTTTAGCGGCTTGGCGAGGAAGCGGAACTCCTTTTTAAGCAGGTCTTTCACTATTCTTGAACAGTCTCCGCCGGCTTGACGGCGAGATACCCTTGCATCTCCTGGTGCAGCGCGGAGCAGAAGTTCGTGCAGTAGAAGGGGTAGATCCCCGGTTTGGTGAGTTTGACCTGGACGGTGCGGGTTTCGCCCGGGTCCATCACGACGTTGAGGTTATGCTCCGAGATCGCGAAGCCGTGGATCATGTCGGAGGTCTGCTCGACGTTGGTGATGTGGACCGTCAGCGTGTCGCCGACCTTCGCGTCGATCCGGTCGGGCATGAACCGGCTGCGGACGGCGATGAGCTTCACCTCCACGTTGTTGGCCCCGGTGCGCTTCACCACGGCATCCTCCATTTTCCAGACGGCGTTGGGGTCGTTGTTCTCCTTCTGGGGATAGACCTCGATCGGCTTGATCGCGTCCACCTTGAGGATCTGGGCGAAGTGCGGTTCCGGCTCGGTGAAGGTTTCGTAGACCGTCCGCATTTTCGCCCCATCAATGTCGATGAGCTCGCTGCTCTCCGGCTGGCTCGGGCCGACGGAGATATGCCGCCCCTTGGACATCTTGTTCATCGCGACGAGCCACTTGCCGTACGGCTTCTTGGTGTCGCTACCGCCGATGACAAGGTGGCCGATGGCGTAGTGAACGGGGATCGTATCGAGCACAACCTTGTCGAGGTGCGCCTTCTCCTCGTCGCTCCACGGCGGGAGCTTCCACTTCGCCACGGCGGAGCCGATATAGAGCGAAGTGTACCCGAAGCCCTTCCCGTCAAACTGCGTATGGAGCGGGCCGAGGCCGACGGGGACTTCGCCCTCCACGATCGCGTCGTACTTCAGCACCGGGATGCCGCGGAATTCCCCCTGGAAGTTCTTCGCTTCCACGGCGGCGAGCACCTTCTGGAAGTCGAAGACGGTCGTGGTCGGCTGGAGCTTGCCGGAAGCGCAGATCCAGCGGCCGCTCGGGTCGGTGTCGATCCCGTGCGGCGACTTGGCGATCGGCACGTAGTAGAGGATGCCGGGAACTTTCGTCGGGTCGATCATCGGCACGCCCTCGTAAAGCTCCGCCTTCCCCTCGGCGACCGCCTTCTCGGCGGCGCGCCAGTTCACGAACGCGGCGTAGTCGTGGTCCTGCTGCGAGGCGTTGACCTCCATCGTGTCGTGCGCCATCTCGGTATTGTAGCTTGTCCAGAAGGCCCAGCCGCTGCTCGGCCCTTTGCCGGTGGAGCCGAGATCGTAGTCGATGGGCGGCGTCTTGATCTGCCAGCCGACGGACATTTTTCCGCTCTCGGGATCGACCTTGATGCCGCTGACCATCCCCGTGAACTCCTTTTGGTAGTCCGCCAGCTCTGCGTAGCGCCCGCGCGGGAGCGGCGTGGAGAAGCGGGTGGCGACGAGGATATACTCCGTGTTTTCGGTGATGAAGGAGGAACCGTGCACGCCGCTGGAGTTCGGGATCGGGCCGAAAATCTCCTTCGTTTTGAAATCGCGCAGGGAGATGCGGGCAACGCGGTTGTTCGCGTTGTCATTGCAGAAGAGCCAGCGCCCGTCGTACAGGCCGTCGGTCTGCGAGAGCCCGGGGTGATGCACGTCGCCCCAGGTGTAATCGCCCAGGAGTTTCTTCGTCTCCAAGTCAAAGCCGTACCCGGTGCCGGGATACGGGGCGAAGACGGGGATCGTCGCGATATGCCGCATGGAGGGGATCCCGGCGACAAAAATCTGGCCGGAGTGCCCGCCGGAATAGAAGAGATAGAACTCGTCCTTCTGCCCGGGTGGGACATAGGTGGCCACCGCCGCGGCGGTGGCTTCCGTACCGGCGGAACCGGCCTTCTCCCGCTTGCAGGAGGGGGCCGCCAAGAGCGCACCGAGCGCGAGGGTGAGGAAAAGCGGTGATGGTTTCATACCGATCGTTTTTTTGCGGGTTGTGTGGGTCGTGTGGGTTGCAGGGGTCGTTGGATGCGGTTTGTCCCGGAGGACCGGGCTGGCGTTAATAACTCACGCTGATCTTCCCTTTCATCCCGAGCGCGGCGTGGGGTGTGCAAACGAAGTTATAATCTCCCGGCGGCAGGTTTTTGCCGAAGATGATCTCGGTGGTCTGGCCGGGGGCCTGAAGCGAGGCGCCGACGAGCTTCCCTTCCCGCTCCATGATGACGGCTGCTCCGGGCGGGAGCTTCTGGTCGGCAAAGCTGACATCGTGCGGGCCGCCGTCCACCATCGTGAAGCGAACCTTGTCGCCACGCTTGATGGAGGTTTCAACCGGGTCGAAGGAATACCCTTTCGCCGTCCCGCGCATCTTGATTTCGTAAACCTGTCCGGTAAACGGCTCGGGAGTGGCGGCGGCGGTGGGAGCCGCGCTGTCGGACGATTTGCCACAGCCCGCCACGGCCAGCACCCCTGCCGAGGCCAGCGTGAGCAAGAGCTTGGGTAAAAGCTTTTTGGCGAGAGGTGAAATATTTTTGTTTTTCATATAAGAGAATCTTGTTCTTGGAGCGTGATTTCTTCTTTGACGCGCGTCAAGTTCCAGCGGCTTTTTCTACGCTTATCGAACAGGATTGGAAAGGAGCAAAATGCCATCAATCCGGATCGGGAAAGCGGACCTTCGGCAGCACGCTCCAGCCCCAGAGCAGCGCCCCCGCCATCCAGAGGAGCGCGGCCAGCGTCAGGGTGCCGCCACGCCACGGGAGCACGAAATCCCCCCCGACGCGCAGCGCCATCCCGGCGACAAAAAGGAGCGCGGCCCCGCCGAGCGCGGGAAGCGTTTTTCCAAAAAGCGCGCCAAATCCGCAGTGCCCCAGGACCACGCGGGTGGCAACAGTAATCGTAATCATCCCGAAGCCGCCGACGAAGACGACATGCAGCCCCGCGACCCGCTGCAACGGCCACGCCGCCGGGAAGAGAAGGCCGAGGAGCACGAGCGCCATCCCGAGGTAAAGGCAGCGCGTGATCGTCACGCGCGGCGCCTGTCCCCGGAGCGCCCCGATCTGCGAGATGAAGTATGTCGCGGCGATCAGGAAACGCCCGAGCGCGGTAAGCCGGGGCGCGTCCACAAAGGCGTCCAGAACGCAAAGCGAGAGGATCGCCGCTCCCGAGGCCAGCGCCAACGCGGCGCGCCGGTTCCACCCCGGAGGCTTGCCCGGGCCGGGCCGGGCCGGGGAGATTTGCAGGATGCGGGGGAAGAGAAAGCTCCCGACGCCGAGGATCAGGAAGAGAATCCAGATTTCGTTCAGCAGCACGCCCCCGAGCACCGGGAGCCAGGGCCACGGCGCGGCAAGGCCCGTCTCCCCCGCCAGCACGCCAAGCGTGCCGAGGAACGCGCAGAGAAACCCGACGCCGACGAGCACGAACCCCGGCGGGGGCCGGTTCGCGGAGGTCAGGAACCGGCGACCAAGAAGCGTGGCAAACACCGCCAGCAGAACGAGAAAGAGGGTGTCCCCCAGCCACGGGCGCTCGGCAACGTGGCCAAGAAACGCCGCGAGATAAAGGCCCAGCACCAGGCGAAACTCACGCGGGGAGAGCGGCGGCGTCCCTGTCAGGCGCGGCCCCGCCGTCCCGAGAAACCCGAAGACGAACCCGCCCATGAACCCCTCCACCATGAAGCGGGCATGCATCACGCCGGGGTAGAAAGCATGAACCCCCGTAAAGTAGAGCGGCCAGAGAATGACCCCGGAAATCCCCACAAAGAGCGCCAGCGGAAAAAAGAGGCGGAACGGCTCTCCGCAGGCCATGCGGAAGAAGGAAGGCTTGGTCATTTCTTCGCGCCTGAGGCGGTTCCAGTGGCTTCGGAAGCTTCGGTGTTCTGGAGCGCCTGCCAGACTTCATCCACGCTCCAGGCGTTGCCGCGCCAGATCTTCGCGATGGTGCCGTCGGGGAGGATTAACGCGGTGCAAAGGCCGTGCGAATAGAAGCCGCCCTCCTGCTGGACATAGACGGAGAAGGCGTGGGTGAGCTTGTCGGTCTCCTCCTGCGAACCGCCCGCGTGCAGCCAGAGTGCCGGATCGGCCGAGAGGCCCTTCGCGTAGCGTGTCAGCGTCTCGGGCGTGTCGAGCGGGTCGAACGAAATGCTCAGGAGCCGCGTCTGGCGGGCGAGGGCCGGGTCCGCCGCGATCTTTTTCTGCAACTCAAAGAAATTCTGCGACATCAGCGGGCA
The DNA here is from genome assembly GCA_964651005.1 of uncultured Chthoniobacteraceae bacterium. Lineage (GTDB taxonomy): Bacteria > Verrucomicrobiota > Verrucomicrobiia > Chthoniobacterales > Chthoniobacteraceae > DATMFV01. Next base: position 12,288 of record CAZYVL010000030.1, on the reverse strand, counting down.
GAAATTCGGGATGGGGCAGCGGGTGAAAATAAACGTCAGGAGCGTTCTCTTGCCCGCCAGCATTTCGCGCGTGAGAGGGTGGCCCGCCTGGTCGATCAGGGAGAACTCGGGAATCCGGTCGCCCTCCTTGAGCCGGGGGAGGCGGGAGGCTGCCGTCGGCGGTTTGTCCTCGGGCAGACTCACCTCCTTGCGCGAGATCACGCGCAGCCCGGTGATCCACGAATCGGTATCTCCCACGACGAATTGGAACGCAATCGCCTGGTCCACGGCGATCCCGCGCAGCTCCCGCGCCTCCTTCACGTCGAAGGGCATCGTCATCGACGGCATCAGGCCGGGGATGTCTTCGTGCTCCACCGTGACGCTCAGGCTCTCGGCGTCGATCCCGCGCACGATGCCGCGCACGTCGAAGCGCCGTTCCCCGTTCTCCGGGGCGGTGGAGACGGCGGGAGCGGCGGGAGCCTCTGGGCCGGGCGCTTTCGAACACGACGCCAGCGCGCCCACAAAAAGCGTGAGCGCCAGCGCAAGGGTAAGCGGCATCCCGCCGCGAAATCGGGCTATGTTCATAGTCTACTCTTTGCTTTGGTGGTGAGGCGGCGCTTTGATGCAGGTCAAGGGCGGGTGGATTCCCCTGGCCTTCCCCTCCCGGGATCGCCGGGCGCGCTCCGGTCTTGAACTGGAGGCCGAAAGCGGGAATCTTTCCAGCAAAAAGCGGGGCTTTGATGCAAATCAAGGAATCTCCCGGCGGCTTCCCGAAAGCTATCGTCCGCGTCATTTTGCATCATTTCTTCCTCCCATGAAACGTCCCTCCCCCCGCCAATTTCAAAAACTCGATGTCCGCCCCTTGTTCCGCAAGGGCGGGGAACCGTTCCCGGCCATCATGGCGAAAGTCAACGCGCTCTCGCCGGAAGAGGGTCTGGAACTCGTCGCCCCCTTCATGCCCGCGCCGCTCGTGGAGATGCTCGGCAGCCAGGGCTTCACTGCCGATATGGAACGCTCCGAGGATGGAAGCTGGATTGTCTGGTTCTGGCGCGAAAAGTAGCTACGCTCGCGCTCTCGAACCTGAACAATGAACCGCGGGAATCATTTCAAAAAAATCGCGCTCACCTACTCGCTGCGCAGCGCCTCGATCTTCGCGGGCCTGCCGGAAGAGGATCTGGAGAAAATTGCCGCCTGTGCGCTCCCCAAGGCGCTCGACAAGGGGGAATACCTCTTCCGCGAGCATGAACCCGCGCTCGGGTTTTACGTGGTGCGCAAGGGGATCATCAACGTCCACCGCGTCGCCTCCGACGGACGCGAGCAGGTGATCCATCTCTTCCGCCCGGGGGAATCGTTCGGGGAGGCCGCCATTGTCAGCGGCACCGGCTACCCCGCCGATGCCCGCGCCGTGGAGGAGAGCGAGGTGATCCTGATCCCCAAGCGCGATTTTCTGGAACGCCTTCAGGAAGACTCCAACCTCGCCCTGCGGATGCTCGCCTCGATGAGCCAGCACCTGCGGGTGCTCGTCTCCTCCATCGAAAGCCTCAAGCTCAAGGACGCCGAGACGCGCCTGCTCCACTGGCTGCTGCGCCGCTGCCCCCGCCCGCTCGGCGGAGAGGCGGCGGAGATCGAACTCGGCGTGACGAAAACCGTCCTCGCCAGTGAATTGACCACGCGGCAGGAGACGCTCTCGCGGATCTTCGCCAAGCTGCGCGACGCGGGCCACCTCGTCGTCAAGCGGCGCAGCGTCGTCGTGAACAACCCGCTGGCACTCCAGCAGGTCTTCGAGGCGAATCTCGGCGGAGCGCGGGAGGAATCGGCGGACCTGGCTCCCGGCCATGGCCGGGGCGGCCAGATCAGTTAACGCGTTCGAGGTCGGCGCGGTCCACGGCGGAGAAGGTGCGGCCCACGGACTCCGGCTGCTCCAGGCAGTCGAGAAGCAGCGCGGCCAGATCGGCCCGCGTGATGCCGCCGTGCACAGCCGGGTCGGGAGAGAGCGCACCCCCGCCGGTAGCGGGTCCGTCGAGAAGGCGGCCCGGGCGGAGGATCGTAAAATCGAGGCCCGAGGCGGCGAGGAATTCTTCCGCGCGGCTCTTTTCCTCCAGCACGGGGCCGATCGCGGCAAGAAGCCGTTCCGAGGCATAGGCGCGGCTCTCGCCCGCTCCCAGCGAGGAGACGAGCAGAAAGCGCCGGATTCCAGCCTCCCGCGCGCCCTCCACGGCGTGGACCACGCCCGCGAAATCCGCCGAAGCGCCGACCGGCCCGCCGCCCATCGTGCAGACCACCGCCGCCGCTCCCGCGCTGAGGCGGCAGGTTTCCGCCATCCGCCCGGGGTCGAGCGCGTCGCCGTGCAACTGGACGACGCCGAGGCGCTCCAGTGGTTCGGAAAACGAGCGTGTGAGCGCGAAAACCGGGCGGCCCCGGGACCGGGCGAGGCGGGCGACTTCCAGCCCCGCGCCGCGTGAAGCGCCGAGGAGAAGGAGGGAGTGCGGAGAGACGGAGGGGATCATGCTGTTTTCCGGAACCGCTCGCGCAAGGCTTCGAAGCGGTCCACCTGTTCGGCTTTGAGCTTACCGTCCTCGCCCCGGAAGACAAAGATTTTGAAAATCGCCTCGCCGCGCTGGTTGAAGAACTGCGCCGAGCAAGTCTCCAGCCCCATGAAGGGGCGGCGCACCAGGCAAATCTCCGTGCAGTGATCCGCCCGGATGTGCCCGCGAATGGGGGTGCCGTGCTCGAAGTTGAAGAAGCCGCGCCCGAAGCTCCCGCGCGGGAGCGCGCCGAGGCATTCGATGACGGCATCGGGCGTGTGCACGATGAGCAGGATTTCCCCCCAGCCGGAGATCTCTTCCATGATCTCCGCGAAGCGCGCTCCCTCCAGCGTGACGCAGCACGCTTCCGGCAGGCAGGCGACCACTTCGCGCGTGGAGAGGCCGTTCTGCGCCGCGATCTGCTCCAGCACGCCGTCGGCGTTCTTGGCGAAGCGGGCGCGCAAGGCTTCCGGGGAGACGGGTGCTCCCGGTGTTTTCTGCGCTTCCAAGGCTTTGAGCACTTCGGGAGGGGGCTTTTGATCGGAACGGGTGGTATTCATAACGGGTCTGGTGGGGGCGGCGGCAGGCTGCCCCGGGGGCGCGAGCAGCACGTCGATCGCGTGATGGAGCGCCGCGGTGAGATTGGTGTGCCAGAAGCGGCCGGGGAGCGTCAGCCAAAGGACGTGGCCATCCCGGCGCAGCAGCCCCGCCTCTTCCCACTGGGAGACGAGCGGAAGAACGCTCCGGGTGAACTCCGGCACGCCTGCCTCGTCAATCACGGCGAGGTCCAGGCGGCCGGTTTCCATGCCTCCGGTGATGCGTCCCTTGGCGGCGTGTCCCGCTCCGGCCCGGAACAGCCCGGCGAGTGGCTTCTCCCCCCGGGCGTTTGCTTCGTGATACCGGGCCAGATCGGGCAAAAGAAGATAGCTGTAGCCGGGGGCGGAACCGCCTGCGCCCGAACCGTAGGCGAGGCAGTGCGCGGCGGATTTCACCAGGTGGTTGTAAAGATTTCTCTCTCGCGTCTCGCGGGCGAAGTGCGCCCCGCTGAGCTGCCGCCATCCGGCCTGCCCGAGCGCCTCCACCCCGGCGGCGTAAAGAACCGCCTGCTCGCGGAGATCCGCCCCCGGCGGGATAGAGCCTTTCTGGATGGCGTTGGCAAGCGGGCTGCCGGGCAGGAGCGTCAGGCAGTAGAGATCCACCCCGTCCAGCCCGAGATCGGCGCAGAGCGCGACATCGCGCCGCCAGCTTTCCCGCGTCTGCTTCGGGAGGCCGAAGATCAAATCGCAGACCACCGTGGCGCGGTCGAGCGCGCAGATCCCGCGCAGAAATTCCGCAATCTCCTCCCCCGCCATCTTGCGCCCGAGCAGGCGGCGCACTTCGGTGTCGAAGGTCTGCACGCCGAAGGAGAAGCGGTTCGCCCCTGCGTCGAGGCAGGCGGCGACTTTTTCGGGGTCAAACCCGGTTGCCCGCGCCTCCACGGTGATCTCGCAATCTTCCGCCAGCGGCAGGCACCGGCGAATCGTCGCAAGCAACCGGTTGAGGTCGGGCGCGGCGAGGTCGGTGGGCGTTCCGCCGCCGAGATAAACGGCGTGCACCGGGCCGCTGCGGACCAGCGTGGTGGAAGTCTCGCGCTCGAGTTCCCGCGTCACCGCGTCCACGTAGTCCGACGAGCTGTTTCGCTGCGTGGCGTTGCGGTAGAAATTGCAGAAAAGGCAATGGTTCGTGCAGAACGGGACGTGAAAGTACGCCACCGTCTTGCCCGTGCGCGGCGTGGCGCAGATCTCCTCCCAGACGCGCGCGATCTCTCCCGGGGGCACCGGCTTGTAGGCGCGCCACGGCACGACGGGGCTGCGACCTTCGAAGGCGTCGCGCAGCGGGTCGCCCCCAAGGCGGGCGTGGAATCGGTGGAGGCTTTCGGTCAGGGACATTGCGGCTTTACAGCTTTGGGGGGCAAATGGATTGCAGGCTCGCTGAAACGAATGCCATTTTCAGCCCGCCTCCGCCTTGATCCATGTCAAGATGATTGAATCTTTCCAAATCGTATCGCCGCCCTCTCTTCACGCGGGGAGCATCGTCATGATCTCCGAAGGGGGCCTGCCCGCCTGGAGGAGCGCGCCGAGAATGCGCATCGGCGTGTCGATGTGGTGGAAGAACCGCTTGTAACCGGCGCAGAGGTAATTGAGGCCGGGTTCGCCCTGCGGGGTGCGCAGGAAGCGGTTCTTGGGGCATTCGCCGTGGCAGGCGAACCGCACATCGCAGCGCAGGCACATCTCCGGGAGCCGGTCGAGCTTGGCGTTCCCGAACGCGCGCTGCTCCGGGGAGCGGACCATCGCGCCGAGATCCCGCTGGAGCAGGTTCCCAAGGCGGTAGCGGCTCTGGACAAAGTGGTCGCATGAATAGACATCGCCGTTGTGCTCGACGACCACCGCGTCGCCGCACCGCTCGGCAAACGTGCAGAGCGAGGAGCCCAGGCCCAGCCAGTTGCCGAGCGCGACTTCGAAAAGCTGGACGAAAACCGAGCCGACATCGCGGCGCACCCATTCGTCAAAAATCGCGCAGAGAAACTCGCCGAAGCGCGGCGCGGGAACGCTCCGCCTGGTGACGCCCGGGCCGCCGTTCGGAGGGCGTTCGACGAGCGGGATGAACTGGAGATGACGCGAGCCGATCTCCTTGAGGAAGCGGTAGACCTCTTGCGGCCGCTTCGCGTTTTCGCGGTGGACGACGGTGAGCGTGTTGAACTCGACGCCGTGTTTGAGGAGCAGCCCGCACCCGCGCAACGCCCGGGCGAAGGTCGGCTTCCCTCCCTTGTCCACGCGGTAGCCGTCGTGCAGCGGCTCGGGACCGTCGAGGCTCAGCCCGACCAGGAACCGGTTCTCCGCGAGAAACGCGCACCACCGGTCATCAAGCAGCGTCCCGTTGGTCTGGAGCGCGTTGGCGACCGGTTTCCCCCCGGCATGTTTGCGCTGGAAGGCGAGCGCCCTGCGGAAGAAATCGATCCCGAGCAGCGTCGGCTCGCCTCCCTGCCAGGCGAAGCAGACTTCCGGCGCCTCGTCAGGCTGGCCCGCGATATACTGGCGGACGTACTCCTCCAGCACTTCGTCGGACATGGCGAAGCGTTCGTTGGCGGGGAAGAGCTTCTCTTTTTCGAGGTAGTAGCAATAGGCACACTGGAGATTGCAAAGCGGCCCGATGGCTTTTGCCATCGCGTGGAACGCGGTGCGCACCTCCTGGGGGACGGGGGCGGGCAGGGGCGGGGGGGACATGGCGCAATGCCGGGGCGGAGCCGCCGCGCAAAATTCGGAGACCTACTGGCCGTTACGGAATGCTACTGACAGCAGCAGTCCTCCACCGGGCCGGACTTGCCCGACCGGAGCTTGGTGATCTTGACCTGGCAGAAATCCGGCCCCGGCGGCAGCGATTCCCAGGTGAAGCATTCCGGGAGCAGCAATTCGAACTGGGCGCGCAGCGGCAGCGGTTCATGCCCGTTGCGCAGGACGAAATAGTCGCCCACTTCCAGGGTGTGAAAGCGGTCGAAGATTTTCCGGTGCCGCTCGGAATAGATCGTGCGGACATCGAAAATTTTGGCGTTGGGAATTTCGGTGGTTGGGTGCGTGTTCATGGAGTGGGTGGGGTAAATGGGGTGGCGGGAACCTGCCGCAAGAGCGCGCGTTCCTGCTGCCGGTGGCGGCGCAAAAGCTCGATGAGGACGATCTGCTCCGCGTCGGTCTCCAGATCGCCCCGGCGGAACCGCTCTCCGATCTCTTCGAGCAGGTGGCGAAGCTGCCGGTGCTCGACGCGCATGATCGCGGTCGGGCCGCTTCCGGCGAGGCCGTTGCTCTGGTCAAAAGGAGGAAAGAGGCTCTCCTCCTCGCGGGCGATCTCCCTTTCGAGCTGCGTCCGAAAGCGGGCAAAAAGCCGCTGCGTCCGGGAGAGGCTGACCGCCTTCGCCTCCTGAACGCGGCGCAACAAGGCAATGAGCCGGGTTTCGTCCGCGCGAGAAAACGGCGGCGCAAGCGATGTGCGGAACATCATGCCCCCATCCTGCGCGCACGGCGGCAGGCGTGCCTTGACCCAGATCAAGCTCGCCGCGCAAAAACGGCGGCGGGGCGGTGTTGCGCTGTTGCCGCTCCCCGCCCCTTTCCTCCCGCGCGCCCTAACCGAGCGCGCGCACGGCTTTCACCACGTTTTCCGCGGTGATGCCGAGTTCCTTCATCACGATGTCACCCGGGGCGCTGAGGCCGAAGGTGTCGATGCCGACGACTTTCCCATCCAGGCCGACCCAGCGGTACCACGGATCGCTCACTCCCGCCTCGATGGCCACCCGGCGGCGGATCACGTTCGGAAGCACCGACTCGCGGTAGTCGAGCGTCTGCCGCTCGAAGCGTTCAAAGGAGGGCATCGAGACGACGCGAACCCCCGCGCCGAGTTCCTTCGCGGCGGCGACGGCGTGCTGCACCTCGCTCCCTGTGGCGAGGAGGATCGTCTCCAGAGGAGCCGTTTCCTTCACCAGCACGTAGCCACCCTTGAGGACGCCTTCGCGGCGGACTTCCGGCGCGGCGACGGTCAGGTTCGGCACGGTCTGGCGGGTGAGCGCGAGGAGTGTCGGCCCGTCGTTGCGCTGCATGGCGGCGGCGAACGCGCCCGCGGTTTCCTCGGGGTCGGCGGGGCGGATCACGTCGAGATTCGGGATGACGCGCAGGCCGCTCACCGTCTCCACCGGCTGGTGCGTCGGCCCGTCCTCGCCCACGCCCACGGAGTCGTGGGTAAAAATGTACGTCACCGGCAGGCGCGAGAGCGCGGCGAGCCGGATCGCGGGCCGGGCGTAGTCGGCAAAGACCAGGAACGTCGCCCCGGAGGCACGGAAAAGCCCGTCGTAGGCGATGCCGTTGAGGATGCCCGCCATCGCGTGCTCGCGGATGCCGAAGCGGATGTTGCGCCCGCCCCAGTTCTCCGGCGTCCAGTCTTTGCTGGAACTGATGTAGTTGAGCGTGGAGCCGTAGAGATCGGCGGAGCCGCTGATGAGGAGCGGGAGCGCCTCGGAGATCGGCTGGAGCACCTCGCTGCCCGCCTTGCGCGTGGCGATCTTCGCGTCGTCGGGGAAGGCGGGGATGCGCGCGAGGAGATCGGCAGGGGTTTCGTGAGCCAGCCCGGAGTCGAGCAGCGCGGCCTTTTCGGGGTTCGCCTCGCGCCAGGCGCGGTAGGTGGCATTCCACGCCTCGTAATCTGCCAGGAGGCTCTTTTTGTGCTCGGCGAAATAGGCGCGGGTTTCCTCCGAAACGTAGAAATGCGTCTCCGGAAGCCCAAGGAACCGGCGGGCGGCGTCGGCGAACTTTGCCCCGCCTTCGCCGTGCGCCTTGGCGGTCCCGGCCACTTCGGGGATGCCCCGGCCGATCATCGTCTTGGCGATGAGGAGTTGCGGCTTGCCGGTCGCCGCCTTCGCCTTTTCAAACGCGGCGAGGAAGGCTGCCATGTCGTGGCCGTCCACCGTCTGCACGTCCCATTGCAGCGCGCGGAAGCGCCCGGCGGTGTCCTCGTTCTGCGAGGCGGAAGCCATCGCGTCGAGCGTCACGTCGTTGGAGTCGTAGATGAGGATCAGGTTATCGAGCTGCGCATGCCCGGCAAAGGCGACCGCCTCTTGCGCGACCCCTTCCTGCATGCAGCCGTCCCCCGCGAGCGCGATGATGTGCTGGTCGAAGATGACCTGCTCGCGCGTGTTGAAGCGGGCCGCCGCCATCTTGGCGGAAACGGCGAACCCGACCGCGTTGGCGATCCCCTGCCCGAGCGGGCCGGTGGTCGCCTCGACGCCGGGCGTCTCGAACGATTCCGGGTGGCCGGGCGTCTTCGCGTGGAACTGGCGGAAGTTTTTGACCTCCTCCAGCGAAAGGTCGTAGCCGGAAAGATGCAGCCAGGCGTAGAGGAACATCGAGCCGTGCCCGGCGGAAAGGATGAAGCGGTCGCGGTTGATCCACTTGGGCGCTTCCGGGTTATAGCGGAGCGCCGCGCCGAAGAGCACCGCGCCCATTTCGGCGCAACCGAGCGGCAGGCCGAGATGGCCCGAGGAACATTGATGCACCGCGTCGATGGCAAGGCCGCGCGCCTCGTTTGCGGCCCGGGAGAGAAGGTCGAGATTCAGATTCATGGCTTTATCTTTCTTTGTCTTTTTAAAGCAGGGCAGGAGCGTAGGGTTTCACCTTTCGAAGTCAAGGATTCGGGAATGGGGCTTTCCCATTGTCTTCCAGAATCCGCCCCGGCTGCGGCGGCCTCCGCGCGGGGGTTATCCACGCCGCGCGAGCCGTTCCTTGAGCTCCTCTTCGTACCGCAAAATGAGCGTATCCTCCACCTGCGAAAATTCGCGGTCGAGCCGCTCCCAATACTCCATGCCACGGGGAGCACCCCAGGCTTGCACCCGGCCCCGGGTGATCTTGTTCACTCCGTCTTCGTACGATTTGCTCCAGTAGTGATTGATCCTGAGGATGTCCACGCTCGGGTTCGGAACGCCGTGCGAATCCCGGACCGGTTCAAACTGTTCGTTGACGGCGCGGGCATGGCCCTTATAGCGGCAGTAGTGCATCGACTTTGGCGCCTTGAAGCACCTCGGGTTCACGATGCTCTTGAAGGTGTTTTGTGGCTTCCCTTCGCAGGCCCGGTAATTCGAGATGACCAGCCCTTCCGGGCGGGCGCGATGCCCCGAGGAGCCGAACATCACCCAATGGACCGCCACCCCCGGGAACGCCTCATAGCGCCGAAGCACCTCCGGGAGGCTCCCTCCTTTGACCGGGAAGAGGAACTCGTCATCGTCCAGAAAGGCGATCCAGCGGCAAAGCGGCCCGTAATGCTCGATGCAATGGAGCGTCGCGGCGGGAAAGATCGGCGACTGCGGCCAGTGATGAAGCGTGACCACGCCCTCGCGGATATACGGCTCAAGAACCTGTCGGCAGTCGTCGGTCGAACCGTTGTCGTAGAGATAAAAATGCTCAACGCCCACCATCCGGTGAAACTCGATCCACTCTGGAAGATACAACGCGACGTTCTTGAACTTCAGCGAGGCCGCAAGTTGATACCGAATGCGCCATTCATCCCGAAAAGACCGGGATGCACCTTTGACGGCGTTTTGAAATGCCCGGTATCGCTGACTGGCGGACCGAAAAGGTGACATCTGGCGGAGCCTAATCACCATTCCGGAATCTTGTCAATTCCTGCCCGACCCGGCAAAAATCACCGATCAGGGTGTCTGCTTTTATCCAGCGTGGTCAAAAAGAGACACTTTTTCTCCTTTTCGAAGCTCCGGGGGTGGATCGCGGATGGAACCCGAAAAATGGCTGCCCCAGCCCCTTGCTTACAGAGGTTTCCCCCGGCAGCCCCCTGCTAAAATCGCCGGAGATTAGGATGGATTCACGGCGTGGCACGAACGATGCTTGGGGGGAGCGCATCCCAAAAACGCGAACCTCGCAAAACCCGGGATGCGCCTTGCGGTACTACCTCTCCAAACATCCAAACCGTCTCCACCGTCTCCACCGTTCAAACCCAACCATCATGAGCGCCAGTATCTCTCGCCTTCAGGCGATCAACGCCATCACCAACTTCAAGCCCGGCCCGGCTTCGACGAATTTCCGGGATGTCTTCTCCGCCGATCTCTACGGCTCCAACGTCTTCGGGCCGACGGTGATGAAGCAGCGGCTGCCCAAGAACATTTACAAGAGCGTTATCGAGACGATCGAGAGCGGCGCGAAGCTCGACCCCTCCGTGGCCGATGTGGTGGCCGCCGCGATGAAAGACTGGGCCATCGAGAAGGGCGCGACGCACTACGCGCACGTTTTCTATCCGCTCACCGGCCTCTCTGCGGAGAAGCACGACTCCTTCCTCTCCCCCGACGGCCTCGGCAGCACGATCACGGAGTTCTCCGGCAAGACGCTCATCCAGGGCGAGCCGGACGCCTCCAGCTTCCCGAGCGGCGGGATGCGCTCCACCTTCGAGGCGCGCGGCTACACGATCTGGGATGTCACCAGCCCCGCCTATGTGCTCGAAAACCCGAACGGCAGCACCCTCTGCATCCCGACGGCGTTCATCTCCTGGACGGGCGAAGTGCTCGATAACAAGACGCCGCTGCTGCGCGCCATGCAGGTGCTCGACGAGCAGGCCCGCCGCGTGCTCAAGCTCTTCGGGCACGAGAAGGTCGGCCGCGTGAGCAGCACCGCCGGGGCGGAGCAGGAATACTTCCTCATCGACCGCAATTTCTTCTACGCCCGCCCCGACCTGCTCAACGCCGGGCGCACGCTCTTCGGCGCGAAGCCCCCGAAGGGGCAGGAGTTCGAGGACCACTACTTCGGCGCGATCCCCGAGCGCGTGCTTGCCTACATGATGGAGGTCGAGCGCGAACTCTTCAAACTCGGCATCCCGGTGAAGACCCGGCACAACGAAGTCGCCCCCGGGCAGTTCGAAGTCGCCCCGGTCTATGAGACCTCGAACCTTGCCGCCGACCACCAGCAGCTTGTGATGGCGCAGTTGCGCTCTGTCGCGGAGAAGTACGGGATGGCGTGCCTGCTCAATGAGAAACCGTTCGCCGGGGTCAACGGGAGCGGCAAGCACCTCAACTTCTCGCTCGGCAACGCGACGCAGGGGAACCTGCTCGACCCGGGCGACACGCCGCACGCCAATGCGCAGTTCCTGGTCTTCTGCACGGCGGTCATCCGCGCCGTCAGCCTGCACGCGAAGCTGCTGCGCGCCGCCGTGGCCACGGCGGGCAACGATCACCGGCTCGGTGCCAACGAAGCGCCCCCCGCGATCATCTCGATCTTCCTGGGCGACCAGCTCACCGACGTGTTCGACCAGATCTCCCGTGGCGGCGCGAACACGAGCAAGGCGAGGACGACCCTCAACATCGGCGTGGATGTCCTCCCGCCGTTGCCCAAGGACGCGGGCGACCGCAACCGCACCAGCCCCTTTGCCTTCACGGGCAACAAGTTCGAGTTCCGGGCTGTCGGCTCCAACCAGTCGATCGGCGCGGCGACGATGATCCTCAACGTGATCGTCGCGGAATCGCTCGACTACATCGCCTCCCGGCTGGAGAAAGCCGAGCCGGGCAAGCTCAACGAGACGATCCAGAAGGTGCTCCAGGAGATCACCAACGAACACCGGAGCGTCATCTTCAACGGCAACGGCTACGCCGAGAAATGGCACGCGGAAGCGGCCACGCGCGGCCTGCCGAACCTGAAGACCACCATCGACGCGCTCCCCGCCCTGAGCTCGCCGGAGACGGTCGCCGCCTTCGAGAAGTACGGCATCCTCACCAAGCGCGAACTGGAGAGCCGCCAGGAGATCGCGCTGGAGCAGTACGCCAAGACGATCAACGTGGAGGCGAACCTCGTCACCGAGATCGCCCGCACGATCATCTACCCGGCGGCGATCCGCTACCAGGGCCAGCTTGCCGACACCGCCACGAAGCTCAAGGAACTCGGCCTTGAACCCGAAACGACGGCGCTCAACCAGGTGTCGATCCTGACGCGCAACCTCGTTGCCGCCCTGGAGAAGCTCGACACGGCCCACGCCGTCGAGCACGGCTGCGCGGCGGAGCACGCCTGCCACTCGCTCAAAGCGATCGTCCCCGCGATGGCCGAAGTGCGCGCCGCCGCCGACGCGCTGGAGGGGATCATCGCCGACGATCTCTGGCCGCTGCCGACCTACCAGGAGATGCTTTTCATCAAGTAGCGTTTAGCACTTGGTGAATCAACCAGAGGCCGTCTTCCGGGGGGGAGGCGGCCTCTATCGTTTTCTGCCGGGGGCGCGC
>CAZYVL010000029.1:0-22585 GCA_964651005.1 uncultured Chthoniobacteraceae bacterium | reverse complement strand
TGCGGGACGCCTCCGCCCTCCCTATTTCTTCATCTTCACCAGCAAATCCTTGCTCTCCACGGAGTCGCCGACTTCCGCAAAAATCTCGATCACGACGCCGTCCTGCGGGGCGTAAAGGGTGGTCTGCATTTTCATCGCTTCCAGCGTGACGAGCTTGTCGCCCTTGGCCACGCGGCTGCCGATGCTGGCGTTCACGGCGGTGACCATGCCCGGGATCGGCGCGCCGACCTGGAGCGGATTGGCGGGGTCGGCCTTTAGCCGCTGCTTGGGCTTGGTGCCGAGCGCCTTGTCGAGAATGACCACCTGCCGGGGCACTCCGTTTAGCTCGAACGTGATCGTCCGCTGGCCGTCCTTGTCGGGCGTGCCGGTGTGGATGAGCTTGATGAAGAGCGTTTTCCCCTCCTCGATGTCTACGCTGATCTCCTCCCCCGTCTTCAGCCCGTAGAAAAACGCGGGCGTCGGCAGGACCCCGACATTCCCGTACTCGCGCGAAAACTTCGCGAACTCCCCGAAGACCTCCGGGTACATGAAATGGCTGTAAAGATCGTCGTCGCTCGCCTCGCGCTTGAGCTTTGCGGAAAGCTGCGCACGCGCTTCCGCAAGGCTGACCTTCGGCGGCGCGGTCCGCTTTTTCCCCTTGCCGACGACCACCTCCACGAGCCTCCCGGGCCACCCGCCCACCGGCTGCCCGAGGCCGCCCGAGAGCATGTCGATGACCGACTCCGGGAACGGCGTCCCCGGCGGGAGATTAACCACATCCGCCGGTTTGATCCCGCGTGTGAAGAGAAAGAGCGCGAGATCGCCAACCACCTTGCTCGACGGCGTGACCTTCACGATGTCGCCAAAGAGAAGATTCACCTCGGCATAGCAGCGCGCGATCTCCGGCCAGCGGTGCCCCAGCCCCATCGACGCCGCCTGCTCCTTGAGGTTGGTAAACTGTCCGCCGGGCATTTCGTGCAGGTACACCTCCGCGCTCCCCGCCTTCGGCGAGGTATCGAAGGGCCGGTAATATTCGCGCACCGTTTCCCAATAATCGGAAAAGGTGTTGAGCGCGGCGAGGTCCAGGCCGGTGTCGCGCGGGGTGTGCGCCAGCGCGGCGACGACCGAGTTCAGATTCGGCTGGCTCGTGGAACCGCTCATCGCCGCAAGCGCGAGATCGACCACGTCCACGCCCGCGTCGGCGGCCTGGAGAATGGAAGCCGAGTTGATCCCGCTGGTGTCGTGCGTATGGAAATGAACGGGAACGCCGATCTCCTCCTTGAGCGCCTTGACCAGTGCGTGCGCGGCGTATGGCCGGCAAAGGCCCGCCATGTCCTTGATGGCCAGCAGATGCGCGCCCATCCGGACGAGCTCCTTCGCCATGCGGACGTAATACTTGAGGGAATATTTGTCGCGCGCCGGGTCGAGAATATCGCCGGTATAGCAAATGGCGGCCTCGCAGACCGCGTGCGTCTGCCGCACGGCCTCCATCGCCACCTTCAGGTTCGGCGTGTAGTTGAGCGAATCAAAGATGCGGAAAATATCGATCCCGGAGCGCGCCGCGTGCTTGACGAACCCCGCGACGACATTGTTCGGGTAGTTCGAGTACCCCACCGCGTTCGACCCACGGAAGAGCATCTGGAAGCAGATGTTGGGAATCTTCTCGCGCAGCGCGCGCAGGCGCAGCCACGGATCTTCATGCAGGAACCGCATGCTGGTGTCAAACGTCGCCCCGCCCCACATCTCCAGCGAGAAAAGCCGGGGCGTCTGGCGCGCCACCGCGTCGGCGATCTCCAGCATGTCGAAGCTGCGCACGCGCGTCGCCAGTAGTGACTGGTGCGCATCGCGAAAGGTGGTGTCGGTGACAAGAAGCGGTTTCTGCTTCATCACCCACTGCGCGAACTTCTCGGCCCCCAGCTTGAGCAGAAGCTGCCGCGTCCCTTCGGGCGGCGCGGATTTCTGGTCGTATGCGAGCGGGGCAGGAAGCGCGAACGCCGCCGCCGGTTTGTGCCCCTTCGCCTGCGGGTTCCCGTTGATGACGACATCGCCCAGGAAGTTGAGCAGCTTGGTCGCGCGGTCGCGGCGCGGCTTGAACTCGAAGAGCGCCGGGGTGGTGTCGATGAGCGTCGTGGTCGCCGCGCCGGAGCGGAACGTCTCGTTGCGGATGACGTTTTCCAGAAACGGAATGTTCGTCTTCACCCCGCGAATGCGGAACTCGCGCAGCGCGCGGTCCATCCTCTGGAGCGCGACGGGAAACGTCCGCCCGGAGGCCGTCACCTTGACGAGCAGCGAGTCGTAAAACGGCGTGATGACGCTCCCCGCGTCTCCCATGCCGCCGTCGAGCCGGATGCCGAACCCGGCCGCCGAGCGATACGCCACGAGCCTCCCGTAATCCGGCATGAACTTGTTCTCCGGGTCTTCCGTCGTGATGCGGCACTGCACGGCAAACCCGTTGCGCGGCACCTCCGCCTGCGGCGGCATCGCCACTTCGGGGCCATGAAGCGGCGCCCCCTGCGCGATCAAAATCTGCGCGCGCACGATGTCGATGCCGGTAATCACCTCCGTCACCGTATGCTCCACCTGGATGCGCGGGTTCATCTCGATGAAGAACCAGTCGTGCGTATCGAGATCGAGCAGGAACTCCACCGTCCCTGCGTTATCGTAGCCGATTTCTTTCGCCACGCGCACCGCCGCCGCGCAAAGCTCCTCGCGCACGCGGTCCTCCAGCCCCACCGACGGGGCGATCTCCACCACCTTCTGGTGGCGGCGCTGCACGGAGCAATCCCGCTCGTGCAGGTGTACGACATTGCCGTGTTTGTCGCCCAGAATCTGGACCTCCAGATGTTTCGCGCGTGGGATGTATTTCTCCAGAAACACCGCCGGGTTGCCAAAAGCACGCTCGGCCTCGCCCTGCGCCTCGTCGAGCAACGGCGCGAGATCCTCCGCCTTGCGCACCACGCGCATCCCCCGCCCGCCGCCGCCAAAGGCCGCCTTGATAATCAGCGGAAACCCGATCTTCCTGGCGATCTTCAACGCCGCCGCCCGGTCGCTCACCGGCTCCTCTGTCCCCGGGAGCGTCGGCACCCCGAGCTTCTGGCAAAGCGCGCGGGCGGCCACCTTGTCGCCCATCAGCTCCAGCAGTTCGGGCCGCGGCCCGATGAACGTGATCCCCGCCGCCGCGCAGGCACGGGCAAACTCCGCGTTCTCCGAAAGAAACCCGTAACCCGGATGGATCAACCCCGCGCCTCGCTCCTTGGCCAGCGCGACGATCCCTTCAATATCGAGATACGCCCCGACTGGCCCCTTCCCCTCGCCCACGGGGTACGCCTCGTCCGCCTTGAAACGGTGCACGGAAAGCCGATCCTCCTGCGCATAGATCGCGACCGTCCGCAAATCCAGTTCCGAAGCGGCGCGGAACACCCGGATGGCGATTTCGCTCCGGTTGGCAACGAGCAGTTTTTTGCGGGACGGAGCCTCCTGGACGGAGGCGGGAGAGGCAGCGGCGGCTTTGCCTTTGGAAGACCGGGGAGCGCGGGAACGGGTGGAGGTCATTAGATCGAAGGAGTACGCTTTCTTATAGGCGCGAACGCGGCGCGGCAAGGCTTTGTTGGCCTTCCTCCCCTCCCGTTCCCCCCTTCCCTCGGCATCCCTCGCGTTCCTACCCAGTCGCCGCCCGGACCGCTTCAAAAGACCGCTTGAGCATCGGAAGAGGATCGTCCACCTCCGCTTCGTACTCGACCACGGCCACCCCGTCGAAGCCGTCCTCCTTGAGCGCAGCCACAAACCCGGGGAGATCGAGATTCCCCTCCCCCGGGATCACATCCTCCCACTGGCCGTTGCGGGCAAAGACAAAATCCTTGAAATGCACCCCGTAAACGCGCCCCGCATACCGCTTCACCCACTCCACGGGATTGCCACGCCCCGGCCCGATCTGCATCGCCCAGGCGGTGTCGATGCAGACGCCGATCTCCGGCACGCCGAGCGCGAGCAGATAATCGAGAACCTCCGGCTGGCCGCCAAACAGGCCCCCACCGTGACAATGAATCCCGACCCGGATGCCAAACTCCGCGCTCCACCGGCGCACCTTGGGGATCGCCGTCAAAAACGTATCCGGCCTGAACTGCCCCGCGAGATACCGCGCGCCCGCTTCCGCCGCCCGCTCAAACCAGCCGCGCTCGCTCTCCTTGCCCTCGAACGTCTGCACCCCGAACGCAACGACCGAAACCCCCGCCGCCCTGTAATGCGCCAGCGCCTCGGAAAAAGCCGCGGGATCGTCGAAGCGCCCATGCAGATCGCACAGCTCCACGCGATCCGCCCCCATCTCCCGCAGCTTCCCGGCGGCAACCGCGTTATCGCGAAAACAGCGAAGACTCCAGCTTTGGATCCCCAACGGGAAGGAATGGCTGCTCATGCCGACAGACGATGAAACGAACCGCGCCGCCTTGTCGAACCCGAATTTCCGGAGGTCTTGTTCCTCCGTGATTTCCCCATTGCCCCATCACTCCTCCAGATACCGCCGCAGCTTCTCCCGCAGCTCCTGCCGCGCGCGGAAAAGCACGCTTTTGACGGCAGGCACGCTGAGCTTGAGGATTTTCGCAATCTCCTCGTAAGGCACATCCTGATAGCGGCGCAGCACGATCGCCATCCGCTGCACCTCCGGGAGCGAGTCGATGGCCGCCTGGATCGCCTGCTGCATCTCCGCGTCCAGCAGCACGGCGGAGGGAGGCTTCGCCTGGGTATCGGGCTGCTGGAAAGAACGCTCGTCATCGCCGCGCTCCAGCGAGAGCACCGGGTGGCGCTTGCGGCGGCGCATCTCGTTGAAGACAAGATTGCGCAAAATCGTAAAAAGCCAGGTCGTGAACTTCGCGCTCGGCATGTAGCGCGAGGCGGAATTCCAGACGCGGATGAAAACCTGCTGCGCGATGTCTTCCGCGTCGGTTTCATCCCCGAGCATCTTGGCAATCGTCCCGATCACCCGCCCCTGGTGCGCCTCCACGAGCGCCTCGAAAGCGGCCAGATCCCCCTCCCGGACCCGCTCCATCCATGCGACATCCTGCGCATCGGAGAAAAGGGGACCCTCCGATGAATCGGGCGTGCCGAACGCATGGGGGGCGGGGGGCGATTCAGCCATCGTTTCCGCGGCACTATGCGACGGAACAGCAAACCCGGTCGATACGGAAGTCACTCCGCATGAAACTTTCCGGCAGCGCAAAAGTTTCGGGAAAAATGGAAATCCCCTCCCGGCGTGATACCCTCGCCGGGCAATGAAACTCGCCCTCCTCCTCTGCGCCGCCGCGCTGGCGTCCGCGCCCGGCTGCGCGGTCTTTCCCCCTGCCGGAACAGGTCACAGGCAGACGAGGACGGAGCTTTATTTCGGCTCTGCGAAGCCCGGCGGCGGCGCGGTCACGGAGGGGGAATGGCAGGCCTTCCTGAAGGGCGAAATCACCCCCCGGTTCCCCGACGGGCTGACCTGGATCGACGCCACAGGCCAGTGGCGCACCCGCCGTGGCGAAATCATCCGGGAAAAAACGCGCCTCCTCGTGCTCATCCACCCGCCCACGCGCGAAGCCCAAGCGCGGATCGACACGATCCGGCGGCTCTACCAACGGCGGTTCAGCCAGGAATCGGTGCTGAAGGTCACGACGCCGGTAAAGGCGGCGTTTTAGGTTTCCGCCTGTCAGCGGTTCCCTTGGCTTCCGCAAGGTTGCGTTTGGGATGTTGCATTTGCTAGGACATTGTGAAATAATGTACTAAATTTTGTAACTAATCCTTATCAGCAAACCGTGTCCGCGTTTTCACCCATTCAGAAGCTCGAACGGCTGGCCGCAAAGAGGGCGCTTGTTCGAACAAGGGATGCCGAAGCGCATGGCATTTCACGAACCGCACTCGGACGTCTGGTGCATTCGGGTGCCCTGATGCGGGTGGATCGCGGTCTTTACCGGGTGGCTGACGCGGCCAGTTACGAACACTCCGATCTGGTGGAGGCGTCCCTGCGCGTGCCAAATGGAGTCGTCGTTCTTCTAAGCGCGCTGAATTTTCACGGGATCGGAACCCATCAGGCATGGGAGGTCTGGATGCAAATCCCCGCCAATTTTCCCACCCCAAAAATGCGCACCCCTCCGCTACGGATCGTCCGAAGCCGAAAACCCGAGGCTTTTACAGAGGGCGTCGAAACCTGCACGATTGCCGGACACCCGGTACGCATCACGAATTTGGACCGAACCATCGTGGACTGTTTCAAGCACCGTAACGAAGTCACGCTGGAGCTATGCGTGGAAGCACTGCGGGAACGGATGCAAAACCACCGCAAAAGCCTTCAGGCAATGCATCGGTACGCGAAGCTCATGGGCGTCTCCCGGGTGATGCGGCCTTATTTGGAGGCACTCGCATGAGAAATATAGCGGCATCGATCCGCAATCGGCTCATGAATCAGGCGAAATCAAGCACGGTTCCGTTCGCCGTGCTCATGGAGCGATTCGTGATAGGCCGCCTGCTGTGGCGGCTGAGCCAATGTGACGCCGGGAGGCAGTTCATCCTGAAAGGTGCGCAGCTTTTTTCCCTTTGGGCGGATTCGATCCACCGCCCAACCCGGGATTTGGATTTGCTGACGTTCGGAGATCCCTCCGTCAAAGGCCTGGAGAAATTCTTTATCGATCTGCTCGCCAAGCCTGCCGATCCCGAGGACGGGCTTGTCTGGGGGAAGATCGAGGCATCCCAAATCCGGGAGGATCAGCGTTATGGCGGCGTGCGCATCAGGGTCAAAGCGAATCTCGCGGGAGCCCTCGTGCCTGCGCAAGTGGACATCGGCTTTGGTGATGCGGTTACTCCCGGGCCGGTGGAACTGCCCTGGCGCGATCTTCTCGGCTTTCCCGAAGCGCGGCTGCTAACCTATCCCCCCGAGACCGTGATCGCGGAAAAGTTGAACGCAGCCGAGGAACTCGGCATGGCCAACAGCCGCATGAAAGATTTCTACGATCTGCACTGGCTCTGCCGAAACATGGAGTTCAAGTATGCACTCCTGAGCCTCGCGATCCGCACCACCTTTGAACGCCGTGGAACGGCGTGGCCTGAAGCGATGCCGACGGCGTTGACCGCAGAGTTTGCCGAGGACCCCACAAAGATCCTCCAGTGGAAAGCATTTCTGCGCAAAAATCATCTTCACGCCGGAACGCTCGCTCAAGTCGTGGATCACCTCCACGGCTTCCTCCAGCCAATCCTCTTTCCGCCGGCCGATTACGCTGAAAAAGTCTGGACGCCGGAAACAGGATGGGGTTGACCGGAAACCCTTTTCGAAAAATCGAGCCGCCTCACCGATTCAAATTCGGCGCGAGCCATTTCCGGACAAACTCCACGCTCTCCCCCTTCCGGGCGGCGTAATCCTCCACCTGGTCGGGCTCGATCTTCCCCACGCCGAAGTATTTCGCCTGCGGGTGCGAGAAATAGAGACCGCTCACCGCTGCGCCGGGCCACATCGCGCACGATTCCGTCAACACCACGCCCGCGTTTTTCTCCGCCTCCAGCAGCCGGAAGAGGAGCGGCTTTTCGGTATGGTCAGGAGCGGCGGGGTAGCCCGCGGCGGGCCGGATGCCCTGGTAACGCTCGCGGATGAGCTCTTCCTTGGAGAGCGCCTCCTTTTCGCCGAACCCCCACGCGATCCGCGCCTGGAGATGCAGATACTCGGCGAACGCTTCCGCGAACCGGTCGGCAAGCGCCTTGGCGATGATGGCGTTGTAATCGTCGTGCACCGCCTGGAATTCCTTCGCGAATTCGTCGCCGCCGTGAATGCCGACGGCAAAGCCGCCGAGGTAATCGGCCAGCCCCGTTTCGCGCGGGGCGATGAAGTCGGAAAGCGCGTGGTTCTGCTGCCCCTCGGGCTTCTGCATCTGCTGGCGCAGGAAATGGAAGCGGGCGAACGGCTCGCCGCGCGTTTCGTCGGCGTAAAGCTCCACATCGTCATCCACCGCGTTGGCGGGCCAGAGAGCGTAAACCCCACGCGCGGCAAAGCGTTTCTCCGCGAGAATGCGCCCGAGGAGCGCCTGCGCGTCGGCGAAAAGCTCGCGCGCCTGCGGGCCGACGACCTCATCCTCCAGGATCGCGGGGTAGCGCCCGCGCAGTTCCCAGGCGTGGAAAAACGGCGACCAGTCGATGAAATCCACCAGCGCCTCCAGCGGCGGCGCAACCACGCGCACCCCGGCAACCTCCGGCCGGGGCGGCTGGTAGCCGCTCCAGTCGAGCGCCGTGCGGTTCGCCCGCGCCTGGGCGAGCGTCACCATTTTTTTCTCCGCGCTGCGCGATGCATAGTCTTCGCGCAGCCGCTGGTAAGTCTCCGCCGTCTCCCGCACGAAGCCGGGCCGCTGCTCGTCGCTCAAAAGCGCGCTCACCACGCCGACCGAGCGCGACGCGTCGAGCACATGGACCACCGGCCCGCTGTAGCGCGGGGCGATCTTCACCGCCGTATGCGCGCGGCTCGTCGTCGCGCCGCCGATGAGCAGCGGCAGCGAGAATCCCTGCCGCTCCATCTCCTGCGCCACATACGCCATCTCGTCGAGCGAAGGCGTGATAAGCCCGCTCAGCCCCACCATATCGGCCTTCTGCTCGCGGGCGGCTTCCAGAATTTTTTCGCACGCGCACATCACGCCGAGATCGACAACTTCGTAATTGTTGCACTGCAACACCACGCCAACGATGTTCTTGCCGATGTCGTGCACGTCCCCCTTCACGGTCGCCATGACAACCTTGCCCTGCGCGCGGGACTCCGCCGTCTTCTCCGCCTCCATGAACGGCATCAGATAAGCCACCGATTTTTTCATCACGCGCGCGCTCTTGACGACCTGCGGCAGGAACATCTTCCCCGCGCCGAAAAGATCGCCGACGATACTCATCCCGGCCATCAACGGCCCTTCGATCACATGGAGCGGGCGCGGGTACTTCTGCCGAGCCTCCTCGGTGTCGGCCTCGATGTACTCGACGATCCCTTTGACGAGCGCGTGCGAAAGCCGCTCCTCCACCGGGAGACCGCGCCACGCCTCGTCCTTCGTCGCCGCCTTGCCCGCAGATTTGACCGTCTCGGCAAACTCGACCAGCCGCTCGGTGGCGTCGGGCCGACGGTTGAAGATCACGTCTTCAACGAGGAGCAGCAAATCCTTGGGGATCTCCTCGTAAACCGCGAGCATCCCCGCATTGACGATCCCCATGTCCAGCCCCGCCTTGATGGCGTGGTAGAGAAACGCCGCGTGCATCGCCTCGCGCACCGGGTTGTTGCCCCGGAAGGAGAAGGAGATATTCGAGACGCCGCCGCTCACCTTCGCGCCGGGGAGGTTCGCCTTGATCCAGCGCGTCGCCTCGATGAACGAGACCGCATACCCGTTGTGCTCCTCCATGCCCGTCGCGACGGTCAGGATGTTCGGGTCGAAAATAATGTCCTCGGGCGGGAAGCCGACCTCTTCCGTCAAGACCCGGTACGCGCGAGAGCAGATCTCGATGCGCCGTTCGAGATTGTCCGCCTGTCCCGTTTCGTCAAATGCCATGACGACCGCCGCCGCGCCGTAGCGCCGGATGAGCCGCGCCTGGCGCTTGAACTCCTCCTCGCCCCCCTTGAGCGAGATCGAGTTGACCACGCACTTCCCCTGCACGCACTTGAGCCCCGCCTCCAGCACCCCTCCCCGCGAGCTGTCGATCATGATCGGGATGCGGGAAATGTCCGGCTCGCTGGCGATCAGGTTGAGAAAGCGCGTCATCGCCGCCTCGGAGTCGATCATCCCCTCGTCCATGTTGACATCGAGAATGTTCGCCCCGCCCTCCACCTGCTGCCGCGCGACAGCCAGCGCCCCCTCGAAGTCACCCGCCAGGATCAGCTTGGAGAACTTCGGCGAGCCGGTGATGTTCGTCCGTTCGCCGACCATCAGGAAACCGCTCTCGGGCGTGATGACGAGCGGCTCCAACCCGCTCAGCCGGGTGTGGCGCGGCACTTCCGGGATCGCCCTCGGCGCGCAGCCGCGCACCTGCTCCACCATCGCCGCGATGTGCGCGGGCGTCGTGCCGCAGCAGCCGCCCACGATATTCAGCCATCCCTCCTGCGCCCATTCGCGAATCTGCGGCGCGAGCGTCTCCGGCGTCTCCGGGAAGCCGGTCGGCGAGAGCGGGTCGGGCAGCCCCGCGTTCGGGTAGCAGCTCACCGCGACCGGCGCGAGCCGCGAGAGCTCGCTCAGATAGGGGCGCATCTCCTTCGGCCCGAGCGCGCAGTTGAGGCCGATGCTCAGGAGCGGCGCGTGGGAGACGGAAATGAAAAACGCCTCCACGGTCTGCCCCGTCAGCGTGCGGCCGCTCAGGTCCGTAATCGTCCCGGAAATCAGGATCGGGATTTGCCCGTGCGGAATGCCCGCCTTGTCAAACGCCTCCAGGATCGCGAAGATCGCCGCCTTGGCGTTGAGCGTGTCGAAAATCGTCTCCACCAGCAGCAGATCGACGCCCCCCTCGATCAGCGCGTCCACCTGTTCGCGGTAGGCATCCTTCACCTCGTCGAAGGTCACTTCGCGCTTCGCGGGATCGTTCACGTCGCGGGAGATGGAGAGCGTCTTGCTCATCGGCCCGATCGCCCCCGCGACATACGCCGTGCGTCCGCACCGCTCCACGGCCCGGCGCGCGCACCTGGCGGCAGCCAGGTTCAGCTCCCGCACGATCGGCTCCAGCCCGTAATCAGCCTGCGAGATCGTCTGCGCGTTAAAGGTATTCGTCTCGATGATGTCCGCCCCCGCCGCGAGGTATTGCGCGTGGATTTCCTCGATCACCTCCGGCTTCGTCAGGCAGAGGAGGTCGTTGTTTCCCTTGAGATCGGAGGGGTGGGCAGCGAATCTCGCCCCCCGGTAGTCCGCCTCGGCCAGCTTGTAACGCTGCACCATCGTCCCCATCGCACCATCAAGGAAAACAATGCGCTCCCGGAGCAGCCGGGAAAGGGGGTGATCGTCGAGAAGAGCCATACCCGAAGCGTAGGAAGCACCCTCCCTGTTTTCAATGACAAATGATCGCATCATGATTCAACGATGGGTCTTGAGAGCAGAAAAAGCGGACTCTCCTTGCCAAACACCCCGCCTGCGTCGAGAATACCGGCGCTTATGAAACTGAATCCCTATTTTCTGACCCTCGCCGTCGTGACCTCTCTCGGGCTCGGTGCCTGCCAGAAGAAGAGCGACACCTCCACCACCCCTGAAACCGCTCCCGAAGCGGCTCAGGAAGAGACGAAGGCCGCCACCGACGCTGGCGAAAAAAAGGCTGAAGAAGTCAAGAGCGAAGCGGCGGCAACCGCCGACGCGGTGAAGAAGGAAGCCACCGACGTTCTGGAAGCCGCCAAGGAGAAGGCCGCGGAAACGACCGAAGCCGCCAAGGAGAAAGCCTCCAGCGCGATCGACGCCGCCAAGGCAAAAGCCGACGCCGTGCTCGGCGTGCCGACCCCGGCCGCTTCCCCGGTCGAAACGCCCAACCCGTAAACCGAAAATTATAACGGCAACACCGTTGCCTGTTTTACGAAACAAACCCCCGTCCATCTTCAAGCCCCGGCTTTTTCGAAAGCCGGGGTTTTTTTATATGTCACCGGCAGGAAAGCGCGGGATTGGCAATCGGCGCGCGGCACGAGTAGAGTACCGCAATCATGATCGAGGATCGCATCCGGAATATCGAAGAGCGCGTCCGCAAGACGGACAAGCTGCCCGCCGACACCAGGGGAGAACTGCTCGGGCTGCTGGAGAGCCTCCGAAGCGAGATCGCCACGCTCCCCGAAGCGCACGGCGAGAATGCCGAGAGCCTGGCACGCTTCGCCGAAGCTTCCACGCATGAAGCAACCCGCGCCGAACGCAAGCCGCAGCTCCTGGAAGCCGCCCTGGATGGATTGAACGCGAGCGTGGACGAGTTCGAGGTGAGCCATCCCCGGCTGGTGGACACCATCAACCGGATCGCGATCATCCTCTCCAATATGGGGATGTAAGGCTGCCCTCCCCTCTCCCCCAAAAGCCTACCGCTGGGCAACCTTTTGCAGCAGCTTCTGGAGCCGGAGCACCCCCGGGCCGTCCTTGACCTTCCGCCCGTCCGGCCCCGTGACGTAAAAGCTGTCGATGGCCGCCCCTTTCTCCGTGGCGATCCGCGAGAGGGCGATGTTCACGCCCGCGCCGCCCAGCGCCTTGAGCAGATGGTAGAGCAGCCCGAGCCGGTCGGGCGTCTGGATGTCCACGAGCGTGTAGACCGGGTGCGCGTCGTTGTCGATGATGATCCGCGTGGGGAACTCCATCCCCTGCTGCAAATGCGAGGGGCGGCGATCCCGGGTCCGCTCCAGCGCGGCACCGAAGTCGTACTCCTCCCCCGCCAGCGCTTCGGCCAGGATTTTCTCCACGGTGGCGATGTCGGAGACCTCGTTGACGGCGCGGAACTCCGTGTCACAAACCCGGAAAATATCGAGGACGAGGCTGTCGCCCCGGGTGAAAATATCCGCGCTTAAAATATTCAGGCGCGCCGCCGCGAGCGACCCGGCGATCTTCGCCAGCAGGTGCTTGCGGTCCCAGGTGCAGACCCAGAGTTCGCTGTGCCCCCGCTCCGGGTGGGCGATCCACCGCATCGCCGGAGCCAGCCCGGAGTCGCCGCTGGCAAACCGGGCGGCGAAGAACTTCCGGAAAAGGCGGATGTGCGCGCTGATCGCGTTGGCATCGAACGCCTGGAAATACGAATTGGGCATGTAGAGGAAGTGCGCCTCCACCTCCTCGCCGAAATCCCCCGGCAGCTTCTTGCGCACCGCCAGCCGCGCCCCCTCGCGCTCGAAAGCGCGCTGGCGGAGGAACGCATCGCTGTCGGTAAAATAGTGCGTCGTATTCAGATAAAGCTGCCAGACGAGCGACTCCTTCCAGTCCGACCACGTATCGTCGCCGATCCCCATCCCATCGGCGAGCGTCAGAAGCATCAGCGCGTCGAGGTTCTTCTGCGTGCGAACAATGCTGGCGAACTCCTCGATCGTCGCCATGTCTTCCAGATTGCGGCGCTGCGCCGTGCTGGAAAGCAGCATGTGGTTATCCACCAGGAAAACAAGCGCCTTGCGCTGCTCGGGGTGGAGCTGGAGGCGCGCCGCCACGCGGTTGGCAAAGGTCGCGCTCGCCTCCGCGTGGTAGCGGGCGTTGGACGCCTTGCCGGTGTCGTGCATGATGAGCGCGAGGTAGAGCACGAACGGATCTTCAAGCCGCTGGAAAATCTCGCGGTAGCCGTGGAGCCGCACCGCGTCGGTGTCGATCACACCGTCGAGCTTTTCGATGCAGACCAGCGTGTGCTCGTCCGCCGTGTAGCGGTGGAAAAACTCATGCTGGACGAGGCACGTCAGCGCGCCGAACTCCGGGAGGTAACGCCCCAGGAAGTCGCACTCGTGCATCATCCTGAGAATGCGCCCCACCTCCCCCTTGCGGCTCAGGATCGCGTGGAAAGTCTCCCGCGCCGAGCGGGCGTAGCAGTAGGTGCGGTCCACAAGCGGAAGCCGCCGCCGGATGAGCGATTGCAGCTCCGGCGAAAACCCGACCTGCCGCTGCTGCGCATGTTGGAAGGCGCGCATCATCCGGTACGGGTCTTCCTTGAAGAGATCGCGCGATTCCGGGAAAAGCTGCCCCTGCGCGATGTAGAACCCGTCGAAGTGCTCCTTCTTTTTCTTGCGCATGAGAAAGCGCATCAGGCCGAAGTGGGCGGAATCCTCCTCGCTCAAGGAGAGCTTGGCGGCAAGCGTCTGCGTGAGCTGGAAGATGGCGCGCGAGTGCTGGTAGTAGTCGCGCATGAACGCCTCGATGCGCCGCAGCGGGTTCTTCTGCGGGTAGCCGAGCTTGGTCGCCACCTGGAGCTGGTAAACATGGCTGAGCGTGTCGGTGGCGCGCTTGTTGAGATAGTGAAGCTCCGTGCGGACGCGCAGCAGGAAATCGTAGGCACTCTCGAGCTTGCGCCGGTCGCTCTCCGGCAGCAGCTTCAGCTCCACGAGCTTCGCGGTGGTGGAGACGCGCCGGAGGAAAAACGAAATCCAGAGGATATTCTGGTAGTCGCGCAGCGAGCCGCACCCCTGCTTGATGTTCGGCTCCTGCATGTAGACGGTGGAGCCGAATTTTTCGTGGCGCGCCGCCTGGTTGGCCACGCGCTGCGCGATGTACTCCTTCTCGTGCCCGAGGACGCACTTCTTCTCGAAGTCCCCCTTGAACTGCGCGAAGAGCTTTTTGTCCCCCGCGATGAAGCGCGACTCCAGCAGCGCCGTCTTGGAGAGCATGTCCTCGTTCGCCTGCTGGATCGCCCCCGCCACGGAACGCGACACATGCCCCACCTTGAAGCCGACATCCCAGAGCGTGTAAAGGATCGACTCGATGATCTCCCCGACCTCCGTGGGCACCTTCGCGCTTTCGTGCAGGAACATCAGGTCCACGTCGCTGTACGGGTTCAGTTCTCCCCGCCCGTACCCCCCGGTGGCGACCAGCGCGATGCCGGAGAACGCCCCCGTGCTCCCGACCCCCTGCACCGCCGCGTCGTAAAGATGCCGCAGCACGACATCGACGAGATCCGCCCGCTGCTGCGCGATCTCGCGCCCCCCTCCCCCGGCGTAGTGCTTGAGCCGGAGGCGGTGGTTCTCGATCTTGAGGAACTTCTTGTAGAGCGCCAGCAGTTCCGCGGCGTTGCGCTTGCCCTGGGAGGCGAGTTGCGCTTCCGCATGGGCGAGCACTTTTTCACGATGTCGGAGCGGGGTCACAGTTCGATGCCGTAGCGTTTCATCTTGCTGTAAAGCGTCGGGCGATGAATGCCAAGCAGTTGCGCCGCTTTCTTCTTGTTTCCGTGACATTTCACCAGCGCGGCAAGGATCGTCTCCCGCTCGCGCAGATCGAGATTGAGGCTCTCCTCCCCGCCCTGCGTGGCCCCGGCCAGCGCGGCGTTCCGCAGCGCGGCGGGGAGGTGCAGTTCCCTCGGGAGTTCCTTCTCCGTGATCCCCGACTCGCGCGCCAAAACCACGCCGTACTCAACCGCGTTCTGGAGTTCGCGGATGTTCCCCGGCCAGTCGTACTCCATCAAGAGCCGGAACGCCTCCGGGGCCACGGTCGGCACGGGCTTCCCCAGGCGCGAGGCAAACTGCCCGGTAAACGCCGCGACCAGCGCGGGGATCTCCTCCCGCCGCTCCCGCAGCGGGGGGATTTCGATCTGGAACGTGTTGATCCGGTAGAAGAGATCGTGCCGCAGCGACCCCTCGCGCACGGCGGCAGCCACCGCGCGGTTGGTCGCGGCGATGAGCCGGAAATCCGCCGCCACCGTCTTCGTGCAGCCGAGCGGCCGGTATTCGCGCTCCTGGAGCACGCGCAGAAAACGGGTCTGCAACTCCACGGGCATCTCCGCAATCTCGTCGAGAAAGAGCGTCCCCCCGCAAGCCTCCGCGATCATCCCGGGGAAATCGTTCACCGCCCCGGTGAACGCCCCTTTCACGTAGCCGAAAAGCTCCCCCTCGATCATGTGCGCCGGAAAGGCCGCGCAGTTGAGCTTCACCATCGGCCCCTCCGCGTGGCGGCTCAGGCGGTGGAGCTGGTTGGCCATCACCTCCTTGCCGACGCCGCTTTCGCCGGAAAGCAGGACATTCGCGTCCGTCGGGGCGACGCGCCGGATCAGCTCCTCGATCTCCCGCATCCGGCGGCTGGCGAAGAGCGGGGTGAGCTTGCGCTCCGCCGCCTCCAGCCGCCGGGAAAGGCGGGCCGCCTGGTCGCGAAGCCGCTCGGATTCGATCATCAGGTCACGCTGCTCGGTGGCCCGCCGCAGCAGCGAAAGAAGCTCCTCCGGCACATACGGCTTGCTCAGGAAATGGAACGCCCCGCGCTTGATCGACTCGATGGCGTTATCGAGCGAATCCTGCGCCGTCACGACAATCACCGCCAGAGCCGGGCGCTCCCCCCGGATCGCGGCGAGCGTCTCCAGGCCGTCAGCATCGGGCAGGCCGAGATCGAGCAGCACCGCGTCGGGCTCCTCCCGGCCAAGGCTCGCCATCCCGGCGGCGGCGGTCGCAGCGGGCGTGACCCGGTATCCGTGCCGCTCCAGCAGCCCGCCCAGGGTGATGAGGATGGAACGGTCGTCATCCACCAACAGAATGCTTTTCCCCGCCTGTCCGTTCTTTTCTTGCATCGTTGCCCTCCGCCGCGCTTCCCCGTCTGGTGCGTCTGCATCGGCCCGCTTCTCCTCGCCGGACGTTTTCCACATCGGGGCGCGCGCCTGCTCCCCGCTCCCTGCAATGTGCCGGGGGAAGCCGAAAATGCAACCATCCCTGCCCCTGCCCCATGTGGGGGGGGGAAAAATCCGGGGTTACTCCGGCTCGATGAGCGGCAGCTTCACCCGGGTGGTCAACACACCCCCGGAGCTCCCGCCTCCGTTTCCATCCCCGGTATCGGCCCCGTCCCCGCTCCCTTTGTAGCTGATTTCCAGCGTCCCGCCGTGCGCCTCGATGACGCGGCGCGCACGGTAAAGCCCCAGGCCGTAGCCGCCCGGGCGGTTGCTCTGGAGCGGTTCCCGGCCCCACTCCCCGGGAGGCGGCCCGGCCAGCATCTCCTTCGGCTCCCGCAGTTCCATCACGAAGTGCTCCCCCTCGATCGCTCCCGAAAGCCGGAGCGGCCCCCCGTTATCCCGCCGGAACGCCACCGCATTGGTCAAGATCGCCTGCATCGCCCCCACCATCTGCTCCAGATCGATCCGGATCTGCTCCGTGTCCAGCTTCGAGGCCACCTCCAGCGTCTCCCCAGGGAAACGCTTCAGGATGCGCGCGTGCAGTTCTCCAAAAAACGTCGCCGCCGCCCACGGCATCTCGTGCAGGGCGATCGGCTGGAAGTGCTGGGAGAGATCGCGCAACATCCGGGCATTGCCCGCCACCATCCCCCGGAGCTTGCGGATCTCCTCAGCCGCCTCCGGGTCGTGCACCAGCTCCGCGATAAAGGCCGCCTCCAGGTCGATCGCGCTCAACCCGTTGCGGATGTCGTGGGTCAACTGGCGGACGAATTTGGCAACTCGCTCGAAAGGAACCAGGAGTTCCCCCTGTTCCCCTGGCTCTCCCGCTGGCAGCGGCGTCTTCATCTCCTTAAACGGTGCGTGAAAAACGCTCGTTGTCCAGTAAAGGCGCGGAGTGGCGGAGCACTTTCGGATCGTTGGCGGCCAGATGCGTCAGAACATGGTAAACCGCCTCGGGGTCGGCCCCCGTCTCTCCGGCGATTTCCGGGGCCGATTTCGGGTTCGCCCCGAGCGCCGCGCGCACCCGCGCTTGCAAGGCGAGAACCGCCGATGCCGCCTTTTTCCCCGCCTCGACGCCCGGCTGGTGGTAGGCGTTGATATGGACCAGGCTGGCGTAGAAACCGACGGCGCGCTCGTAGAGAGCGATCAGAAGGCCGACCTGGAAGGCATTCACCTCCGGGATGGAGAGGGTGATCGAATCGCGCCCGCCTTCGTAAAGCGCCGTGCGCGTGCCGCGCAAAAAGCCCTGGAGGTAGTCGCCGCTGGCCACGCCCGGCTCCACCTGGAGCGATTCCCCCTCGCGCCCTTTGCGCACCTCGATGAACGTGACGAAAAAGTTCGCCACCCCGTCCCGGAGCTGCTGCACGTAGGCGTGCTGGTCGGTGGAGCCTTTGTTGCCGTAGACGGCGATCCCCTGGTTGACGAGCTTCCCGTCCAGATCGCGCTCCTTCCCGAGCGATTCCATGACGAGTTGTTGAAGGTACTTGGAGAAAAGCGCGAGCCGGTCCTTGTACGGCAGGAGCACCATATCCTTGCTCCCCCGGCCTCCGCCCGCGTGGTACCACATCAGCGCGAGGAGCATGGCCGCATTGGCCCGGGCGTCGGGCTGGCGCGTCTTCGCGTCCATCGCGGCGGCCCCGGCCAGGAACGCCTCCACATCGAGCCCCTGCAACGCCATCGGCAGGAGGCCCACGGCGCTCATCACGGAGGTGCGCCCCCCCACCCAGTCCCACATCGGGAAACGCCGCAGCCACCCCTCCGCCACAGCGGTCTTGTCGAGTTCGCTCCCCTCCCCGGTGACGGCGACCGCGTGCCGGGCAAAATCGAGACCGCGTTCCGCGAAGGCCGCCGCGCTCTCCAGCATCCCGTTGCGCGTCTCCTTGGTGCCGCCGCTTTTGGAGACCACCAGCACGAGCGTCGAAGAGAGCCGGTCGCTCAGATGCGTGAAAATCCGGTCGAAGCCGTCCGGGTCGGTGTTGTCGAGGAAATGCACCGCCATCTTGTCGGCGGAGTTGCCCAGCGCGTCCGCGATGAACTGCGGCCCAAGAGCCGACCCGCCGATGCCGATCAGGAGCACATCGGTAAAAGGCTTGCCACCGGGCGCGGCGATCCGGCCCGAGTGCACATCCGCCGCAAAGGCGAGGATCGCCCTCTTCGTCGCTTCGATCTCCTCCCGGATCGCAGGAGACGGGGCGAGCGCCGGGTTGCGCAGCCAGTAGTGGCCGACCATCCGGTTTTCATCCGGGTTCGCCACCGCCCCGGCCTCCAGCGCGTGCATCGCCCCGAACGCCTCCTCCACCCGGGGCATCATCGTGGGGAAAAAATCGTCGCCGAACCGCATCCGGCTGATGTCGAGGGAAAACCCAAGGTCTTCGTACCGGAGGAAATAAGCCTGGAACCGCTGCCAGAGAGAAGAGGGATCGGAATGCGCGCTCATGGGGCGAATCGAAGGCGAAAACCGGGCGGATGAAAAGCGTGGATTTTGCCCGCTCGACAATCGGTTTTTCCCTCGAATAGCCTCCAGCCACCCTCCCATCCCCACGCTCCAACCTCCCAAAAATGAAACCCCCTCTCCTCCCCCTGCTTCTCCTCGGTCTCCTCGCCCTCCCGCTCCCCGCCACGCTCGGCGCCCCGGAAGCGCCCGCCCAGGAGGAGCAGGCCGCGCCCGGCAAGGATGACGCCAACGCCAACGCCGATGACGAAGCGGCGGCGCAAAAAGCCATCGCGCAATTTCTCGGCAGGCTCAAACCCCGGACGGGGAAGATCCCCCTCGGCGACGGGCTGGCCGTTGCCGATCTCCCAGAGGGGCTTTGCTATCTCGACGAGAAGGATAGCCGGGCCGTGATTGTCGATTTCTGGGGAAACCCGCCCGAGGTCGCCGAAGGCGTGCTCGGCATGATTCTCAAATCCCCCGAATCCCTCCTCAAACCGGAGCACTGGGGGATCGTCATCAGCTACTCGGAGGACGGGCATGTAGACGACTCGGACGCGGCGAAGATCGACTACTCCAAGCTCCTCAAGAAAATGAAGGAAGGCACCGCCGAGAGCAACAAGGAGCGGCTCAAAAACGGCTATGCGAAAATCGAGCTAGTCGGCTGGGCCGAAGCGCCGCACTACGACGCCTCCACGCACAAGATCTATTGGGCGAAGGAACTCGCCTTCAACGACAACCCCGAGCACACGCTCAACTACTGCATCCGCGTTCTGGGCCGCAAGGGAGTCCTCGAACTCAACACCGTCGCCGACCTCTCCGCGCTCAAGGAAGTGCGCAGCCGCTCGGCGGAAATCCTCGGAAAAGTCGATTTCGTCGAGGGCAACCGCTACGCAGATTTCAACAGCAGCACCGACAAGATGGCCGAGTACGGCATCACGGCGCTGGTGGCGGGCGGGGTGGCGGCCAAGATGGGCCTCTTCAAAATGCTCCTCGGGGTCTTGATCGCCGCGAAGAAGCTGGTGATCGTCGGCGTGCTGGCCGTCGGCGGCTTTATCTCGAAGCTCTTCAAGCGCAAGCAGTAGCCGCTACGACCACCACGACAACAGCCAGGAGCGCGACTTCCCCTCCTCCCCGTGCGATGCCTTCCGGGAGCGGATGATGACCTTGGTGCCGACATCCACCTGCTTGTAAAGCTCCACCACATCGCGCGAACGCATCCGGATGCACCCCCAGCTCACCGGCTTGCCGATCCGTCTCTCCTCCGGGGTGCCGTGAATGTAGATGCCGCGCTCCAGGGCGTTGCGGTTCCCATCCTCCAGCCCCTCCAGGCGGATGATGCGCGTGACGATCGGGTCGCGCCCCGGGGCATTGGGCCGGAGCACCTCCCCGGTGAAACGCCCCCCTTTGAGCACCGCCCCGAGCGGAAGATGCGCCCCCACCTTGCTGCACACCTGGAACGTCCCCACCGGCGTCTTGTAGCTGCGGAAATCATCCCCCAGCCCGAACCGCGAGGTGGAGATCGGGAACGACGCAACGGCCTTTCCTCCTCTGACCAGGCGCAGCTTCTGGGCATCCACGTCGATGCGGATTTCCGACCTCTCCGGTTCCGGGAAACCGTCGTCGTGCTCCGCCGCGACAGCGGAATGGCTCCCGAGCACCCCAGCCAGCAACAAAAAACCCCCGCCAAGACCCACGCCGCGCAACCAAACCCGGAGCGCAGGGGAACCGGGGAGAGCAAAGCGGCGGAACGGGGAAAACCGGGACATTTCGCTCCGTTATACACGAGAAAAGGATTCCGTGAAGTCCGATTCCTGGGAACTCACGCGAAGAGAACTCACGCGAAGGCGCGAAGGCCGCGAAGGAATAAAGAAGATATTGATTGGTCTATTCCAGCTGACGCTGACGGCGTGTACCCGCAACTTTGCCGTTTGATAAAATTTTCAAAAAACGGCTTGACGGCCTGGCTGCATTCGGGCACAACCCCGGCCGCCCAATATTGGGAATTGGAACCCCTCCCCGGGACAGATGGAATATGACAAAAAAACATCTTTTTCTTCTCTTCCTGGCCATTGCCGCCCTCTGGGCGTGCGGTGTTCAGGCGGCCAGGGCTGACGGCTGTTGCTGCGACGGTACGTGGAATCCCACCAGTACGAGTTGCGAATGAGGCTGCAAATGAGCGGTTGCTCCGCTCCCGCGCTCCTCCCCCTCCTCGCTTCCCCTCTTTCCAAAAAGAGAGGGCGGCCGCGCTTGCTCTTTCGCAAGCTGGCGATCGCGGGAGTGGCGTTCCTTGCCGCGCTGCACTCCTCCGTGGCCTGCTGGATTGGCTGGAACGTCCCTTCCAACCACTTCAACGGCATTAACGAGATGGGGGAGTTCTCGTACTGGAGCGACCTCGGCCAGCTTGATCTCGGAGAGGGCATGGTCATCTCGCTCACCATCGGCTTCAACCCCAACCGGGGCGGGAATTCATGGTTGGGCCGGGGCTTCATCATCCCGGTTCTGGAAGCCAATATCGTCCAGATCGACGAAACAAAATTCCTGCTCACTCAGCCCAACGGGATCATCCGGCAGTTCTGGCGGAAAACGGCAACCGACACCGTGCTTGTGGGCCAGGGCAACTGGGCGGGCGAGATCAAAGGGAGCGTCACCACCCTCTGGGCAAGCTGCGGCTGGAAGCTCTCGTTTCGAAACGGCAAGCTCTCCTCCTTCTCCACGCCCGAGGGGCGCACCTTCAACATCTATTCCGTCAACGGCAGGCCGATGAAGCTCATGGAGAAAGGCAAAACGCTCCTCGAAGTGGACGGCGACCCCGCAACAGGGATTCTCAACGGCCTGAGCTTCGGAGGCCATCGCGTGAAAATTGAGATGGGGAGCAAGCCCAACGTACGGGTGATCGGCGGCCTCAACACGCTCGGCGTGCCGCGAATGGCCCTGCACGAAGCGAGCTTCCCGGATGGGAAGCAAATGACGTACGACTTCGGCGTGGATGATGAGCAGCGGCCCACGTTGAAAATTTCGGGCGACCCGGATCGCTCCTTCACCTGGGCCCCCGCCACCGGAATGTTGGTGAAAGATGGAGAGTGGAGCTACGACATCAAGCCCAACCCCACAGACCGCTGAGCGAATGCGCAAATCGGGAGAATAAACCCCGCCAAACAGCGTGAATTCTGGTTCCTGGACCAGGCACACGGCAAGGAAATCGAAACAAACAAGGAGGGGATTACCAAAACCACCTCACATCCATCCCATAGAAGCGCAAAACGGGTGTCCGGTCTTGAATTCAAGCCGGTTAGCGAGAGGGGGAGGCAGGATTGGGTTTAAGAATTTGGCTAGATCAAAAAGGCAAAGATCAATAAGTCATCGTTGCTGTCCCATAGAAAATGAATCGAAGCTAGGGAAATAGGCCTGCTCTGGCGTAGCCAAAGCACGGAATGAGCCGCCTGCTGTCCCACAACATCGCAGAAGGTCGAGCAGGTCGATTTTCTTCCAAAGCACAGCTCGCAGGAGGGTAAAGAGTCGGGTAAAACTTCCGCCCCATCTTGAGAGGAATGCCATGAAGCGCAGGAGCAGATAGCAGAGCCGTGCGCTCCAGACCTGCCAGCGCACGGCATTGGCGCTATGGCCAAGGAAATCGGCGAGCTTCAAGGTTTGCTTGATCTGCTTGAAGAAAACCTCGATTGACCATCGGCTGCGGTAGAGATCGGCGACACTGGCGGGACTCCACTCCATGTTGTTGGTGAGAAACTCCATCTCGCGCTCCTTGCCATCAACTTTGACCATGGCCCGAACCCGGCGCATGGGCAGTGGGTATTTTGCCCGGCTGCTTTCAATGACAAGGGCGACCTCTTCGTCGGCCAGAATTTTTGGATTGGAGCTTGGACGGGGTTTAATCACCTCAAACTGGAGATTTTCTTTGGTGCACGTTAC
>CAZYVL010000028.1:21683-23198 GCA_964651005.1 uncultured Chthoniobacteraceae bacterium | reverse complement strand
ACCAATGATTACCGATACGACCGGACCACGCGGGAGGTGATCCCCGTGAAAATTTCCCACGGGATCGTCCCCGCCCGGGCGGCGAGTTCGCCCGCGAGGATTTCTTCGCGCCCCTGGCGACCAATCAGCACCGCCTCATCGCCGATCTGAACGGCCGCGTTGTCGCCTGCCTGGGCGCTCACGTCCACGAGGATCTGGTCCATCGTCACCCGCCCAAGCACTGCGCGGCGCAGGCCGCCGATGAGCACTTCCGCGCCGGTGCCGGAGAGATCGCGCCGGTAGCCGTCGCCATAGCCGACGGCGAGCGTGGCGATCCGCATCGGACGCGGCGTGATGAAGGTGCGTCCGTAGCTCAGGCTGCGCCCCGCCGGGAGATCGCGCAGCAGGGTGACGCGGGTTTTCCACGCGAGGGCGGGCCGAAGCTGCTTCTGGAACGCGGGGAGCGGCGAGCTGCCGTAAAGCGCCAGCCCGGCGCGCACCAGGTTGCCCGTGGCGGTGGAGCCGAAACGGATCGCCCCCGCGCTGTTGAGACAATGCAGGGAGCGCAATCCCAGCCCCGCCGCTTCGAACCCGGCGACGGTCGCGCGCCAGCGCGCCAGTTGCCCGGCGGTCCATGCCTCGTCCTCGTCCGCCGAGGGGAGATGCGTCCCCGCCCCCGTCAGCCGGATGCCGGGGAGGGCGGCGATCTGCCGCGCGGCTTCCACGGCCTCCTCCTCCCAGATGCCGATCCGCCCCATGCCGGTGTCCACCATGAGATGCACTTCCAGAGGCGGCTTCCCCTCCGCCGCGTTCGCCTCCGAGTAAGCGCGCGCCTCCGCCACCGAGGAGAGGACCGGGAGAAACCGCTCGCGAAGGATCGTCTCGCGCTCCGGGGGCAGCGCGGGGCCGAGAATCATGACTGCGGCCCCCGGAGCGGCGTGCCGGATCTCCAGCGCCTCGTCCACATTGGCAACGGCGAAGAACTCCACCTGCTCCCGCAGCGCCGCTGCGATCGCTGCCAGCCCGTGGCCGTAGGCGTCCGCCTTCAGGACGGCGGCGACCCCCGCCCCGGCGGGGAGCAGCGCGCGGATCGCGGCCAGGTTGTGGCGGATCGCGGAAAGATCGATGTCGGCCCAGCAGCGGTGAGGCGGAGGGGAAACGGCGGCGGCGTCCATGATCGGGATTTCTGGGGGGGAACGCCGGGGGAGCACGGCGCGGCGATCTCCCGGGGCAAAATCTATGCCCAAATTCCAAAACGGGGGCGAGCGCAATCGCAGATGCCGCCGCGTGGAGGGGGCTTGGTTGGAGGGTGGTTGGAGTCTGTTGGGAGTCTGTTGGGAGTCTGTTGGGGGCCTTGCTCCGGGGGCGCTCCTCTGCTATGGGTTTGGCATTCATGCAGAGACTTCCTCTTTCCCTCCCCCTGGCCGCTGCCCTGGCCGCTCTGGTTGCCACACCGGTTCTGGCGCAGGTGCCGCCGCCGAGGCTTCGGACGACGGTTCGCACGGTCCCCGCAAAGCCGAGGGGAACCCCCGCGCC
>CAZYVL010000028.1:0-21583 GCA_964651005.1 uncultured Chthoniobacteraceae bacterium | reverse complement strand
GGCTTCGGACGACGGTTCGCACGGTCCCCGCAAAGCCGAGGGGAACCCCCGCGCCCACGAAGCCGAAGGCATCCGAGGCGCGCTCCGCTGCCCAAGCCGGGACTCCCGCGCAGGAAGGAACCGCCGAAGCCAAGCCGAAGAAGAAGAAACGCGGCGGGTTTTTCGGGTTTTTCCGGCGGCTCTTCGGCGGCGGAAAGAAAAAGGAAAAAGTGGCCGAAACGACCTCGCCCGCCGACCACGCCCAGGATCGGGCAACGGGGCGTGCTGCGGCTCTCCGGCAAGCCGAAGGAACAACGCCCGACCGCGACACCCCCCGCGCGGCGGCCAACCCCGGCTCCGTGGTGCACCCGACGTTCCGCCCGCGCCCGGAAAAGGCGGAGGGAGATGACACGGCGGTGCGGCCTTCCTTCGGGAAGAAGGAAAACCGTACGGGTTCCGCAGAGCGGAAAACGGATCTTGTTCCGGCGATGTCGTCCCGACCGGCTCTCTCCCGGCGCGATGCCGATGACAACCGCCCTTCCTCTGCCGTTTCCCCAAACCGGGCAAACCGAACGGAGCGGGCAGAGCTTGTGCCGTCCGGGCGGGCCGGCGCCCGGCCAAAGCAGACGACCGAAACGATGCCCGACCTGACCCCGAACCGCAAGGGCGCCAGAGCCGCTTCCAGTCCCTCCGCCGTCGTGCCGGAGAAGCCGTCCACCGATGCGCCGGGAGCCTCCTCGATCCTGCCGGGCTTCGCGCCTCCCGCTGCCGCGCGCGCCGTTCCGGCCAGCCCGGCTTCCGAGTTCGACAAGGCCCGCTATCTCAAGGTGAAGCACGAAGCCGCCGCCGACCCCGGCATCGCGGAACTCGGCGCGAAGCTCAACGCCACCCCGAGCGGCGACGGTTACAAACAGGCTGCCCGCGCCTACTCCGCCGCGCTCTTTTCGAAAATGCGGAAAATCGACCCGTCGCAAACCGACTGGTTTAATCGGATGGAGGCGGCCACGGTTCGCCGGATCGAAGCCGGAAAGCCGTTGATCGCGGAATAGCAATCGCCTGGGCGGGCGGGTGCGGTATTACTCCAGGAAGAGTTGCTTCGCGCGCCGCCGCGCGTGGCTGCCGCCGGGGAGATTGACCTTCGCCCGCTCCCCTTCCAGCAGCGAGCGGACCGCTTCCACTTCGGCAAAGCCAAGTTCGGGCACGCCGTGGCTGCGCAGCCACGCGAGGATGCGCCGGCGTTGCTGGGCCACCGGCTGGGCGCGGAGTTCCACGACGGAGAGCGTCTCCCCTTCCCCCTCCCCGGCGAGCGCGGCGAGCCATGCCTCCTCGGCCCGCGTGATTTCGGCGGTGCGCCAGACGGCCCCCCGGACATCCCGGCCAAAGAGCCGCTCCAGCAGCGGCAAAAGCTCATGCCGGATGCGGTTGCGCGTCGGGATGAGGGAGCGGTTGCTGGCGTCCTCGCGGTGGCGCAGGCGGCGGGCGGCGGCGTACGCTTCGATCTCGGAGCGCCAGATGCCGAGGAGGGGGCGCACGAGCCGCAGCCGGGTTCCGGCGACGCTCCGCAGGCTCTCCGGGGCCATGCCGCCGAGGCCCGCGCGGCCCGCGCCGCGAAAGAGATTGAAAAGAAACGTCTCCACCTGGTCATCCGCGTGGTGCGCGAGAAAGAGCGTGCGGCAGCGGCGGCGGCGGGCCGTTTCGGCGAAAAAGCGGTAGCGCGCCTCCCGTGCGGCGGTTTCCAGCGAGCGCCCTTCGGCCTTCGCGAGCGCGGTGACATCCGCCGCGCCCGTCTCGCACTCCAGCCCGAGCCGGGCGGCCAGCGCCTGCACGAACCGGGCATCGGCAGCCGAAGCGCGGCCCCGCAGCCGGTGGTTGAAATGGCAGACAATGAGCTTCCGCATCCCCACGGCGAGCAGCGCATGGAGGAGGACCACGGAGTCCACCCCGCCCGAGACGGCGACGAGCGCGCGCGCGGTGTGTGCTGAGCGCACTGTGGGGGAGAGCGACCCGAGTTGCAGCTTCGCCTCGAAAGCGCCGCCGGGGCCGGGTTGCGGTTTCATGAAAGGCGCGGGGATGGGGAGCGCCTCAGCCGATTTCGGCGGCGCCGAAGTACGGCTGGAGCGGCTCGGGAATGCGGATGCCGCCGTCGGCCCGCTGGCAGCTCTCCAGCAGCGCGACGAAGAGCCGGGGCATGGCAGTGCCGGAGCCGTTGAGGGTGTGGCAGAAGCGGTTTTTGCCTTCGGCGTCCTTGAACCGGAGATTCATCCGCCGCGCCTGGAAGTCGGTGTAGTTCGAGCAGCTCGATACCTCCAGATAGGCGTTCTGGCCGGGCGCCCAAACCTCGATGTCGTAGGTGCGGGCCGAGCCGAAACCGAGATCGCCCGCGCAAAGCTCGATGACGCGGTAGTGCAGGCCGAGAAGCTGGAGCACCTTCTCCGCATCGGCGGTGAGCGCCTCCAGTTCGTCCCAGGAACTTTCCGGCGTCGTCACCTTGACGAGTTCCACCTTGTCGAACTGGTGCACGCGGATGATTCCCCGCGTCTCCCGCCCGGCGGACCCGGCCTCGCGCCGGAAGCAGGGGGTGTAGGCCGCCATCTTTTTCGGCAGTTCCGCGGCGGAGAGGATTTCCTCCCGGTAGAGATTGGTGATGGGCACCTCGGCGGTCGGTGCGAGGAAAAGCGCGCCCTCCTCCAGCCCGTACATGTCTTCCTCGAACTTGGGGAGCTGCCCTGTGCCGATCATGGCATCGCGCCGGATGAGAAACGGCGGGCTGACTTCGCGGTAGCCGTGCTCGCGCGTCTGGAGATCGAGGCAGAAGTTGATGAGCGCGCGTTCCAGGCGCGCCCCCGCCCCGGTAAAACAGATGAACCCGCTGCCGCTGATCTTCGCGGCGCGTTCCGCGTCGAAGAGGCCCAACGCCGCGCCGAGTGCAACGTGGTCCTGCGGCTCGAAATCGAACGCCGGTTTCTCGCCCCAGGTCCGCGCGACCGGGTTCGCGCTAGCGTCCGCCCCGGCAGGGGTGCGCTCGTCGGGAAGGTTGGGGAGTTGCAGCAAAAGATCGCGCTGGAGCGTATCGGCCTGCGCCACCCGGGAGGTCAGCGTGGTGATCTCCTCGCCAATGGCGCGCACCTTCTCTTCCAGGTCGGCGGAAGATTCGCCCCGGGAGCGTTTCGCGCCGATCTCCTTGCTGAGTCGCTTGCGGTCGCCGTTGAGAAGCTGGAGGCGGGTTTCCAGCTCGCGGCGGTTCTGGTCGCACGCGAGGATTTCGTCGATTTTCAGGGAAACGTCGCCGCCGCGTCGCGCGAGGGTTTCGCGCACAAGGCCTGGATTCTCGCGGATAAGCCGGATGTCGAGCATGGGTGCGAACGATAGCGGGTCGCCCGCACGGGAGAAATTGAAAAATGCGGGAACGTTTCCGTCGGGGTGATCTTCCAGCCCGCAGAGCGAACCCGATGCCTCCGTCGGGCACGTTCTCTGCCCGTAGCGCGATCCGCCTTCTCCGGAAATTTGGAACCTTCTGGAATCATTGACAAGGAATGACATCCTGCTTCGAGCTTTGGGTGAAAACGGAAGAGCAGAAACCGGCTTTTCGACCGATCAAATCTACGGGCAGGTTGAAAGATCGCACAAAATCCAACCAAAAATTTCCATTACTTCGAATCGATTAAACCATAATTTTTCAATAACTTGTGATACCTTTCGCCCGCCTTTCGATCCTTTCGGTCGATTTCATTAATAATCTGGATTAATGAATTGTGGTGAATTGCATACAGTCGTTTAAGCATCGGTTGTCTTGTATTTAGAAAAGATTTTTGAGCATTGTCACTTATCGCTTTTTCGTAAATTGCCCGCAGACCGGGATCGGCAATCGCTGCCGGATCCATTCCGGCGGCTCCCGGCACGCCTGTCGGAGGTGGGACATTGGCTGCAACGGGAAACGGCGAAAACTTCGGTATAATTTGACCCTTTATTTTTTTAAGAAATTGAGCAGACGCCTCCAAAGCGGCTGATCGGCTGGTTTCGTCGGTTACTCGTAACGAGAGGCTGAGAGCTTTTTCGATCGCATTTCCTTGAGTCTGCAAAAGCGCGGCAGAAATCGCCGGAGTTTTAGAATCATCTATGGACAACATCCACCTCAGTGCAGGAAGCAACCCAACCAAAGTCTCGGAGACATTAGATTCATCCATTCGTTCCAAGAACGTGTTGAAAACCGGTAGAAACCTCTCGGGATTTTCCTTGTGTAGTTCCGAAAAATCTCGGGCTATTTGTTCACCTGAAAATCCAGATAGTGTTATGGATCTTTGGCTATCAAATGACTCATTCGCATTCAAAGGTGAGAAATGACTGATCAGGGCGATGGTCAGCGAAATTTTTAAGGGCGCGTTCATTGATGGAGTTCTGGCAGGTGAAGTTACGCCGGTTTTTTTCCAACAGGTGAGATATTGAGCCGTGATTGAGGGGGTATCAACTGTAAATATCTGAAGTTCGGATAGGCGTCGGGATGGCGGCCCAGCCCGCGGGGGCGAACGCGGCTTTGTGGGAGGC
The DNA here is from genome assembly GCA_964651005.1 of uncultured Chthoniobacteraceae bacterium. Lineage (GTDB taxonomy): Bacteria > Verrucomicrobiota > Verrucomicrobiia > Chthoniobacterales > Chthoniobacteraceae > DATMFV01. Next base: position 17,062 of record CAZYVL010000028.1, on the reverse strand, counting down.
GCTGCGTCTGCGAGCAACGCCATCAGGTCTGCTCCGAACGATGAAATCTTTGGGGCCGTTGACAGGGAGATGGAATCGTATTGTGATTCAACCCTACACAATGAGCACTCCAAGCGTTTTTCAAAAGGTCGGGTTTGCGATTTTCATCATCGCAACGGGATTTTCAGGATTCCCGGCAAGAGGGGAACAAGGAGAGCGAAGGGAGCGATTGGCGCAAGATTCAGCGAGCGGCGTAGAGAAAAACCTGCCCCGCATTCTAAACAAAGTCCCCGAGAGCTTTTCGTTTAAGCTGGTTCGGAACTTTACCCAATCGGTGGATGGAAAAGAAAGGGGATGCCGGTCGGTGGTCCGCTTTTACAAGATTCAGCAGAAATGGCGGTTCGAACTGTGGGTAGGGAAGGAGAACAAAGAGAGCCTGAATGTGGTCCAAATTTATAATGGGGTGAGATACTATTTATGGTATTCGGCGCCCGGGATCGTAAAGACCACGGCAAAGCCCGACCGATTGGATAATTTTCCATCGGTTTTCATGGAAAACTTTGGCCCGTTCGGGTTTTTGGTAAACCGGGGAGAGAATCCACCGTTTACAATCTCCGGGGCGAATCCCGACGAATTGTTCAACCCTCAAATATGGAAGTCCGCACTGGAAAGGGCGGGCGCAAAGGCGGACTTCTTTCACGCCGTGCCATTTCCGTCATTTGAAGGGAAGTTCGATTCGGGCCGCTTCCGGTATGCTGTGCAGTTTGACCGGGGCAATCCTTTAAGGCCCATCCATATCTCCAAATTTTCGGGGGATTCGCTGGTTGCCGAAACCAGGGTCAGTGCAGACGACAACCAAGAGGGGCGAGTCCTCGATCTGATCCCGAGAAAAGTAAAAACCTTGGGGTATGATCGGTCGGGAAAAGTGATTCTAAAGGGCAGCACCGTCCTGGAGGAATGGAATCCCCATCCCCCGCTCCGGAAGGATCTCTTCGAGGTTGATTATACGGGGTGCGACGAGATCCTCGATCTGGACAACCGGAAATCGCTGCGGCTCGCGGAAGCCGCTTGCGCCGGAGCACCCATGCGCAAGAGCCAGGTCGCCGGGCGCGAGGCCAGGGACGCGACGGGAAAGCCAAAAGCGATTGCATCTTTATCCAGGCCGTAACCCGTGAGGAGGGCAACCCTCTGGGCGATCCCAATTCGGGCAGTTACGTAACTACTTCTGAATCGAGCGGCTCTTTTGGATCTCTTTTGCGCGAGGAAGCCTTCCAACGAGGCTTCGCTATCGCCCGGAAAGTGGTCTTTGCACGTCATGCACTCTCCGGGTTTTGCCGCACGATGTTTCTGGCCAAGAGGCTTGTTTCCGGAGAAAAAGGGCATTGTATCGGACGCGACGGCTGGCGAAGCTGTCAGTTCACTTCATTCTGATCCCATGTCTGAATTTCCAGCCCTGACAAAGCCTCCTGTTGTGGAAGCGATTTTCGATGTTCAGGGAATCTTCCCAGAAGGAGATTTTCTCCCAAGAATTGCCGCGCTGCACGCGGCCATCGCCGACGAATATCCCCACCGTCGCGTAGAGCGGTTTTCGCAATTCGAATGGCGGCAAGAGGCCGGGCAATCCCCGGAAGCAACCGCCCCCTTGACCGGAAACCGAGGATACCACTTTGTTTCCGGCGATAAAAGGCGGATTGTGCAGTACCGGATCGACGGCTTTACATTTAATCAACTCGCTCCCTATGGCGGATGGGAGGAGACCGCAGCGAAAGCCAAGGCGGCATGGGAGCTTTACCGAAAGGAATTCCCGGAATTTCGGATCAGCCGCGTTGCCCTCCGGTATCTCAACCGGATCATGATCCCAGCGGTTAGCGGAGAAGCGGATTTTGCGGAATTCTTCAAAACGGGGATGCCTGGTCCGGAACTGCCGCGCCTGAAGCGGGCCGAGTTTTTCAGCCAGGGTAGTTTTTGTGATCCCGAGACCGACTTTGAGGCAACATGGATTCTCGCTCGCCAGCCATCCGCCGACCCGTCCCAACTTCACCTGGTGCTGGATCTGGATGTTTTCTCCACCGGTCCGATTTTGCAAGAGAAACCGGCGAGCGCATTCTGGGATTCCATGCGCAACCTGAAAAACTGCTTGTTTTATAACAGTTTTACAGTAAAGGGACTTGACCTTTTCCGATGATCGCAGCTCTTCCCGCAGCCTCCATCCTTTCAACCGGGCTTTGCGAGCCGTCACATGCGCAGAGCACAGACGGGATTGCATTGTGCGAGCAGATTTCAAAAACCGCAGCCCACTTTCACCGTTCCTGGACCTTTGGGGAATCCCGCCGAGTTGCCATCGAAAGCCTCTCCGATCTCGCCCGGGAATGCCTGCAACCGGGATGGGATGGATATGATGCCCCGGCTTTGAAGCCGGAAACCTTCCGTGTCGCGCACCGCTTTATTCGGTCGATGCCGCCGGAGATTCCCCCGCCTGAAATCGGGGCGTCATCCGCGGGAGATATAACTTTTGAATGGGCGCAAAGCCCGTTCCGGCTGGTTTCTGTCGGAGTTTCAGCCAACGGCGAGCTTCACTTCGCTTCTCTCAATGGCAACAGGCGGTGCTTCGGCTCCATGCCTTTTGACGGCACCTTCGACGAACAGCTTTTTCGGCTGGTTGAGGAGGCCCTTTCCTGACGTGACCGGGAGCGACGGCGGAGGGGGATCCGGAAACCCGGTTTGCGATGACGAACGGCTTTCCCGCTTCCTCCTCTTCAGCCGTTGGTTTGCGCGGGAGGCCGGGCGTGTCAAACCGGACGCCTTTGTCCCTCACCCTTTCATCGAGCTTTCCGTCAGTTGCACCGAGTCGCTGCCGGAGGAGCAAATCTGGCAGTTGGGCGGCGATGTCGCCCGGCAACGCTCCGGCACCACGCTCTACGGACGCGCCGATCTGGCGGTGCGTAGCGTGCGGTTGCAAGGGCTGGATGTCCACCGGGACGACACGCCCCGCTATCATGCCAATATCACAGGTTGGTCCGACGCGGGAAAAGCCGCGCAGAGGATGAAAGCGGCGGAGCTAGCCGCCGCCTCATCGCTTGTACTTCGCGAAGCCTGAACGGGATTTCGGCAGGTGCCGCCTGCCCCCTTCTCCCGTTGTCTTGCCAAGCCCCGGGCGAGTCTCTACTTTCCATGCTCCGCCGCAATCTTTGCCGTCCATGACCAGCTCCGAAATCCGCCGCTCCTTTCTCGATTTCTTTCGCGGGAAGGGGCACACCGTTGTCCCGTCCTCGAGCCTGATGCCCGGCTCGCCCAACCTGCTCTTTACCAACGCGGGGATGAACCAGTTCGTGCCGATCTTCCTCGGGGAGAGCGCGCCCGATGTGGACCGCTGGCCGGGCGCTGTCCCCGGAAGCCCGACGCGGGCCACCGACACGCAGAAGTGCATCCGCGCGGGCGGCAAGCACAACGACCTCGACGACGTGGGGCTGGATACTTACCACCACACCTTTTTCGAGATGCTCGGGAACTGGTCCTTCGGCGACTACTTCAAAAAAGAGGCGATCGCCTGGGCGTGGGAACTCGTCGTGGGCCGCTGGAAATTCCCGCCGGAGCGCCTTTACGCGACCGTCTATTGCCCCGATAAAACGCAGGGCGACCCCGCCGAGTTCGACCAGGAGGCGTACGACCTCTGGGCGGCTCTCTTCCAGTCTGCGGGGCTCGACCCGGCGGTGCACATCGTCAACGGGAACAAGAAGGACAACTTCTGGATGATGGGCGACACCGGCCCGTGCGGCCCGTGCTCGGAGCTGCACATCGACCTCACGCCGCAGGGCGACACGCGTGGCGCGCTTGTCAACAAGGGGAGCGCCGAGTGCATCGAAATCTGGAACCTCGTCTTCATCCAGTTCAACGCCAACCCGGACGGCACCTTCTCGCCGCTGCCCGCGCGGCATGTCGATACCGGCATGGGGTTCGAGCGCGTGGCGTCGATCCTCCAGTGCACGAAGGGCTTCACCGAGATCACCTCCGTCATTTCCAATTACGAGACCGACATTTTCCGGCCGATCTTCGACGAACTCGAGCGGATGAGCGGCAAGCCGTACCGCTCCACCCTCCCCGTGGCCGGGAGCGCCGGGCAGACGGAGCAGGAGAAGATCGACATCGCCTTTCGCGTCATCGCCGACCACCTCCGCACGCTCGGCTTTGCCATCGCCGACGGCATCCAGCCCGGCAACAGCGACCGCAACTACGTCCTGCGTCGCATTCTGCGCCGGGCCGTCCGCTACGGGCGCACGCTCGGCTTCGACAAGCCGTTTTTTCACGAACTGGTGGGCGTGCTCGTCCGCACGATGGGCGAGGTTTTCCCGGAGCTCCGTGCCCGGCAGGCGCACGTGCAGGAGACGATCCGACGCGAGGAAGAGGCGTTCAACCGGACGCTCGACAAGGGGATCGCCCTGTTCGAAGCCGAGGCCGCCACGCTCCCGGCGGGAGGCGCGATCACCGGCGCGTTCGCATTCCGCCTGTACGACGAACAAGGCTTCCCGCTCGACCTGACGGAGCTGATGGCGCGCGAACGCGGCCTCGCCGTCGATGTCGCCGGGTTCGAGACCCTCATGAACGCGCAGCGCGAGCGCGCCCGCAAGGCGCAGAAGCGCGAGATCATCCGCGTCTCCGCCCTCGATGTGGATGCCCCGCCCACCCCGTTTGTCGGCTACGAGGCGGAGGCGCTCGTCCACGCCACGCGCGTGCGCGACGTGGTGGAGGTGAAGGGGAAAACGGCGGTCGTTCTCGAATCGTCCCCCTTCTACGCGGAGATGGGCGGGCAGGTGGGCGATACCGGCGGGATCGAGGAGGCAGGCCAGCTTTGGGAGATCGTCAACACGCAGAAAGCGGGCGGCGGCGGAGAGGGGATCTGGCTGCATTTCCTCGCGGGGCAGGACGCCCCGGAGCCGGGGGCCGCCGTGACCGTCCGCGTGGACGCCGCGCGCCGCGCCGCCATCGAGCGGCACCACACCGTCACGCACCTGCTTCACTGGGCGCTGCACGAGGTAGTCAGCCGCGAGGCGGCGCAGAAAGGCTCCTTCGTCGGCCCCGACAAGCTGACGTTCGATTTCAACAGCGCCGCGCTGACGCCCGCGCAGATCCGCGACGTGGAGCGGCTCGTCAACGAGCGCATCGTGGAGGCCGCCCCCGTGATGTGGAGCGAGATGCCGTACGCGGAAGTCCGCAACCGGCCGGAGGTGATGCAGTTCTTCGGCGACAAGTACGGCGACACGGTGCGCGTCGTGCAGATCGGCGGCAGCCGTGGCGCGCTCGATGGCTACTCAATGGAACTTTGCGGCGGCACGCACGTCCGCTCCACGGGGGAGATCGGGCTTTTCCGGATCGTTGGGGAGGCAGCCGTGGCCGCAGGCGTGCGGCGGATCGAGGCGGTGGCGGGGCTGGAGGCGTACCAACAGGCGCGCGCGGCCTCGGACCGGCTTGCCACCCTCGCCGGAAAGCTCAACGCGCCGGTGGGTGAGCTGGAGAAGAAAATCGACGCCCTCCTGGCCGGGCAGAAAGAGCTGCAAAAGCAGTTGAAAGCCGTGCAGCAGCGGCAGGCGGCGGAAACCGCGCGCGAACTTGCCGCCAGGGCCGAACCGCTTCGCGGCATCCCGGCCGTGGTGGCGAATCTCGGCGCGCTCGACGGGGATAGCCTGCAAGCCGTGGCCGAGGCGCTCCGGGGCCAGTTCCAGGGCGTCGCCGTGCTGGGCGGTGCGGCGGAAAACGGCGTGGCGCTGGTCGCGGCGGTTTCGCCCGAGTTCACCGGGCGCGTGCAGGCGGGCCAGATCATCCGGCAGATTGCCCCGGTGGTGGGCGGCAAGGGGGGAGGCCGCCCCGACTTCGCGCGCGGCGCGGGCCGGGACGCGGCGCAACTCGACGCGGCGCTGGCCCAGGCACGCGACCTGATCGGGGCATAGGGGTGGACAGGCCGGGGTGCGATTGGGGTTGATTCAGGTTGAGACTTGGAGCATCCCCACGCACAATTCCCAACATGGATGTCGTCACCCAGCTCTCCGTGTTCCTTGCCAACAAACCCGGGACGCTTGCCCAAGTCTGCGAAGCGCTTGGCAACGCCGGGATCAACATCTACGGCCTGACGATTTCCGACAGCGTGGACCACGCGGTGGTGCGAATGGTCGTCAACGATCCGCGCAAGGCGATGGCGCTTTTCGAGGAACGCGGCGTGCTGGTGGTGGAGAACGAGGTGCTCATGATCGAGAGCAGCAACCGCCCCGGGAGCCTCTCGGAGATCGCCGCAAAGCTCGGGAAGGCCAAGGTGAATATCGAGTACGCTTACCTGGCCACCAGCCCCGGTTCCAAAAAAGGCGTTCTCATCCTCCGGCCCAGTAACACGAAAAAAGCGTTCCAGGCGCTCACCGCGTAGCCTCTTCCCCCCCTTTGCCCCTGCCCATGAGGCCCGTCAAAGTCTGGCTCGGCGAACCGTATCCGCTCGGTGCGACCTGGCGCGGAAATGGCGTGAACTTCGCCCTTTACTCGGAGCACGCCACCGGGGTCGATCTCTGCCTTTTCGATAGCGTCGATTCGCCGCACGAGCAGGTGCGCGTGCGGATGACGGAGCAGACCGACCAGGTTTGGCACGTCTTTCTCCCCGGCGTCCGCCCCGGGCAGCTTTACGGCTACCGTGTTTACGGGCCGTACGACCCGGAGCGGGGGCACCGCTTCAACTCCTCCAAGCTGCTCATCGACCCGTACGCCCGCGCGCTCGCAGGGAAGATCCAGTGGGGCGAGGAGATGCTCGGCTACAACCCGCGCAGCCCGCAGGCTGACCTCTCCCGCGACTACCGCGACGATGCCTGGGGCATCCCGAAATCGGTCGTGGTCGATCCCGCCTTCGACTGGGGCCACGACAAGCCGCCGCGCGTGCCGCTGCACGAATCGGTGATCTACGAGGTGCATGTGAAAGGGTTTTCCAAGCTCTGCCCGGCGCTGCCCGAGAAGATTCGCGGCACCTACGCGGGCCTCGGGAGCCCCTTCGCCATCGACTATTTCAAAAAGCTCGGCATCACGGCGGTGGAGCTGCTCCCGGTCCACCAGCATGTGGACGACAAGCCGCTCGTCGATCGCGGCCTGGTCAACTACTGGGGCTACAACACCGTCGGCTACTTCGCGCCGGAGGCGAGGTATTCCTCCTCCGGCGTGAGGGGGGAGCAGGTCACCGAGTTCAAGACGATGGTGCGCAACCTGCACGCCGCCGGGATCGAGGTGATCCTCGACGTGGTTTACAACCACACCGCCGAGGGGAGCCACCTGGGGCCGACGCTCTGCTTCCGCGGGATCGACAATATTGGATATTACCGCCTCGTCCCGGAGAATCCGCGTTACTACACCGACTACACCGGCTGCGGGAACACGCTCAACGTCATGCACCCGCGCGTGCTCCAGCTCATCATGGACTCGCTGCGCCATTGGGTGACGGAGATGCACGTGGACGGGTTTCGCTTCGACCTCGCCTCCACGCTGGCGCGGGAGTCGCACGCGGTCAGCAAGCTCTCGGCCTTCTTCGACATCATTCACCAGGACCCGATCCTCTCGCGCGTGAAGCTCATCGCGGAGCCGTGGGACGTGGGCGAGGGAGGCTACCAGGTGGGCAACTTTCCGGTTCTCTGGGCGGAGTGGAACGGCAAATATCGCGACGCCTTGCGCCGGTACTGGAAGGGCGACGAGGGACACGCGCGCGAGGTCGCCTACCGGCTCGCGGGCAGCCCGGACCTCTACCAGTCCACCGGCAAGCGGCCCTACGCCAGCATCAACTTCGTCACCTCGCACGACGGCTTCACGCTCGCCGACCTGGTGAGCTACAACACCAAGCACAACCTCGCCAACGGCGAGGAGAACCGCGACGGCGACAACTCCAACGGCTCGTGGAACTGCGGCGTCGAGGGGCCGACTGACGACCCCGCCATCAACGCGCTGCGCGCCCGGCAGCGCCGCAACTTCCTGGCCACGCTCTTTTTAAGCCAGGGGGTGCCGATGCTCACGGCGGGCGACGAGTATGGCCGCACGCAGTACGGCAACAACAACGCCTACTGCCAGGACAACGAAGTAAGCTGGCTCTCCTGGGAGCGCGGCGCGGAGGGGGAGCGTCTCTTCGAGTTCACCGCCAAGCTCATCGCGCTGCGGCACGCGCACCCGATCTTCCGGCGGCCCAAGTTCTTCCAGGGCCGGAAGATCCGCGGCTCCGAGGTCAAGGACATCATGTGGTTCGCCCCCAACGGGCGGGAGATGACCGACGAGGAGTGGCACTTCAACTTCGTCCGCTGCCTGACGATGCTCCTGAGCGGCGACACAATGGACGTGCGCGATCCGAAGGGCGAGCCGATCCGCGACGACACGTTCCTGGTCCTGCTCAATGCCCACTACGAGCCGATGAAATTCACTCTCCCGGGGCGCGAAGAGGTGCAGTGGAAGCTGCTGCTCGACACCCGCCTGGACGACTTCGCCGACGGGCCGCTCTTCAAGGCGTGCGACGAACTGGAGCTTGCCGACCGTTCGCTCTGCCTGCTGCGGCTGCACACCGGCTCACACGCCAGCGCACGCACGGAGGCATGGCGGCGCCGGATCGGGCTGGGCCCGGCCTGATCCGCCAACCCGCTTTAGACTAAGCGCACCGCGCGTCGAGCCACCACTGGTAGACGCTCCGGATTCCTTCTTCGAGGGGGATGCGCGCTTTCCAGCCGAGCGCGGTCAGCTTGGAAACATCCATGAGCTTGCGCGGAGTGCCGTCGGGCTTGGAGGAATCCCAGACCACCTCGCCCTCGAAGCCGACGATGCCCCGGATCGTTTCCGCGAGATCGCGGATGGCGATGTCCTCGCCGCATCCGATGTTGACGATCTCGGGATCGTCATAGTGGTTGAGCAGATAGAGGCAGGCGTCGGCAAGATCGTCCGCGTGGAGGAACTCCCGGCGGGGCGAGCCGGTGCCCCAGAGCGTCACCGCGCCCTCGCCGCGCTCTTTCGCGTCGTGGAACTTGCGGATCATCGCCGGGAGGACGTGCGAGCTTTGCAGGTCGAAGTTGTCTTGCGGGCCGTAGAGGTTGGTCGGCATCGCGCTGATGAAGCGCGCGCCGTACTGACGGCTGTACGCCTGGCAGAGCTTGATGCCCGCGATCTTCGCGATGGCGTACGCCTCGTTGGTCGGCTCCAGCGGGCCGGTCAGGAGCGCGCTCTCCGGGATCGGCTGGGGGGCGAGCTTCGGGTAAATGCAGGAGCTGCCAAGGAAGAGGAGCTTTTGGACCTTCGCGTCGTACGCCCCGCCGATCACGTTGTCCTGAATTTGCAGATTCTGGCGCAGGAACTCCACCGGCTGCGACTGGTTGGCGAGGATGCCCCCCACCCGCGCAGCGGCGACGACGACCACCTCGGGCCGGGTCTCTTCGTAGAGGCGGCGGACGGCGGCGGCGTCCTGGAGATCGACCTCCTGCCGCGTGCGCAGGATCAGGTTTTCATACCCCGCGCGCCGCAGCGCGCGGACGCACGCGGAGCCGACCATCCCGCGATGCCCCGCCACGAAGATGCGGGCGTCGCGCGCCATCCCGACTGGCTGCGCGGCGCTCATCCCTGGGCCTCCTTCTTCGCGAGGCGGAGATCGGCGTCGGTCATGAGTTCCACCAGCTCCCGCATCCGCACGGTCGGCTCCCAGCCGAGCGCGTTCTTCGCCTTCGAGTAATCCCCGATGAGAAGCTCCACCTCCGTCGGCCGGAAGTAGTCGGCGGCGACGCGGACGAGCACGCGCCCGGTCGATTTTTCGCGCCCGACCTCCTCGACCCCCTTGCCCTCGAAGACCAGCTCCATGTCGAGGCGGCGGAAAGTGTGCGCGATGAAGTCGCGCACCGTGTTGGTTTCGTTGGTCGCGCAGACGTAATCATCGGGCTTCTCCTGCTGGAGAATGCGCCACATCGCCTCGGTGTAGTCGGGGGCGTAGCCCCAGTCGCGCTTGGCGTCGAGGTTCCCCATGACGAGATCCTTCTGGAGGCCGACCTTGATGCGCCCGGCGGCCCGGGTGATCTTGCGCGTCACGAAGGTTTCGCCGCGCCGGGGTGATTCGTGGTTGAAGAGAATGCCGTTGGAGGCGTGCAGCCCGTAGGCTTCCCGGTAGTTGACGACGATCCAGTAGGCGTAGAGCTTCGCGACGGCGTACGGGGAGCGCGGGTAGAACGGGGTCTTCTCCGTCTGCGGCACCTCCTGCACCAGCCCGTAAAGCTCGCTCGTGGACGCCTGGTAGAAGCGGGTCTTCTCCTTCAGGCCGACTTCCTTGATCGCGTCGAGAAACCGGAGCGTCCCCATGCCGTCCACGTCGGCGGTGTATTCCGGCACCTCGAAGGAAACCTTCACGTGGCTCTGTGCGCCGAGGTTGTAGATTTCGTCCGGCGCCACTTTTTCCAGGATGCGGTTGAGATTGCTGGAGTCGGTCAGGTCGCCGTAGTGGAGAAAGAGCCGCTCGTCGTGGAGGGAGGGGTCGTTGAAGAGGTGATCGATCCGGCCTGTGTTGAAGGAACTGGCCCGGCGAACCATGCCGTGGACGTTGTACCCCTTGTCGAGGAGCTGTTCGGTGAGGTACGAACCATCCTGGCCCGTGATTCCCGTGATGAGAGCTGTTTTCGCCATAATGAAGAAGCCGCGGGAGTTTGATCCGGGCCGACTCCGGCCTCAAATAGAAAATCCGCTCCGGGCGGAATTTTCGGCGGGGCCGGGAAAAGGGAGAGGGAGGGGGGTGGCGCTTTCCCCCTTGCGGCGGGGGCGAAATCGGCGAAAGATGCGACTGGCGCATCAGCGTGGTGCGAATCTCTGGCGATTTCCCTTTATGCACTCCTCTCTTCGCTCCCGTTTCCCGCGCCGCCGGGCGTTCACCGTCGCCGTGGCCGCCGGGCTGGTCTTCCTCTGTGGCGCGCCTCCCGGCCAGGCGGGCGAAGAGCGCGTGGAGCTTGTCCCGGTGCCAATCCCAGTCCCAGTCCAGGCAAGCTCCCCTTTTTGCAAGGGGATGCGCGAACTCGACCTTACGGCGGGCTACCTCGCCTCGCCGGTCGCGGGGAGAAACCGCCAGACGCTCCACTACGCGCGCCAGGATCTCCGCCTCGGCTGGATGCTCACCTCCCCCGGGGGGCGAAGCTGGTACCGCGGCAATTTCGAATTTCTCCTCAACGCCTTCGGCGCGGAAGTCACCCAAGGCCCCGGCTCCTGGATGGCCGGGGGGCGGCTGCTGCTGCGCTACAACTTCGTCCAGCCCGGCGCGCACTGGGTTCCGTTCATTCAGATCGGCGGCGGCGGGCTGGGCAACGATATTTACAAAGACCGCTCGCAGCGCCTCGTCGGGAGCGGGTTTGAGTTCACGCTGACGGGCGATCTCGGCCTGCGCTATTTCGTCAACCCGCGCTGGGCGATCGTGCTGACGGGGAACTTCGAGCACATCTCCAACGCGAACAGCGCCTCGCGCAATGTCGGGGTGAACGCCGCAGGGGGGATGATCGGGCTGAGCACTTTTTTCTAAAGAGCACGGGCTTTCAAACCCTCCAGCCGATCCCATCGATCCGACATTAATTTCCGGTATCGGTTGGCCATCTCGCCGGAACAAAAACCTCGCCCGATCAGAGCCATCGCGGCATCCATGCCCTTTTCGATGCGCTTGAGCGAGTTGGTGACCTGGCGTTCGGTAAGCTTCAAGGCCGCGCCGAACGCCCTGAAGTCTCCCGGTCCGAGTTTCTTCTTCTTGCCGTGCAAGGTCAGAGCGGTCTCCTCCGTGTCTTCGGGCAACAGCAAAGCCGTGGGCAGAAGATCGTAGGCAGGCGAAAACCGGATCTCGCCTTCGAGCGAACGAAGCAGCGAGAAATTTTTCAAATGCATGTCGGCATTTCCAGTCAGGAAGCAAAACAGATTGACCTCGAAGAACCGCAACGCATCCAGGCCCGGATTTGCGCAATACCGGAGAATCGCTTTGCCGACGGTTTCGAGAGATCCGCGGTACTTCTCTTCGGTGAGCCGGTCCGTCAGCTGGCACAGATCTTCCATCGGGAGTTTGTGGCCTTCGACCCGGTCCATGCGGCGTACGAGCAGAGTCATCCTGCCATACTCGAGACCGATCAGGCCGCAATCCGCCGTTTCAATCCCGAAGCATCCCGCCATGCGCATCGTCAGATGTTCGAGTTCCGGCATTTCTGGAAACCGGTCAACCGGGGGTTTGAGAATGGTGTTCCCCTCCAATCCCACCAACGTGAATCGATCGCCCTCCCGGTCCCTTCGGCGCTCAAGATGGAGGGAAAGTTTTGGCTGCACCCCGGGAATGGCAACATGACTGCGAACGACCTTCTCCGCCAGCGCGTTCAACTCCGCCCAAGTGAACGGAAGTTTCGGCGGTTGCGCTCCCCCAAAAAACCGCCGACAACAGGCCGGGTGATAGTCAGATTCCCCGTTACCAAGCGGGTCGAGGCAGATTTTGCAATTCCGGTCATGCATGGCCGGCCTCCTCCGTTGTTGGCACCACGCCGGCGGCTCCGATGCAATCACGACAACACGCCAGCAGCAGCCCCATTCGGTCGCGCGGATCGATCTTCCACGTATTTTCCGCGATTTCCAGAAGCCATCCCTCGGGGATGAGTCCATCGAAAAACGGGAACAGACGCTTGTCCGTAAAGGGTTCCTCCCGCAAAGGAAGCGATAGACTCACCGGTTCGGCTTGAGGGTTCTTCAGGTATTCGGGGCGGTAGGAGAAGCGATAGCCATGCTCCAGCTCCTCCAGAATTCCGACGGGCTGGTCGTGCAGGAGAACGTCAGCTTTTCTCATCGCTTGCCTCCGGGCGGAATGGCGCCGGCTCCATCCTGTGACCAAACAGTGCGAGCACCTGGTTGACTTTATCGAGACGGAGCGACTCCTTGCCTTGCTCCAGTTCGCGGATGAACCTCAAGCCCAATCCCGCACGATCCGCGAGGTCGCGTTGAGTCAGGCCCAGCGTCCGGCGCCTGGTTTTGATAAATTGAATCAGTGGGCGTTTCATGGCGTGCCCCCGCTCGGGTATAAAAGCAGTCGGATTTCACCATACTATACCCGAACGGGGATAGCAATTTGATTTTTAGGAAGATTAGCCCCGTTCGGGTATACCTCCTTCAGCGCGCCCTCGTCCTGAGACCCAGCGACTCAAGCGCGACAAACGCAAACCCGCAGAGGAAGAGGAGCAGAAACGGGACCGCGAGCCAGTTCCCCCCGGCGGCGGCCTCCAGCGCGAAGAGGCCGAAGTAAAGCGCGAAGGCGATCTCCACCACCGGCAGAAGCGTCCGCTTGGGCCGGTAGCGCGGTGAGCGATGGCCCCGGCCACTCGGGTTGCTTGGGCCGCGCGCTTCGATCCCGTACTTCGGCGTGCGAGTAAACTCGCCGCCCCGGTTCAGGAGCGCCTCCACAACCGCGCGGGCGTTGTTGATCGACATGCCGACACCGAGCGCGAGGAGCACCGGCAAACAGGCGAGGTCTTTCACCCACTCGCCAAGCCGCCCGGAGGGGCCGGAAGCGATCTCGCGCCGGGCGCAGAGATAGAAGACCGCCGTGGAAACCGACGCGAGGACGAACACCGGAAGATCGAAGAGCCAGAAGCGCCACGGCCCCGACCAGAGGAAATCGGCCCCCGCCGAGGCCCGTTGCAGGAGCACGCAGAGGAGCACCAGCAGCAAATAGGCGAAGTTGGAGGTGAGGTGGACAGTCGCTTCCAGTTTGACGCGCAGCGGCAGGCGGCTGCGCCAGACCGCGCCGAGGATCTTTTTGCACGTCTGGATGGAACCCTTGGTCCAGCGGTGCTGCTGGCTGCGGAAGCCGTTCATCTCCACGGGGAGTTCCGCCGGGGTGACGAGATCCTTGAGGAAGATGAACTTCCACCCGGCGAGCTGCGCGCGGTAGCTCAGGTCGAGATCTTCGGTGAGCGTGTCGTGCTGCCACCCGCCCGAGGCGACGATGCAACGCTTGCGCCAGAGGCCCGCCGTGCCGTTGAAGTTGAAGAAGCGGCCGCTGCGGCTGCGCGCGGTCTGCTCCAGGACGAGGTGCCCGTCCATGAACATCGCCTGCACGCGGGTGAGCAGCGAATAGTCGCGGTTGAGATGCCCCCAGCGGCTCTGGATCATGCCGACGCGGGCGTCGGTGAAAAAATGGATCGCCTCCCTCAAGAGATCGCGTGGCGGCACGAAATCGGCGTCGAGGATCAGGATGAACTCCCCGTTGCACCGCGCGAGGCCGTGCTGGAGCGCGCCCGCCTTGAAGCCGGTGCGCACCTCGCGGTGGAGCAGCTCCGCGTCGAAGCCGCGCGCGCGCAGTTGCTCCACCCCCGCGCGGGAAAGCGCGCGCGTTTCGTCGGTGGAATCGTCGAGCACCTGGATCTGGAGCCGGTCGCGCGGGTAGTCGAGCTCCGAGACGGCGCGGAGCAGCCGCTCGACCACGTACAGCTCGTTATAGAGCGGGAGCTGCACGGTGACGCGCGGCAGCCGCCCGAAACGGCGCAACGGCTGGGGCGCGCGCCGCCGGTGCTTGAAGTAGAGGTAGACGATGCAAAAGCGGTGCAGGCCGTAGAGGGCAAGCACGCTCACGACCAGCAAGTAGGGAATGGCCCACCCCAGGGCGGTCAGGTTTTCCATAGGACGATGAGGGAAACGCCGCCCCAGCCCGGCCCGGCCCGGCGGGAAGCGGCATCGGTAGCACAAGCGGCACAAGCGGCAATGGGCCCCGGCACCGGGCCGCCGGGGGCAAGCTCCCGCCCGCGCGCCCCGAATGCAGCGCGATTCCCAGAGTGCAGGTTTGCGCGCCGCCTCAGCCGAAAACGGGGGCAAAACGGCGCGAGGCAGACATGACCCAAAAACCGTCCATGAAGAAACTCCACACCATCAAATCGCCGTTTGCCCCTCCCTCTGGCGGTTCCCCGATGAATCCCCTCCCTCCCAACGAGGCGGAACGCCTCCAGGCGCTCCAGAATTCAGGGTGGCTCGAGGACGGGGCCGACCCAAGGCTGGACGAGATCACCGTCCTGGCGAGCTACCTTTTCCAGACGCCGATGGCGCTCATTTCGCTCGTGGAGAAAGACCGGCAGCGGTTCAAGGCGCGCGTGGGGATGCCCTTTACGGAATTCCCGCGCAAAGATGCGTTCTGCGCCCATACGATTCTCTATCCGGGCGGGATGGTGATCCCGGACGCGCTGGAGGATGCCCGCTTCGCCGCCAATCCGCTGGTGCGGGAAGCGCCGCACATCCGCTTCTACGCGGGCACGCCGCTGACCAACGCGGCGGGTCTGCCGCTCGGGACGCTCTGCGTGATCGACACGCGCCCCCGGCCTGGCCTCAATGCGGCGGAACGGGAGATCCTCGCGGCGCTCGGGGCCGAGGCGGCGGCCCGCGCCATCCTCCGGCGCGCCTCCCGGCGGCTGGCGACGGCGCTGCTCGAACAGAAGCGGCTGGAGATGCAACACCTGCTGCGGTGCCGCATCGCGGGGGCGATCGCGGAAGCCTTCGATGTCGCGCAAGGATTGCAGGCCGCGCTGGAGCAGATCTGCCAGGTGACGGGCTGGACGCTCGGCTCGGCCTGGACGCGCGACGAGGAGCGGAAATCGCCCGAGGGATGCGCGGCCTGGCACGCGGCACGCGCCGGGTTCGAAGCACTCCGGCTGCGCGCCGCGCAGGACCGCTTCCAGCACGGCGGCGCGCTGCGCATGCGCGTCTGGCAGGAGGCGCGCGCCGTCTTCGTGCCCGACATGGCGGCGGAAGGGCGGCAATACGGGCTCGAAGAGGCGACGGCGCTCGGCTTCAAGGCGGCGGCGGCGTTTCCCATCCTGGTGGACGGGAAGGCGGCGGCGGTGCTGGAGTTTCTGCTTGGAGAACCCGACGGCGAGACGCCGCGCCTGGTCGCGTTCGTGGAGGAGGTGGTGCTTCAGATCGGCGCGGCCCTGCGCCGCAAGGGGCTCGACGAACGGCTGCGCAAGCACGAGGCGGAACTGAGCCGGGTAAACCGGATCAAAGACCACTTCCTGGCCATGCTGGCGCACGAGCTGCGCAACCCGCTCGCGCCGATCCTCAACGCCGTGGAGCTGCTGCGCACGCCCGATCCCGGCGACGCCGTGGAGGTGATCGAGCGGCAGGTGCGGCACATGGCGCGGCTGGTGGAGGATTTGCTGGATGTCTCCCGGGTGACGCGCGGCAAAATCACGCTGCACAAGACGCGGCTCGACCTCGTTGAATCGGTCCGCTCCGCCGCGCGCACCGCACGCACTCTCCTGGCCGAGCGGGCCTTCACGGAAGAACTTTCCCCCGGGCCGCTCTGGGTGGATGCGGACCCGGTGCGGATCGAGCAGATTGTGGGGAACCTGCTCAACAACGCGGTGAAATACACCGCCGCCGGGCAGACCATCGTTCTTTCGCTCCGGCGCGAGGGGAAGGAGGCGCTGCTTCAGGTGCGCGACGGCGGCATCGGCATTCCGCCGGGGATGCAGGAGCGGATTTTCGAGCCGTTTGTCCAGTCCGAGGAGTCGCTCCCGATGACGCGCGGCGGCCTCGGGCTGGGGTTGGCGCTCGTGCGGCAGCTCGTGGGGATGCACGGCGGAACCGTGGGCGTGCGCAGCGAGGGGGCAGAGCGCGGCTCCGACTTTTTTGTCCGGCTCCCGCTGGCGCAGGCACCCGCCTCGGACGCCGGAGCCGCCCCCACGGCGGGCGAGATGACCGTGGGCGCCGCCGTGGCCGAGCCAGAGCGGGCGCGCCGCGTGCTCATCGTGGAGGACAACGCCGATCTCTCCGGCACGCTGCGGCGGCTGCTGGGGCGCTGGGGGCACCAGGTGGAAACCGCCGCCGGGGGCCGCGAGGCGTTGGCGAAGGCAGCGGCCTTCCGGCCCGACATCGCGCTGATCGACCTCGGCCTGCCGGGCATGGACGGCTACGCGGTGGCGGGCGCGCTCGCGGCCCTGGGGGCGGGAGCGGGCGCAGTACCGGGCGGCCTCGAACTGATCGCGATCACCGGCTACGGGCAGGAGGCCGACCGCTCCCGCGCGGCGCAGGCCGGGTTCCACGAGTTCATGCTCAAGCCGCTCGA
>CAZYVL010000027.1:13466-23553 GCA_964651005.1 uncultured Chthoniobacteraceae bacterium | reverse complement strand
TTCGGCGCGGCCAGGATGAGCGGCGTGGGCGTCGGCGTGGGCGCGATCCCCTCCCGCTTGAGCGCCTCGTGCACGGCCACCGCCAGCTCGCTGCGGATCTGGGACCAATCCTCGCCGGAGCGCGTCCAGGCGCGCAGCTCGAACTCGAACACCGTGGGGCTCATCTTCAGGAAATAGGCATTCGGTGCGGGGTCCGGCACGACGCGCGGGTGGGCGGCGGCGACCGCCTTGAGCAGGCCGATGACGCACGCCGGGTCGCACCCCGGGGCGAGGTGGACGAGGAGTTCCATCCCGCGCTGGCGGTGGGAGCGGGTCCAGTTGGTCACGCGCTCGGAGATGAACGTGCCGTTGGGGACGATGATCTCGGAGCCGTTCGCGGTACGGATGACGCTGGCCCGGATGCCGATCTGGTTGACGACCCCGGAGGCATCGGCGACCTGCACGACATCGCCCACGTTCACCGGACGCTCGAAGAGCAGGATCAGGCCCGAGACGAAGTTGTTGATGATGTTTTGCAGCCCAAAGCCGAGGCCGACGCCGAACGCCCCGGCGAGGATCGTCACCTTGGTCGGCTCGATCCCGAGCGCGCAGACCGCCAGGAAAAATCCGAGCAGCAGCACCGCGTAGTGGAGCATGGTCGAGATGGCATACGGCAGCCCCCGCGCAAGGTGCGCGCGCGGATAGACTTCCTCTTCCAGCACGAACCGGAGCAGGCGCGAAAGGAGAAAGGCGGCCCAGATCGTCAGGCCAAACTCCAGCACATTCCCCACGGAGGGGAGCCACGAAGCCGTCCCCTCTCCGGCGTGGAACACGGCGCGCGCCTTCTCCACGATCACGCCATCCACCGCCAGGAGCCGGAGCGTGAGCCACCCCCAGAACAGAAACGCGGCCCCGCGTAGCAGGCGGCGCGCGCGCGTCCAGAGCAGCGGCCGGTAGCGGCGCACCATCCCCAGCCCCGCCAGGGGCGGCAGGGAGAGGGCGCAGAGCAGCACGCCGTCGCCCAGCGCCACCAGCCCCGCGAGCACCACGGCAAGCTGCAAGCTCCCGAGCGTCGCCCCGCCCACCAGCGTGGAGAGCCGCACGTAGCCGAAGGCGTTGGCCAGCAGCGCCGCACCAAAGACCAGGCTCGCCAGGCGCGCCCCGAGCCGCAGCCCGCGCGGAAGGGGCAGCGCCGGGGAACGGCCCGAGTCCTCTCGCTCTTCCACGCGGCCCGCTTTCCTCGCCAGCCACGCCACGAAGAGCAGCCCGCAGAGCATCTCGGCGAGAAACATCGCGCGCGAGACGAGCGCCAGCGCGCCCGCCAGCTTCCGCGCCCCTTCGAACACGAAGAACCCGAGCAGCATATGGAGCAGCGGGTAAAGCGAAGGCCGGAGCAGCCCGCGCAGAAGGAGCAGCGCCGGGAGGAGCGCGGCTGCCCCCGCCACTGCCTGAAAGAGCCGGGGCGGCTGCGGGTAAAGCCAGAAACCCGCCAGCAGCGAGAACGCCAGCGCGGCGACAACGGGTCGGCGCGCCACGTTTTGGAGACGCTGCAAGGCCGGATCGCCGCCGATCTTCTCCTCCGCCTTCGCTGCAAGCCTCCGCGCCCGCCGGAACGCCACGTAGAGCAAGGCGAAGAGCGCGGCGTGGAAAAGCAGGCGCCCCGTGTTCTCCCGGACGTAATGCACCAGCCCCACCGCCTGCGCGGAAAGCGATTCCTGCCCGCGCCGCACGAGCGATTCTCCCTTTTTGCCCCCGGGGTTGGGTGCGGGCTTCGCTGCGGCGCTCCAGATCGGCTCCGCCTCGCGCACGAAGAGACCGAGCATCGCTTCATTGCGCACCTGCCGCAGCCGCCCGAGCACCTCCGCGACGCGGGTGTCCTCCCCGGCCAGGCGGGCCTGTAGCTTGAGGGCGAGCGAGCGTTGCGCCTCGGCGCGGTTGCCGGTGCGCCGGAGCGCGCCCAGAAGCGTTTCGACGCGCTGGAGCACCTCCTTGGGTGCGGCGGAACGGATCGCCTGCTCCCGGGAAGCTGTCCATTGCCGCTCCATCTCCTGAAGCCGGGCGCTTGCCGTATCCAGCCGACCGACGCGCGTGGCGAGGGCCGTCTTCCAGCCCGCGAGCGCCTCCGCCGTCTTGGTCCACTGCGCCTCCTGCCGCGCCAGCAGCGGCAGCGAGGGGTGCGCGCCAAGGAGCCGCAGCGTCTCGGCGCGGCGCGTCCCGAACTCCCGCGAAGCCTGCGCGATCTCCGCTTCCGTCGGCGCGGCGGACTCGGCTCGGGGAGCGTTCTCCAGGTCTGTTTCCATCGCGCGCCGCTGCGCTTCCGCCGCCTCCCCGGCGGCCACGAGATCGGCCAGCGGAACGGGAGCCGGAGAGGGTGCCGCCGTCGCCTCCAAAGCGGGGGGAGGCGTTGCGGGCGCTGTGGGCGCGGCCACCGGGGCGGCCACGCCCGGAGCGGCCAGCGCCAGAAGAAGCGCGAGCGCGGGGAGCCCGAACACGTGGGAACGGCGGAGCGGGCGGAGAAACGGAGAGATCATGACGCCGGGGGAGCCTGGAGCCGGTTTTCGGGCTTTCGGGTTCGGTGTCTCTATGCCCAATCCCGCCCCGGCGCAAGGGAAAGCAGGGAAGGAGCAGCGAAGGCACAGCAAAGGCGGAGGGCGACAAAAAATTTTATTGCCGGTCGCGCCCCGGCTTTTTTGTGCGATAAATAATCTCCTCTATGACCTATTCCAACCCCGACCTCGCGCTCAACCCGCCCCGCAGCCCCCGCGTTCGCCTCGGCGGCTTCGTCATTCTGCCCAGGATGCTCGACAAGGGGCGCGCGCTGCTCGCGGGCAAGATTGGCGACTACCGGTTCCACTGCCCGCTCGACCAGCGTTTTACCCAGTTTGTCGGGGTCGATGGCGAGGCGATCAAAGAGCAGCTTGCCGCAGGCAAAGGCGACGGGGAGATCCTCGAATGGGTGCTGGCCAACGCGGCGAACAAGCCCGACCCGCTGGCGATCGCCGCCTGGTCGCGTGCCCAGGAGGAGCGCGCCCCTTCCGACGTGGAGTCGCGCCAGTATTTCAACGAGCTCCACCGCGCCACGGCGGCGCACCGCTCCGATGTCACAAGCTGGTTCGACCTGCTCGACCTCGACGACTACGCCTCCTTCGGCGGAAAGGCCTGAACCCCCCGCGATTCCGGCCCCGGCGGCCCGCGCAAAGGAGGAAGGGGGCCACGGATTCCCCCGGGTCCGAAAAACGGGAGAAATCCTCCTTTGCGCGATTTGTCGCACCGCCTTAATATCCGCGCACCCGCAACCGCGCCCCGCCGCGCTCCGCACCCTTCGCCATTGGAACCATGAGCCCTTCGTTTCTGGCTGACGAACCTCTCGATAAACAACACGTCGATCCTCCCGCTTCCGCTTCCGCCGAAGACGAGCCTCCGTCACGACCGCCCGCAACCGCCGATGCGGACCCCGCGGCGCATCGCGCCCTGCGCGAAGACGAGTTCTGGCGGGTTCTCCCCGGGTTTCGCCACGTTTCCGCCGCGGAATTTCAGACCCACACCTTTCAGGCGCGCCACTCCGTCACCAATCTCCGCCAGCTCCGCGAGCTGGTCGGCCCGCTCGCTCCCGAAGCCTTTTTCGACGACCTTGCCGCCGGTCTCAAACGCGCGCCGATGGCGCTGCGCATCTCCCCCTACCTGCTAAGCCTCATCGACTGGGACGACCCGTTTCACGACCCGATCCGCACGCAGTTCATGCCGCTCGCCTCGCAGCAGGCGCCCGACCACCCGATGCTGCGGCTCGATTCGCTTAACGAACAGGGCGATTCGCCCGTCCCCGGCCTGACGCACCGCTACCGCGACAAGGCGCTCTTTCTCGCCATTGATTCGTGCCCGGTCTACTGCCGCTTCTGCACGCGGAGCTACGCCGTCGGCTCGGACACCGAAGAGGTGGAGAAGCTCAAGCTGCACGCGAACCTCTCCCGCTGGGAGACGATGTTCGCCTACATCGCCTCGCGCCCGGAGCTTGAAGACATCGTGATCAGCGGCGGGGACACCTACAACCTGCGGCCCGACCATCTTGGGCTGATCGGCGAGCGCCTCCTTGCCATGCCGAACATCCGGCGCATCCGCTTCGCCACGAAGGGCCTCGCCGTCATGCCGCAGAAGATCCTCTCCGATGAGGCCTGGCTCGACGCGCTCACGCGGGTGGTCGAACGGGGCCGCCTCCTCCGCAAGGATGTGGCGGTGCACACGCACTTCAACCACCCCAACGAGATCACCGCCATCACCCAGGCCGCCCTTGGCCGCCTGACGGAGCGCGGGATCTTTGTCCGCAGCCAGACGGTGCTGCAACGGACGGTGAACGACTCCGCCCCGGTGATGCAACGGCTCGTCCGGCGGCTCGGGTTCATCAATGTGCACCCGTATTATGTCTACTTCCACGATCTCGTCCCGGGCGTGGAAGACCTGCGCACTTCGCTGGCGGCGGGGCTGGAGGTGGAAAAGGCCGTGCGCGGCGCCACCGCCGGGTTCAACACGCCGACCTTCGTGGTGGACACGATGGGCGGCGGCGGGAAGCGCGACGGCCACTCCTTCGAGCACTACGACCGCGAGAACGGCATCGCCGTCTTCACCAGCCCGAGCGTGAAGCCGGGGGTGCGCTTTCTTTACTTCGACCCGCTCCGCAGCCTTGGGGAAACCGCCCGCGCCCGCTGGGCCGACCCCGACGCACGCCGCCGGATGATCGACGACGCCTTGCAATCCTCCTTATGAAAATCAATCCCCTCGGCAAATCGGACCTTCGGGTTTCGGAAATCTCCTTCGGCTGCTGGACGATGGGCGGCCTGAACTGGGTCAACGGCGTCGCCAACGGCTGGGCGAACGTGGACGAAGACGAAGTGACCGCCGCGATCAAGGCGGGCCTCGACGCGGGCGTGAACCACTTTGACAATGCCGACGTTTACGGCAATGGCCGCGCGGAGCGGATGCTGGCGCGCGCGCTCAAGCGGCTCGGCGTCAAGTCGGAGTCGGTCATCATCGCCACGAAGGTCGGCCACTTCCCCGGGACCGCCGCGCACGCCTACGAGCCGCTGCACATCCGCCACCAGTGCGAGCAGTCGCTGGCCAATCTCGGGCGCGATTACATCGACCTCTACTACCTCCACCACGGGAATTTCGGCCCCGACGCCGAGTATCTCCACGGCGCGGCGGAGACGCTCGACGCGCTGGTGAAGGAGGGGAAAGTCCGCGTGAAAGGGCAGTCGGCCTACTCCGTGGAAGACTTCGAGCGGTGCATCCCCGTGGTGCGCCCGGCCGTGCTCCAGAGCTGGGCGCACGCGCTCGATGACCGCTTCATCCGCCCCGGCTCGCGCCTCCAGGAGTTGATGACGGAGCACGGCCTTTCCTTCGTCGCCTTCAGCCCGCTGGCGCAGGGGCGGCTGCTCGACAAGTACGACCCGGCGAACCCGCCCACCTTCGAGCCGGGCGACACCCGCCGGGCCAGCTCCACCTTCACCGCCGAAGAGCTTGCGAAGCTCAAGCCGAAGCTCGAAAAGCTCAAGCGGCACTTCGGCTGCGGCGTGGAGACGCTCGCCGCCGTGGCGCTCAACTACGTGCTCGCGCATCCCAACGTGGCGTGCGTGATCCCCGGCTTCCGCAACGAACGGCAGGCGCGGTGCAACCTCGCCGCGTCCCGGCGCCCGCTCTCGCAAGAGGATGTCGAGTTCGTGCGCGAAGCGTTGGCCTGAAAGGCCCGATTGGGGGATCGGGGGAGGGCCGCACGGTTTTTTCTGTCTCCGCCCTGCTGCGATGTGCTACCGCTAATCGCATGAAATCCCCCCGATTCGTTTCCCGTCCCGCCCTGGCGGGGTTTCTTCTCGCCGGGCTTGTTTCCTGCAAAAAGGCGGCCCCGCCCGCCGCCCCGGAGGGAACGGCCACCCCTTCGCCCTCCCCGGCGGCCCAGGCCATCTCTGCGGAGCCGAGCAGCTTCGCGGCGGTTGCCAGCCATCTCGACACCGGCGGCGGCATGTTTTTCTACCTGTCCACGGACGGGATGCTGAAGGCGGGCATTGAGGCGACCCGGACAGCCCTGGACGAAATGGGAGGGCTCGACAACCTGATGGCGCCGCAGGAGCAAGCCCGCTTCAAGACCGTCTGGAAGAGCCTCAAGCCGTTCGTGGCCGACAGCGGCGTGCGGGAGATCACCGGCCTGGGGGTGAGCTCCTTCGCCATCGGGCCGGACCTCTACAGGACGAAGAGCTTCCTCCACCACGACGCGAACGCCAAAGGCTTCCTCTGGAAGCTCCAGGGCAAGCAGGCCCGCGCGCTGGAGCTGATCCCGTACCTGCCGAAATCGACGGCGGTGGCGGCGAGTGTCGATCTGAACGTGGAACTGCTCTGGGCGGAACTGGAGCACCTGGCCGCCGCCGAGCCGTCGCTGCGCGCCGGGATCGACCAAACGCTCCAGCAGGTCAAGGCCGCCACCGGGATGGAGCTTCCCAAGATTCTCGCCGGTCTGGGGCCGAACTACTCCTATTTCCTGACGCTGGATGAAAGCCGCCCGCTCACCCTCCCCCTGCCCGGGCTCAAGGGGCCGCTCTCCATCCCCGAGGTGCGGCTTGCGGTGATGATCCAGATTCGCGACGCGGCATTGCTCAAACCGCTGGAAGCCATTTTGGCGAAAGCGCCGAACCTGGTTTCGGGGGATGAGGCCGGTTTCAAGGTGCGCGAGGTCAACCTTCCGAACGCCATGCCGTTTGTGACGCCGACGATCGCCTGGAAGGACGATCTTCTGATTCTCAGCAGCAGCCAATCGCTCTTCAAGGAGATCCTCGCGGTCAAGGCGGGCAAGAAGCCGGGGCTGGCGGCGGACGCGGGCTTTCAACGTCTCTTCAAGGGCCTCCCCTCTCCCGCCTCGCGGTTTGGATACCTCAACCCCGTGTTTAACGATCTGGTCAGAAAAATCCAGACGTTCGCGATCGAGCAGGATCCAAAAGCGGATGCGAGCGTGAAGGGCGTGTTCCAGGCGATCTACAGCGCCCAGCCGAAGGAGCCGACCGTCGGCGTGGGGTTGAGCCTTCCCGACGGGGAGATGAACATCACGCACAGTGGCGTGGGGCCACGGCAGATCGCGAGATTATGGTCGGCCATCCCGGTTGCGATCTTTGCGTCGGCAAAAGCGGCGAAGCCCAAAGTGAGCAGCGACCGCGCGCAAGCCGAAGAGGTGCTCCAGTCGCTCCGTCTTCTCGACGCCGCCATCGACCAGTGGGCGCTCGAAAAGGGGAAAAAGCCGGGTGACCAGGCTTCCACGAACGATTTGAAGCCATACTTCAAGCCGGGGACCGCGCTCTACAAGGCATGTGCGGATCACCCCGGGGCCACCGCGGTCGAACTGCTGCCGGGCCTGCCGGGGGCGATCATCCCGCCCGTGGACGGCAAGCTGCTCGTCCCGGCAGCGATCCAGCAAAAATTCCGGGAGACCTGCCCTGACGACTTCTGGAGGAGCTACGCCCGGCCCTGATCCAGCGGACCCGGCGGACCCGGCAAAAAGATTCGGGTATCGGGTTGCCGGGGCGGCTCCCTTCGCGGCACGGTGGCAGCCATGACCGATCACTTCGCAACGCTTGGCGTCCCCCGGCGGTTTTGGCTGGAGGAGGCGGACTTGAAGGCGCGCTTCCATGCCTTGACGGCGGCGCATCATCCCGACGTGGCGCTCGGCTCCTCGTCTCCCGAGGGGGCGGAGTCCTCCTTTTTCTCCAGCCTGACGGTGGCCTACCGCGTTCTGGCCGACCCCCGGGCGCGGCTCCGCCACTGGCTGGAACTGGAAGCACCCGGAGAGGCGGGGCTTCTTTTGGGGGGCGCCGCGCCCCCTTCCGTGGCCGATCTTTTTCTCGAAACCGGGGCGAAAAAGCAGCGGATCGACGCCTTTCTGAAGGAGCAGGCGGCGGCTGGCTCGGCGGTGGCCAAGGCGCTGTTGATGCCCCGGCATCTCGCGCTTCAGGAGGAGCTTGAAGCCTTCCTGGCGATTCTCGAAGCGGAGCGCGCCCGCTGGCTGGAGCGTCTCCCCGCCCTCGATGCCGCATGGCGGCAAAGCGCATCGGCCCGGAACCAGGAGGTGCGGGACGTGCAGGATGTGCTGTTGTTGCTGGCGGAAACAGCGCGGGCGCTCGGGTTTCTGGATAGATGGAGCGCGCAAATCCGCGAGGCGCTCACGCGCTTGCAGATTGGGATTTAGCTTCCGGGCAGAGAGGCGTTATCCTTCGGAATGGATCTCATCGTCGGCATCGACCTCGGCACGACCCATTCGCTCATCGGCGTCATGGACGCCGGGTTTCCCATTTTGCTTGCGGATCGCGAGGGGAGACGGCTGACCCCTTCGGTGGTTCATTTCCCGGCGGAGGGCGAACCGCTCGTCGGCGAGGCGGCCAGCCGGATGCGGGCGGCGGCCCCGGGGGAGACCGTGGCCTCGATCAAACGCTTCATGGGGCGGCGCGCGGGCGAGGAGGAGGCATCCGCTCCAGCGGTCGTGTCCTCGCCCTCCTACCGGCTCGTGGGGCGGCGCGGCACGCCGGTGCACGTGGCGGTGCGCGGGCGCGAGATTTCCCCGGAGGCGATCTCGGCGTTGATTCTCGGGAAGCTCAAACGCGACGCGGAGGCGGCGCTGGGGCAGGAGGTGACGCGGGCGGTCGTGACCGTGCCCGCGTACTTCAACGACGCGCAGCGCGGCGCGACGGCCAGGGCGGCGGAACTCGCCGGGCTGAAAGTGGAGCGGATTGTCAACGAACCGACCGCCGCGGCGCTTGCCTACGGCCTCGACAAGCTCGGCGAGCACGCGAAGGTGGCGGTGTTCGACCTCGGCGGCGGCACGTTCGATCTCTCGATCCTGGAGCTTTCCGGCGGCGTCTTTCAGGTGCTGGCCACGCACGGGAACACGCGCCTGGGCGGTGACGATCTCGATGAGGCGCTGACCGACTGGCTGGCGGAGCGGGTTCACGCGGCATTCGGGCGGCCCGCGGACCAGCCGCTGCCGCCGGAGGGGCGCGCCCGCGTGCGGGAGGCCGCGACGGCGGCCAAGCACCGGCTCTCTTCAGAAGAGCAAACGCGGGTCGATCTCCCGTTCCTGCTGGAGGGGCAGAGCTTTTCCACCGTCGTGACGCGCGAGGAGCTGGAGCGGCTTGCCCGCCCGATCCTGGAGCGGACCCGCGCACACTGCCTGCGCGCGCTCGCCGACGCGAAGCTGGAGCCGGCCGATCTCGATGAGGTGATCCTCGTTGGCGGTCAGACGCGGATGCCGCTCGTGCGGCGGTTTGTCGCGGAGCTTTTTGGCCGCGAGCCGAATCTTTCGCAAAACCCCGACGAGGCGGTGGCGCTCGGCGCGACGATCCAGGCGGGCATTCTCTCCGGGGCGGTGCGCGACGTGGTGCTGCTCGACGTGACGCCGCTTTCGCTCGGCATCGAGACGTTCGGCGGCTTGATGAACGTCATCATCCCGCGCAACTCGACGCTCCCGACGAAGGCGGGCGAGATGTTCACGAACACCGTGGCCGGGCAGCGGTCCATGCTCATCCGCGTTCTGCAAGGAGAGCGCGAAATGGCGCGCGACAACTGGGAACTGGGGCGCTTCGAGCTGGAGTTTGAGCCCGCCGCGAAGGGGGAGGCGCGCGTCGGCGTGCAGTTCGAGATCGACGCCGACGGGATTCTGCATGTGCTCGCGCGCGATGTGAAAACGGGCGCGGAACGGATCGTGGAGATCCGCAGCGCCGTGGATGTCTCCGACGAGGCGGTGGAGACGATGATCGCCGAATCGCTCGATTACGCTTTTGAAGACATGACGGAGCGGGTGTTCACCGAGGCGCGGCTAAAGGCGCAGGAGATGCTCCCCGCCGTGCGCGGCGCGCTGGCGCTGCTCGGCGGCGAGGTGGACGCGGCAGAGCGCGCGCGGATCGCCGGGCATGTCGCGGAAGTGGAGGCCGCTCTGGCGGGGACGAACCCGCACGCGCTCAAAAAGGCGACCGCCGCGCTCGATGAGGCGACGCAAAACCTCGCTACGCTCCTGATGGAGCGAGCAATGGCAGACGCGCTCCGGCGCAAGGGCGTCGTGCAGGACGGCGCGGATTGCGCGGAT
>CAZYVL010000027.1:7785-13366 GCA_964651005.1 uncultured Chthoniobacteraceae bacterium | reverse complement strand
GCGCGGATTGCGCGGATTGATAGGAGTCTTCCTCCGCCTCCACCCCCGAGCCTCCCGGCCCGCCCGTTACCCGGGCGGGATCACTCGATCTCCAGCTCCTCCTCCAGCCCGGCTTCCCGCGAACCGACAAGGGTGTGGATCGAAGGGCGTTCCTTCTTCTGGAGCGCACGGCGGAGCTTGGCGAGGGCGATGTTCTGGAGCTGCCGGATGCGCTCGCGGGTGACGCCAAACTTCCGACCCACCTCCTCCAGCGTGCGCGGTTTCCCGCCATCGAGGCCGAAGCGTGAGAAGATGATCTTCTTCTCCCGTTCCTCCAGGACGCCGAGCAGATCGCTCACTTCATCGCGGAGGTTTTTATCCCGGAGCAGCTCGAAGGGGGTCAACGCCTCCTCGTCGCCGACGATCTCTCCGAAGGCGGTGTTGTCGTCGTCGCTGATCGGCGCGTCGAGAGAGGCGGGGCGGATCGCCACCGTTTTCAGGTGCGACACCTTGGCGCTGGAGAGGCCCACCTCGTCCGCCAGTTCGTCGTCCGTCGGCTCGCGGCCGAGTTCCTCGCTCATCTGGAGCGAAACGCGGCGCATTTTCGAAATTTTGTCCACGAGATGGACCGGCAGACGGATCGTCTTGCTCTGGTTGGCCAGCGCGCGCTTGATCGACTGCTTGATCCACCAGGCGGCGTAGGTGCTCAGTTTCCCGCCCTTGGCCGGGTCGAAGCGTTCCACGGCCTTCATCAGGCCGATGTTCCCCTCGGAAATGAGGTCAAGCAGCGGAAGGCCAAGGTTGGCGTAATCGTGCGCGATCTTGACGACGAGCCTCAGGTTCGCCCGGATCATCTTGCTGCGAGCCTCCTTGTCGCCCTTTTTGATGCGGGCGGCGAGGTCGATCTCGTCCTGGGGCGTCAGCAGCGGAATCTGCCCGATCTCGCGCAGATAGATCTTGATCCCGGAATCTGTGTCTTCAGCTGCCATGAGAGGTGCCTTTCGCGAACCCATCCATTAAAAGATACGTTCCAGCGCCCGGCCTTGCTCGCGGACTTTTTGGATGGAACATTCTATTTTGCTTGGGTTCTGGAGGTTGGACACCCCGGAGAGCGCGGCGTTCAAATTCGATGGGAGAATCCCCGTGGCTCCCGAAGGGTTGCGGGGAAACATGGATGGCGGGGGCTTCGAAAAGGATGCAAAGGAGCGCAAAAAGGCGCAAAAAAGCGCAAAAAAAGGGGTGTAAAACAGGGGGCAGGAGCGGGAAAGCCCCCTTTCGGGGGTGGGTGCCGGGCGGCCCGGAACGGGGTAGTTCCTGCTGGCCAAACGCCAGAGTAGAATTTATCATCGGCCCCAAACCCACAGGAACGGACCTCACCAACCTTCTTTCCTTCCCCCATGACACCGAAGCTCATCTTTACGGTGGCCCGATGGATCGCCGCCCTCGTTCTGCTCTTCTTCGCCTATCGGCGCGCTACCGGAATCGAAACCCCTGCGGAGGGTGTCGCGCTCAACATTCCGGGTTTGGTGGTCGGGATTGGCCTTCTGATCGCCGCCGTCGCGTGCATCGCGCCGGAGCTTGTCGAATGGATTTCGATGCCCTTTCTGGCGATTTTCGACGCCATTTTCTTTCCCGGCACGCGGGAGACGCCGCCGCCGGACTACAACCTCGCCCGGCTCTACCGCGAGCAGGAGCGCCACGAGGAGGCGCTGGAAGCCTATTTCAGGATTCTCCACCATCATCCGCAGGAACTGCTGGCCTATCTGGAGGGGATCGAAACCGCCTTCGACTGCGGCGAACCGGAAAAAGGGGCAAAGCTTCTGGAGATGGGACTGCGCGATCTCCCCGCCGAAGGCCTCCGCGAGCAGGTGCAGCGCGCCTACGACCGGTGCATCAACCCGCCGCCCGCCACCGACGAATACGGCGAAGAACCGGAAGCGACAGAGCCGGAAGAAATCGCACCCGCCCGGGAAACCGACCCCGCCGAAGGGCCGTAGACGTGCGCCGGTTAGGCTCAGAGCATATTCTGTTTAATCCAGCGGGAAATCCCCCAGCTTTGCTGGGGGAATTTCGAAGAGAGGTCCATCCATGTTTTGACATGATCGGCTCCCTTAAGAAAATAATTTAAGAGTCCGATCAGCGAGATCGAAACGCTTGCGACGACAATCCAGGCGACTCTATTTGCTTTTTGTTTCATGGCAAAGCGATCGGTGCATGGTTGCCGCCCCCGGGCACGTTCATCTGGCGAGGATTAGACGGAAGAAGGAGGAGATCCCGTTTGGGAAGGTGGTGACTTTCTTGGGGGAGTGGCCGGCCTTGAACATCCCTTCCACGGCCGGGATCGCTTCGTAGCTAGCGACGTGCGCGAGCCAGGGCGGCCCGATGATGTCGCCGGCGGCGTAGAGGCCCGGGACGGTCGCTGTGTAGCGGTTGTAGCGGTCATTGGGTTTGAGATAGCCGCGCCCGGTGAGTTGGAAACTAAGGCTGTCGGTGGGCGGGAGCTGTGGACGCCGATGACGAGAATTGAGAAGGGCAGGGGTGGAAATCTTGTTCGGGAGGCAAAATGCTTGAATTTTGCCTCCTCAATGGCAAAACTCCCGGCCATTTTACGATCCGCTGAATGAATTTCAACTCTTGGGCTTTTCTCGTATTTCTGGTCATAACCTTTTGCGGGTACCACTTCTTGCCGTACCCGGCCAACTTCAGAAGGCTCGGGCAGATTGTGTTCCTGACGTTAGCGAGCTATGTTTTCTACGGCTGGACCAATCCCTGGCTTGTATTGCTTTTGGTGGCCTCCACCGGGGTGAATGCTGTCGCGGCGCACCACCTGGTTGACAGGTCGAATCCTCACCGGCGGCGATGGCTGCTGGGGGCCATCTTCTTTAACTTGGCGACGTTGATGTTTTTTAAGTACGCCGCCCTGATTGTTACTACGTTCTTGCCTGAAAGCTTGTGGTCTCACTGGGGCCGAGCCCTTGCGGAGATTC
Organism: uncultured Chthoniobacteraceae bacterium; assembly: GCA_964651005.1. Classification (GTDB taxonomy): domain Bacteria; phylum Verrucomicrobiota; class Verrucomicrobiia; order Chthoniobacterales; family Chthoniobacteraceae; genus DATMFV01. The sequence goes on along the minus strand of CAZYVL010000027.1, from coordinate 10,400 downwards.
CACTTCCAATCGGGATTTCGTTTTTTACTTTTCAGGGGATCAGCCTGGCTGTCGACGTGTATCGGGGAGAGGAAGAGACAGGGCTTGAGACGCCCCAAAACCGGAATGAGGGGGTGTTGTTTTATCTCAAGGTGGCATTTTTCAAGGCGTTTTTCCCCCAGTTGGTGGCTGGTCCTATCGTCAAGGCACACGAATTTATTCCCCAGGTTCCAAGGGCCGCCGGGAAATGGCTCTCCGACATCGACTGGGATTCGGCGACCAAGAAGCTGATTCTTGGTTTCTTCTTCAAAATGGTTCTCGCCGACAACCTGAAGGATGCCACGGCTCTGCTTGCCTATCCGACCTTTCTGAAGATGCCGAGCATCAACATGATTGTTCTCCTCTACGGCTTTTCATTCCAGATCCTTGCTGATTTCGCTGGATATTCTTTCATTGCGATGGGGCTGGCCGAACTCTTCGGATACCGCCTCCCGCTGAACTTTGATTTCCCCTATCTCTCGCGTTCGATTACCGAGTTCTGGCGGCGCTGGCACATCTCCCTGTCGAGCTGGTTGCGGGAATATCTCTACATTCCCCTGGGGGGGAATCGCAAAGGCTCGTGGAGGACCTACGGCAACCTGATGGCTGTCATGCTGATCGGGGGCCTCTGGCACGGCGCGGCCTGGAGCTACATGATCTGGGGCGGGGCCCACGGCCTGTTCCTGGCCATCGAGCGGATGTTCGGTGCCCGCAAACGCGAGAACCGCGCCGCAAGAGCGGGAAAAGAGGCACCCCGGGGATTCGCGGTGGGTTGTGTTCACTTGATCCAGGTGCTTATCACGTTCAATCTGGTTTCCCTTCTATGGCTGCTTTTCAAGCTCCCCCGCTTCGATGAGGCGGTTATATTCATCCAGCATGTCTACCATTGGAAAGGAGGAGTTCAGCTCCCCCTGATTTTCCCGATTGCGATCTTCTCTGCTCCGCTCGTCGCGTATCATCTATGGGGAGAATTTCGGATGCGCATCACCGGTTGGGTAAGATGGCTGCATCCTACCGTGCCGCAGTTTGCCTTCAACAGCGCTTACGCGGTCTTGCTGTTTCTCGTCATCACCAACAGCGGAACGTCGGGAACCTTCATCTACTTCCAATTCTAATTACAAGGCATCAGATCTCCCAATGAAACACGATCCGACTCTCGAAAGCGATGCGCTCCAGGGGGAAATCCGCACCTTCCGCCCCTGGCTATCGAGGGTGCCCGCGCCGGTTCAAATCCTGGCACTGGCCGTTCTGCTGTGCCTGGGTTACGGAGGAGCGCTCTCCCTTTTGGGATGGCAAACCGAGCTGGCGGAGAACAACCTCCAGTCCAACCTGCTTCGTATTCTTAAATATTATAATGAGCCTTCTCAGGAGGTGGTTCTCGCGGGAACTTCCATAACGGGTCGGCTGCTGCCCAGTTTTTTCGAGGAAAAGGATGTGAAGGTGGCCAGTCTCGGGCTCGACGGGGGAACCACGTTATTTGCCCTCGAAGTGTTCGCAAACCGGAAGTTACTACCAAAACGGCTGCTGGTGGAAACCAACCTGCTTTTTCGTAACAAGGGCGAGAATGACAAACTGCTGGCCGAGGCGCTTGACAGCGGCACTTCCCGAATGAGCCGCTGGTTTCCGCTCTTTCGACCCGAGTATCGCGTTTCCGCAGTCATTTATACGCTTATCAAGAAGGCTCACGATGCCAAAAGTGCGCATACACCGCCGCCACCTTCCGGAGCTGTTGCGACGGAGGTAGCGAAACATGCGACGCCTTCCGGTCCGCCGAGCGAGGCGGAAAGCCGGGCCTACCGAGAAGTTTCGGAGTGCCTGCGCGCCATTCAAAAGCGGGGTGTCGAAATCGCTCTGGTTCGCATTCCCTCGGGCAAGGATTGGGAGCGGCCAGCTTCAGGCCTGTCCCGGCAGCTCGCAAAGGAGCTGAACCTTCGCTTTATCGACCTCGGCCCGATCATCGCGGCCCACGGGGAAGGCATGGTCTTCACTGACGGCGTACATCTTTCGCTAGGTTCGGCCAAGCTGGTGGTCGCTGAACTGCTGGACGAAGATTTGTCAACCCGGAAGCAGGCGGCGGCCAACCACTGAACGGGGCGCTTTACGGCCTTTGCCTTTAAACCTTCGGTCCGAGAGGGATGATCGCCGCGCCCGCTTGTTCCGTGCGGCGGCAAGCTTCGGTGCCCAAGGGCAGGTAGGGCATCGAAACCGATCTGCCAGGTAACCGCCCGGCCAACCGCATTGATCGGAGCGGGAAGGGGCAAGCTTGCGCGGTTCTCTGGAACAAAAGCCAGCATGCCGTCCGAGAGCGGATTGCGGAGATCAAAACAGTGCTGGCGTTTCCGGTCCTTGGCTTGGAGAGCGACAACGGGGGTGAGTTCTTCAACTGGCGTTTGGCGGACTATTGTCTTAAGCGTCCAAAGCCGGCGTCCTTTACCCGCTCGCGGCTTTACCACAAGACGACAATGCGGGGGTGGAGCAGAAGAACTGGACGCACGTGCGTCAATTGGTGGGGTACGACCGGCTCGATGATCCGGGACAAGCCGAGCGGCTCAATACTCGCTACGTGAAGAGTGGAGCTGGTTTCGGAGCTTCTTTCG
>CAZYVL010000027.1:0-7685 GCA_964651005.1 uncultured Chthoniobacteraceae bacterium | reverse complement strand
GCGTCTCCGGTGTCCTCAATGATGAGTCAACGTATCCCTCACTTGGTTAGGCTCCGGTGTCCTTTTTCATTGAGGCAACGCTCCTGATGGAGCCGGAACCTTTCGGTGTGCTCCATTGATGAGGCAACAGGGATCGGCGATTCTCCTGATCGCAATCCCGGGTTTGAACCGGGACCCGAAGCTTAGATGTGGATGGCGTGGCCGAAGGCGTTTTCCGTTGCTTCGTGTACGGCTTCGCTCAAGGTCGGATGGGCGTGGATGGTCGCTTCGATCTCTTCCCAGGTGGCTTCCAGCGTGATGGCCAGGCCGAGTTCCGCGATCAGTTCCGTGGCTTCCGCGCCGACGATGTGCGCGCCGAGGATTTCGCCGTTCGGTTCGCCGATGAGGATCTTGACGAACCCGTCGATCTCCCCGATGGCGCGGGCTTTGCCGCTTGCCATGAATGGGAATTTGCCGATCTTGAATTTCAGCCCCTTCTCCTTCGCCGCGCGTTCGGTAAGGCCGATGCTGGCGACCTGCGGCTGGCAGTAGGTGCAGCCGGGGAAGGTGGTGACTTTCTTGGGGGTGTGGCCCGCCTTGAACATCCCTTCCACGGCCTGGATCGCCTCGTAGCTGGCGACGTGCGCGAGCCAGGGCGGCCCAATGATGTCGCCGGCGGCGTAGACGCCCGGGACGCTCGTTTCGTAGCGGTCATTGGTCTTGAGATAGCCGCGCTCGGTGAGTTCGAACTTGAGGCTGCCGGTGGGCAGGAGCGCCTGGACGCCGATGGCGACAAGCGCCACGTCGGCTTCGAGCGTTTCGCTCTTCTTGCCTTCGACTTCAAGGCGCACGCCTTTGGCGGTGGCTTCGGCCTTGGTGACTTTGGTGCCGGTCAAGGCCGTGATTCCCTGCTTGCCGAAGGCTTTCTCCACGGTCTGGGAGACTTCCGTATCCTCCACGGGGAGGAGGTTGGGCAGCATTTCGACGATAGTGACCTTGGTGCCGAAGGCGTTGTAGAAGAAGCCGAATTCCATCCCGATGGCGCCCGCGCCGATGATGAGCATCGACTTCGGCTGCTCGGGGAGGATCATCGCTTCCTTGCTGCTGATGACGGTCTTGCCGTTGAAGGGGAGCCCCGGCATGGCGCGCGGCAGGCAGCCGGTGGCGACGAGGATTTTCGCGGCGGTATGCGTCTCCTGCTTGCCGTCGGGATAACGGACTTTCACGCTCCCGGCTTTCTCGATGTCGGCTTCGGCACGCAGATAATCGATCTTGTTTTTCTTGAAGAGGAACTCGATCCCCTGGGCGTTTTTGTCGGAGACCTCGCGGGAACGCTTGATGATCTTGCTCCAGTCGAAGCTGAGATTATCGAACTTGAACCCGAATTCCGCCGCGCGGTGCGCCATGAGGTGGTAGAGCTCGGCATTGCGCAGGAGCGCCTTGGTGGGGATGCACCCCCAGTTGAGGCAGGTGCCGCCCGCCCGCTCTTTTTCGATGCAGGCAACTTTTTTTCCAAGCTGGGCCGCGCGGATCGCGCCGACGTATCCGGCAGGGCCGCCGCCGATCACAATGAGGTCGTAGTTCATAGAAGGTTGATGGGGAATCGCCGGTGACGGCGGGTTCGCTGGTTGAGAAGGCGGGCGGGCTAGAAAAGCAGCAGGGCGGGGTTTTCCAGCAGGCGCCGCAGCTCCCGAAGATATTCCGCGCCGATGGCTCCATCGACAACCCGGTGGTCGCAGCTCAGGCCGAGAGCCATGCGCTGGCCGGGAGCGATCTCGCCTGCGGCGTTGACGACCGGCCTTTTGACGATCGAGCCGACGGCGAGGATCGCGGCTTGCGGCGGGTTGATGATGGCGGAGAAGCTCTCGATGCCGTAGCTGCCGAGGTTGGAGACGGTGAAGGTGCCGTTCTGGTACTCCTCGGGCTTGAGCTTTTTGGCGCGGGCGCGTGTGGCGAGATCTTTGACGGCCTCGCTGATCTGGCGCAGCGATTTCCCACCGGCGTCGCGGATGACGGGCGTGACCAGTCCGTCGTCAATGGCGACCGCCACGGCGAGGTTGACCATGCCGTATTCGATAATCGCGTCCCCGGCGAAGGCGGCGTTGACCTTCGGCACTTTGACGAGCGCGGCGACCGAGGCCTTGAGAACGAAATCGTTGATCGTCACCTTGCCGCCTCCGGCAGCTTCGGCCGCGGCGTTGATCTCCGCGCGCAGGCGGACAAGCGGCTCGGTGTCGACTTCGATGTTGAGATAGAAATGCGGCAGCGTGGTTTTGCTCAGGAGAAGCCGCTCGGCGATGACGCGGCGCATCCCGGAAAGGGGGATGCGATGGTCGCCCGGTCCCGCCGGAGTGGCCGGGGCGGCGGTAAGCGGGGCCACGGCCCCGGGAACAGCCTGGACAGTGGCGTCGGGCTGGGAGGCGAGTACGTCCCGCCGGACGATGCGCCCGCCAGGGCCGGTGCCTGCGATCCGGGAGAGGTCGATCCCGCGCGCGGCGGCGATCTTGCGCGCCAGCGGGGAGGCCTTGATGCGTCCGCCTGCGGATGGGGCGGCGGCGGCGGTGATGGTCTTGGCGGCACCGGGCTGCGGTGTGGGCGTGGAGGAAGAGGCGACCGCTTTTGGCGGGGCCGGGGCGGCGGTGCCGGGCGCGGGGGCGCTCTCCCCTTCTTCAAGGAGCAGCGCGATCTGCTGGCCGACGACGGCGGGCTGGCCCGCCTCGATGTAGATGGCTCCTAGCGTCCCGTCGTCAAAGGCTTCCATCTCCATCGTGGCCTTGTCGGTTTCCACTTCGGCGATCACATCGCCTGCGGTGATTTTGTCCCCGACTTTCTTGCACCACCGCAAGAGCGTACCCTGGGTCATCGTGTCGCTCAGTTTGGGCATTTCAATGGGGATGGACATGGGAAAAGGCGGAGAGGTTAGAGGGAAATGGGCAGTGAAGCGGGGAAAGGAGAAGAGCCGGAAAACGGGATGGGAGCCGACGCCCCCTCAGCAGATGGAGAGTACCTTCTGCACCACCCGCTGCGGCGTGGGAAGCTGAATTTTCTCCAGAGGCGGGCTGTAGATCGCGGGCGTGTCGAGCGAGGAGACGCGGGCGACGGGTGCGTCGAGGTCATCGAACGCTTTTTCCTGAAGCATCGCGGCGATCTCCGAGGCGATGCCGCAGAACGGCTTGTTCTCTTCCACGAGTACGGCGCGATGCGTCTTGCGGACGGATTGCAGGATGGTCTCCTCGTCCAAGGGGCGGATGGAGCGGAGGTCGATGACTTCGGCCCGGACGTTGTGCTCGGATTCGAGCAGCTCGGCCGCTTTCAGGCAGGTGATGACGGCGCGGCCATGCGCGATCAGGCTGATGTCGCTCCCCGCCCGCTTCACGTCGGCGGAGCCGAGCGGGATGACGTATTCCTCTTCCGGCACTTCCCACTGCTCGCCGTAGAGCAGGGTGTTCTCCATGAACATCACCGGGTCGTTGTCGCGGATGGCGGTCTTGAGCAGCCCCTTGGCGTCGTAGGCGGTGGCCGGGCAGACGACCTTGAGGCCGGGGACGTTGGCGAGGAAGTTTTCCGGCGTGTGTGAGTGAGTAGCACCGACGTTCGTGCCGCCGTTGGCCGGGCCGCGAATGACGATCGGGCAGTTGACCAGGCCGCCCGACATGTAGCGGACGCACCCGGCGTTATTGACGATCTGGTCGAAGGCGACGTAGGCGAAGCTCCAGAACATCAACTCGATGACCGGGCGCACGCCGAGCATTGACGCGCCGATCCCCATGCCGATGAACCCGGCTTCCGAGATGGGCGTATCGACGATGCGCTTGCTGCCGAAGCGGGACCAGAGGCCCTCGGTGACTTTGTACGCGCCGTTGTACTCGGCGACTTCCTCGCCCATGACGACGACATTTTCGTCGCGGGTGAGTTCCTCGGCGAGCGCGTCGTTGAGGGCTTTGCGGTAGGTGATGAGCGGCATGATGAAAGGAAAAAAACGAAGGGACGCGGCCAGCGGCGTGGGGGGTTTAACGCTTGGGCGCTTGGCGGTTGGGCGCTTTGGGCTTTGGCGTTTCGGGGTGGCCTTAGTCGTTGAAAAAGTGTTTGCCCCGGCGGCCGCTTTCGGTCTGGTGGTCCACCTCGTAGTAGACGTCGTTGAAGATTTCCGACTCGCTCGGGAAGGGGCTCTCTTCCGCGAACCGGGCGGCGGCGTCGGCCTCTTGCTTGGCTTGGCGCTCGATTTCGGCGACGTGTTCCTCCGTCATCACGCCCTCTTCGAGCAGGCGCTGTTGCCAAAGCTGGAGCGGATCGTGGAGCGTCTTGTAACGCTCGATCTCTTCGGCGGAGCGGTACTTCTTGGCGTTTGCGTCGGCGACGGAGTGCCCGTAGTAACGGTACGTCTTGATTTCGAGCACCGTCGGGCGGCACTCCTTGCGCGCGCGGTCGATGGCGATCTGCGTCTTGGCGCGGATCTCATAAAGATCCTCCCCGTTGATGACATCCCACTCGATATCGTATCCCTCCGCGCGGGCGGCGAGCGATTCGCGGAAGGAGGAGGAGCGGCTCAGGCTGGTGCCCATCGAGTAGCCGTTGTTCTCGATGATGTAAATGACCGGCAGCCCCTGGAGCGCGGCGAGGTTGAGCGATTCGTGGAACGTCCCCTGGTTGACCGCGCCGTCGCCGAGGTAGCAGAGGCAGCACCCGGCGATCCCCTTGTATTTGAGGCCGTAGGCAAGGCCGAGGCCGAGCGGCGTCTGCCCGGCGACGATGCCGTGGCCGCCCCAGTAATTCTTGTCGGGCGCGAAAAAGTGCATCGAGCCGCCTTTCCCTTTGGAAGCGCCGGTGGCCTTTCCAAAAAGTTCGGCCATGCATTCCTCCATCGTCATTCCGACGGCGAGTGCATGGCCGTGATCGCGGTAGGCAGTGATAACGTGGTCATCCTTGCCCAGCAGCGAGATGGTGCCTACGGCTACCGACTCCTGCCCGCTGTAAAGATGCAGGAAGCCGCCCATCTTGCCGGTGTTGTAGTATTTGAGAGAGACCTGCTCGAAGCGGCGGATGCGCTGCATGTCGCGGAAGAGCCGGATTTTATCCTCCCGGGTCAGCTTCCGGTTGATGGCGGCATCGGAATGGGACGATTTTTGGGATTTTTGGACGGCGGTTTCCATGACAGGCAAATCTCAATATCAACTTCTTTGGCGCCTCATTCCAGTTTTTTGGCTCAAAATCGAACCTCCTCTGAAGCACCGCCCGTCGCGGGGGATACTTTTGGAAGGCACCCGGAACGGCGGCGCGGCCCGAACGGAGCCGGTTCAAAAAGTTCGGCTGCCGTGGACCCGGCGCGGCTGAGTGACATACATCCCCGCGCGCGCTCTGTAAACAGCAAATCTTTCCCACCGGGTGCGGAAGGGTGGCGGCGACCTCTCTCGCCGTGCGCGGACGAACGGAAGAATCGCGGCGGGAGGGAGCGGGCGAGGGTCCGTTGTCCTTCGATCCGGGGTTTCCGGGTCAAAAAATATCACGTGCTAAATTCGCAGATGAAGCGGAATTCGCGCGCTCCAAGAGCCAACACCGCGCACAAGAGCCTTCTCCAGCGCAGGGGCCAAAGGAGAGCGTTTTTGCGGGTGCCGCATTGCGGCAACTTTGTGTCCTTTGTGTCTTTGCGAGAGCAACACACTTTGCAGCGGCGTCACCCCCCCCCTGCCTCTTCGCGGCCCATATCCCGGGATTGATTTTCCGTAAGAATTGGGAAACTCTTTCCCTTAACCGTTTATCCGGGCGTGTATTTTGTTGTGAGAACCCAATCCGGCCGGCGGTTGTTCCACGTAGAACATGTTTGTTTACCCTAAAGTTTATGACGTTGCCGTGATCGGCGCGGGCCACGGCGGCATCGAGGCGGCGATGGCTGCGGCGCGGCTCGGCTGCGAAGTGGCGCTTTTCACCCAGAATCTCGACACGATCGGGCAGATGTCGTGCAACCCGGCCATCGGCGGCTTGGGGAAGGGGCACATTGTGAGGGAGATCGACGCGCTCGGCGGTTTCATGGGCGTCAATGCGGATGCAACCGCCATTCAGTGCCGGATGCTCAACAGCAACAAGGGGCCGAGTGTCCGCGCGCCGCGTGCGCAATGCGACAAGAAGGCGTACCAGTTCCGGGCAAAGGCGGCCTGCGAGCGGATGCCGGGCCTCTCCCTCAAGCAAGGGAACGTCGTCGAAGTGCTGGAGGAGGGGGGCCGGGTGATCGGCGTGCGGACGAACATGGGGGTGGAGCTGCGAAGCCGGGCGGTGGTGATTACCACCGGCACCTTCATGCGCGGCCTGCTGCATGTCGGCCTGCAAAACACGCCGGGGGGCCGGATGGGCGACACCCTCTCTACGCTGAGCGACTCCCTGCGGAAGCTCGGCTTCGAGATCGGGCGGTTCAAGACCGGGACGCCATGCCGCCTGAATGCCCGTTCGGTTGACTTTTCCCGGTGCGAGCCGCAGCCGGGCGATTGCCCGCCGCCGCCGTTTACCTATCTCCCGGAACTGCTCCGGCGCGAGCCGGGCGATCTTTTTACCCTGAACGAAGTTCGTGACGGCGTGTTCCACGTGGAACAGCAGCCGTGCTGGATCACCCAAACCAACCCCCGGACCCACGAGATCATCCGGGCGAACCTCGACAAGTCGCCGATGTATTGCGGGCGGATCGAGGGGGTGGGGGCGCGGTATTGTCCTTCCATCGAGGATAAAGTGGTCCGCTTTGCCGAAAAGGAGCAGCACCAGCTTTTCCTGGAGCCGGAAGGCCGCCATACGGCGGAGATGTACGTCAACGGCATCTCCACCAGCCTTCCCTACGAGGTGCAGTACGCCTTTATCCGCTCCATCCGGGGCCTTGAAAACGCGGAAATCCTCCGTCCCGGCTACGCCGTGGAGTACGACTACTGCCCGCCCACGCAGCTCTCCCCCACTCTGGAGACCAAGCGGATCGAAGGGTTGTACTTTGCGGGGCAGATCAACGGCACTTCTGGGTATGAGGAGGCTGCGGCCCAAGGTCTTGTGGCTGGAGCCAACGCCGCCCTCAAGATATTGGGGAGGCCGCCGCTCGTGATCGCCCGCAGCGAGGGGTATATCGGCGTGATGGTGGACGATCTCGTGACCAAGGGGGTGACGGAGCCGTACCGGATGTTCACGAGCCGGGCCGAATACCGCCTGCTTCTGCGGCAGGATAATGCCGACCTCCGGCTGACGCCGAAAGCGCGCGCGCTTGGCCTCGTCTGCGAGCGACGCGGGGCCGCCGCGACGGAGCGGGCCGAAGAACTCGCCCGGGCGCGGGCGTTTGCCGAGGAGACGCGGCACGACGGGACGCGCCTGGCGCAATGGCTGCGCCGCCCGGAATCGGCCGCTCCGGCGCTCCCCGCCGAGCTGTTTGGCCGCTTTGCCCCTTCGATCTGGAGCCTGCTGGAGACCGACCTCAAATACGAAGGGTACATCCGCCGCCAGCAAACGCAGGTCGAACGCGACAAGGCTTCCGAAAGCCGCCCCATCCCGGCGCAAATCGACTTCGACGCGATCGGCGGCCTCCGCGCGGAGGCGCGGCAGAAGTTCGCCACCATCCGCCCCGCCACGTTTGGGCAGGCCGGAAGGATCAGCGGCATCACGCCCGCCGACCTCGCCATTCTGGAAATCTGGATGCGCAAGCACGCCGGGGGCGTTGCCTCGTCCCCGGATTCCCCGCAATCCCC
>CAZYVL010000026.1:21078-24522 GCA_964651005.1 uncultured Chthoniobacteraceae bacterium | reverse complement strand
CTGCGTATCATGGTAAAAAGCCGGGTGAAACTGTGACTCCAGGCGGCGACGAAGGGCCGTAGGAGCAATGAAAGAAAGGCACCGCACCAAATAGATCGTCTGAAATTCGAAGGGCATCGAGCAGAGCAAACTTTGCAGCAAGAGAAACGGAAAAGGGGCCGACCAGATCGAAATCTGGCCGACCCCCTTCTGATGGGAATCCTGAAATTTTCCCGGGGCGCTTATGCGAGCGCCGCTTGTGCCGCCGCCAGGCGTGCGACCGGCACGCGGTACGGCGAGCAGCTCACGTAGGTGAGGCCCAGCTTGTGGCAGAATTTCACGGAATCCGGGTCGCCGCCGTGCTCACCGCAGATGCCGAGCTTGATGCCCGGGCGCGTCTTGCGGCCCTTTTCCACGGCGATCGCCATCAGCTGGCCCACGCCCGTCTGGTCGATCGTGGCGAACGGGTTGCGCTTGACGATCTCCAGTTCCGCGTAGTGCGGCAGGAAGGAGCCGGAGTCGTCGCGGCTCATGCCGAGCGTGGTCTGCGTGAGGTCGTTGGTGCCGAAGCTGAAGAACTCCGCAGTTTCGGCGATTTCATCCGCCGTCAACGCGCCGCGCGGCACTTCGATCATCGTGCCGATGAGGTGCTTGATCTTCACTTTCTTCTCCTTTTGCACCTCGGCGGCGACGCGCCGGACGATCTCCACTTGCAGGTCGAGTTCCTTTTTGAAACCGACGAGCGGGATCATCACCTCGGGGTTGACCTTGATGCCTTTCTTCTGCACGTCCGCTGCGGCCTCAAAGATCGCGCGCGCCTGCATCTCGGTGATCTCCGGGAAGGAGATGCCGAGGCGGCAGCCGCGATGGCCGAGCATCGGGTTCATCTCGTGCAACTCATGCACGCGCTTGGCGATCGCCTCCGTTGGCACGCCGAGTTTCTCGGCCAGCGCGCTCTGGGCGGCGTGGTCGTTGGGCAGAAATTCGTGGAGGGGCGGGTCGAGCAGGCGGATGGTGGCCGGGCGTCCCTTGAGCGCCTTGAAGATGCCAACAAAGTCGCCCTTCTGGAAGGGGAGCAGCCGGTTGACGGCGGCGAGGCGGTCGTCCTTCTTGTCGGCAAGGATCATCTCGCGCACCACGTCGATGCGCTCGCCCTCAAAGAACATATGCTCGGTGCGGGTAAGGCCGATGCCGCTCGCGCCAAAGGCGACGGCGTTTTCCACCTGCTCGGGCGTGTCCGCGTTCGTGCGGACCTGGAGCTTGGTGGCCTTTTCACACCAGGCCATCAACTGCACGAAGTTCTTGTACGTGCCAGTTTTCTTGGCGGCGGCGTTGTTGGTGAGCAGCCCCTGGATGACTTCCGAGGGGGCGGTCTTCACCTCTCCGGCGTAAACCGCGCCGCTCGTGCCGTCGATGGAGAGATAATCCTCGCCTTCGCGGTACGTCCGTCCACCGACCGACATCGTGCGCGCGGTATAATCGACCCCGATGGCGGCGGCGCCGCAGACGCACACCTTGCCCATCTGCCGGGCGACCAGCGCGGCGTGTGAGGAAACCCCGCCGCGCGCGGTGAGGATGCCTTCGGCGGCGATCATCCCCCGGAGGTCTTCCGGGGAGGTCTCCACGCGGACAAGAAGCACTTTTTCGCCCTTTGCCGCAGCGGCGGCGGCGCGGTCGGCATTGACGTAAATTTTGCCCGTCGCCGCACCCGGACCGGCGGGGAGGCCGGTGGCGATCACTTCGCTGCGCTTGAGCGCCGCACGGTCAAAGACAGGCGCGAGCACCTGTTCAAGCTGGTCCGCCGGAACGCGATGCACCGCGGTCTTCCAGTCGATGAGCTTCTCGTTGACCATCTCCACGGCGAAACGCACGGCGGCGACGCCGGTGCGCTTTCCGTTGCGGGTCTGGAGCATGAAGACTTTCCCCTCCTGGATGGTGAACTCGAAGTCCTGCACATCCTTGAAGTGCCTCTCGAGCGTTTTGCGGATGCGCTCCAGTTCCGCATACGCCTTGGGAAGCTGTTTTTTGAGATCGGCAACCGGCTCGGGCGTGCGAACCCCGGCCACCACGTCTTCTCCCTGCGCGTTGATGAGGAATTCCCCGTAGAAAATCTTTTCGCCGGTGGCCGGGTCGCGCGTGAAGGCGACGCCGGAGCCGGAGTTGTTGCCGGTATTGCCGAAGACCATCGCCTGCACGTTGACGGCGGTGCCCCATTCGTGCGGGATGCCGTATTTGCGGCGGTAGACGATGGCGCGGTCGTTCATCCAGGAGCCGAAGACGGCCCCGACCGCTCCCTTGAGCTGCGCCCACGGGTCGTTAGGAAACGCCTTTCCCGTGCGCTCCTTGACGAGCGCCTTGAAACGGGCGACGAGTTCGCGGAAATCGTCGGCGCTCAACTGCGCGTCGGAGAGGTCGTGGTTGCCGTAGCGTTCATCCTTGAGCTCTGCGATCACGGTTTCGAACGGTTCGTGGTCCTCGTGCGGGAGCTTCTGCACGCCGAGCACGACATCGCCGTACATCTGGATGAAGCGGCGGTAGCAGTCCCAGGCGAAACGGTCGTTCTTTGTCGCGGCGGCCAGCGCGGCCACGGTATCGTCATTGAGGCCGAGGTTGAGGATGGTGTCCATCATGCCCGGCATCGAATCGCGCGCGCCGGAGCGGACGGCGACGAGCAGCGGCATCTTCGTGGTGTCGCCGAACTGCGTCCCCATGATCTTTTCCATGTTGCGCACGCCCGCTTCCACCTGTGCCTGAAGCTCCACCGGATAGGTGCGCTTGTTGTCGTAGAAATAGGTGCAGACATCCGTGGTGATCGTGAACCCGGGGGGCACCGGCAGGTCGATGCGGGTCATCTCCGCGAGGTTCGCGCCCTTGCCGCCGAGGAGCGGCTTCATCGAGCCGTTGCCGTCCGCCTTGCCCGCGCCCCAGGTGTAGACATACTTCGGCTTGCGGCCAGCGGCCTTTGCGGGTGCGGGGGATTTGACGGCCCGCGCTGCTTTGGTTGTCTTGGCTGCCTTGGCTGCCTTTGCGGAAACGGCCTTGTTCGTGGCGGCCCTTCCAGAAGCCGCCTTGGGCTTGAGCTTGGTTTTGGGAGCAGTGGGGAGTGACTTCGTTTTCTTGGGCATAATGGGGTTACGGTATTGTTGCTAGAGGATTGCTAAAGAGTGGATTGTTCTCGGGGGGAAAGGATTCTGAAAAGAGTTACGCGGGCAGGGACAGAGGGGAGGAGCCGTTCATGGGCAACATGCCTCCAAGTGCGCGCAAAACGGAACCAGGGCGTCGCCGAAAAATGCGTCATGGCGAAGCCGCTGCGGGCGGGGAGCTTTGATGGATTCTGGCAAAACAGACACTTCGCAGGAGCTTGTCATAGTTCGCCGGAGCCGTAAAGAATCGGTTTAATAAGCACGACACAAGCACGCATAAACACGGCATAAACACGACGGCTCAGGCGCGGTCCCGGTGCGG
>CAZYVL010000026.1:9748-20978 GCA_964651005.1 uncultured Chthoniobacteraceae bacterium | reverse complement strand
GCGGTCCCGGTGCGGTCCCGGTGCGGAGTACGCTCACGCAGCAACAGGGCACGAAAGCAGGGCAAGAAAAAAGGCGATGCCACGCAGGACGGGCATCGCCTTTTTCAGCAAACTTCCGACACACCGGTTTTGGCTGGAGCCAAAACCACCTCGGAAATGGAAAAACCGTTCGAAAGCAACTCGGGGGAGCTTCCTCCCGCGCCGCTTGAATCCGCAAGCGTTTAACGCTTGGAGAACTGGAAGCGCTTGCGTGCGCCGGGCTGGCCGGACTTCTTGCGCTCCTTCATCCTCGGGTCGCGGGTGAGGAGGCCCTCCGTCTTCAGCGTGGAGCGGAGTTCGCTATCCACGTCGAGCAGCGCGCGGGCGATGCCGAGCCGAACCGCGCCAGCCTGGCCGTTCACGCCGCCGCCGTTGGTGGAGACGAGGACGTCGTAGCTGTTCACCGCCTTGGTCACGGTGAGCGGAGCCAGAACGGCGTTTTGCAGCGAGAGCGTCGGGAAATATTCCTCGAAAGGGCGACCGTTGATTTCAATTTTTCCGGTGCCGGAAAAGAGGCGAACCCGGGCAACCGCCGTTTTGCGGCGGCCGGTGGCGCTATAGGAAGGAGTGGTAGCCATAGGACGATAAATACGATGGAAAGATGCCGGAAGCGCGGAAACTAGATCGAAACCGGGGTGGGGTTCTGCGAGGCGTGCGGATGGGATTCGCCCTTGTACACCTTCAGCTTGGTAAAGACGTGGCGCCCGAGGCGGTTGTGCGGGAGCATCCCGCGCACGGCACGCTCGATGAGCAGCTCGGGGCGGCGGGCGCGGCGGGCTTTGAGGCTTTCAGAATGGTGGCCGCCGACATAGCCGGAAAAGCTCATGTAGGTCTTGGCCTCCTCCTTCTTGCCGGTGACGCGGATCTTCTCGGCATTGATAACGACGACGAAATCGCCCGTATCCGCGTGCGGGGTGAAAATGGCTTTCTCCTTGCCACGCACCAGGTTGGCAATCTTCACGGCGACGCGGCCCAGCACCTGGTCTTTGGCGTCGATGATCCACCAGTTGCGCTGCACTTCGTTCGCTTTGGCTGAAAATGTCTTCATAAAAACGGCTCTCGAAAGGGCGAGCAAGGTATGGGGAGGCCCTGCCGCTGTCAAAATGTTTCTTCGAAAATTGCGGAAACGGCAGGAAACAGGGCCGGAGGGAGAGCACGGCCCCGCCCCGGGGACACAATTTTCCTCGTCCCGGTTCCGGGGACCGGACTAAAACCGCGTCCATGAAGATTCTTGTTACCGGCGGTGCCGGGTACATCGGCAGCGTTTGCGTGGAGCGGCTGCTCGACCAGGGCCACGAAGTCACCGTCTTTGACAACCTCTCCGAAGGCCACCGCGAGGCGGTCGATCCGCGCGCGCGCCTGGTGGTGGGCGATCTCCGCGCCGCCGGGGAGATCGAGGCTGCCGTGCGGGAGACCGGGCCGGAGGCAGTGATGCACTTCGCCGCGAACGCCCTCGTGGGCGAGTCGATGGTCAACCCCTCGAAATACTTTCACAACAACCTCGGCGGAGGGTTGAACCTGCTTGATGCGATGGTCAAGGCGGGAACCGGGCGCATCGTCTTCTCCTCCACCTGCGCCATCTTCGGCCCGCCGGAGCGGGTGCCGATTGACGAAAGCCTTCCCAAAAGGCCGATCAACCCGTACGGGGAGTCGAAGCTCCAGTTCGAAAAAATTCTCCGCTGGTACGGCGAAATCCACGGCATCCGCCATGTCGCCCTGCGCTACTTCAACGCGGCGGGAGCCACCGAACGCTTCGGCGAGGACCACCGGATCGAGACGCATCTGATCCCCAACATCCTCAAGACCGCGCTTGGCCAGCGGGAAAGCGTCGAAATCTACGGCACGGACTACGCCACGCCGGACGGCACCTGCGTGCGCGACTACATCCACATCGCCGACCTGGCCGAAGCGCACCTCCTCGCCTTGAAAGCCCCGGAGAGCGCCTGCTACAACCTCGGGAGCGGCAGGCCCGTGAGCGTGCGGGAGATCATCGACGTCTGCCAGCGGGTGACGGGTTGCACCATCCCGGCGATTGAAAAGCCGCGCCGCCCGGGCGACCCGCCGCTGCTTGTTGCCTCTTCCGCGAAAATCAAAGAGGCGCTTGGCTGGAATCCCCAATACGACTCCATCGAAAAGATCATCGAAAGCGCCTGGGCATGGCACCAGCGCCACCCGCGCGGGTACGGCGGCAGTTAGGACTAGCCCGCCCGCGACGAGCCCATCCGCCGGGCTTTCAAAGTCAGGGCAGCTTGATCTTCAACACGTAGCTGCACGTGTGGTCCGCGCCTTCGAGGTTAAACCCCGAGGGGCCGTAGAAATAGGCCGGTTTTCCGTCTATGAGGAGGAGCCCGGGCCGCTCGAACTTGAAATCTTCCCCATAGAGCTTGGACGCATTGCTCAGGTCCGCCTTGTGGTAGTCGGTAATCAGCTGGAAGCCGACTTCCGCGTCGCGCAGGCTGAAATGGGTCGGCACGTCCGATTTCCAGAGAATGCCCTGGCCCGGTTTCCCGGTGTGGGTGCCGTAGTTGTCGTTGGTCAACAGACAGACCTTGCCGTTCCAGACGAAAGCCGTGGCGTCCTCGATATAGTCGATGTTCTCGGTACACGGAGCGTCCGAGAGCCGGTACGGCCCTTCCAGCTTGTCGGCGACCGCATAGCCGTAGCGCCCCTTGCGCTGCTGCTTCCCCGCCTTGTAGTAGATGTAATACTTTCCGCCGTACGCCAGAAAAGTCGGGTTGGCCATCGCCCAGGTCTGGTAGGTCCAGTGCCCGGGGTCCGTGGAAGGGGCAATGATCATCCCGTCATCGCCGAGCTTTTTCCACGGGCCATCGAGGCTCTCGGAGATGGCCATGCCGGTATAGAAACGGCCATCGGTGAGGTACGGTTTCCCCTCGCGGCGGTCGAGCGAAATATAGAGGAGCACCCATTTGCCATCCACCCGCGCGATGGCGGGGTTGTGCATGGTATTATTCCACGGCGCTTTCGGGTTGGCCGGGAGGGCAACATCCACGAAGCGAAACGGCCCCTCCGGCTTGTCGGCCACGTAATGGACGATCTCCGAATGCGTCTTCCAGCCCTTCATCTTGTAACGCTTGGGCCAGCGGGAGCAGAAGAGGTGCACCTTCCCGTCATCCCCCATGATCGGCGAGGTACACCAGACGTAATAATTGGGGTCGTCCACCGCCTTGCCGATCCACTCCATGTTCCGGGCCATCGGCGAAAGAGTGGTCACCGGCGGTGTCTTGGCGGAGTTGGGAGCCGCAGTAAGGGAGGTGGCCGAGAGCGCCGCCATGCCGAGGCTGGCGACCAGCTTGGGGAGGAGGTGCCCTTTATTTTCTTTTTGGGAAGATTTCATGAGGGGCTTTGGAATGGGATTCTATACCAAATCTTTTCAATAATCAGACGCTCCGGCTTGGTCTTTTCGAGCCAGGCGGCGTTGTCAGGCAGAGTCGCTATCAGAGGATAGCGCCCCTGCCTTCCGCCTTGCCTGGCTCAAAAATCCCGGTGCCATAGCGTCCACTTCTTTCAAGGATTTGGTGTTACACATTCGGACAGCGCGGAGATGCTGTGTCAAGGCGGAAGCCGCTTGTTTCTGCGAGGACGCACCAACCGGTACGATGATGGCAAAAAGCCATCAAAGGTACCCAAGCGTGACACCACCGTCACCTGCAAGGTGTGGCAAATCAGGCGCTCCCGCCATCAGGGCAGCTTGATTTTAAGCACGTAGCTGCACGTGTGGTCCGCGCCTTCGAGATTCAACCCCGAAGGGCCATAGAAATAGGCGGGTTTTCCGTCGATCATGAGGATGCCGGGCCTCTCGAATTTGAAATCTTGTCCATAGAGCTTGGATACCTTGCTCAGGTCCGCCTGGTAATAGTCGGTGACTAGCCGGAACCCGATTTCCGCATCGCGCAGGCTGAAATGGGTCGGCACGTCCGATCTCCAGAGAATGCCCTGGCCCGGCTTCCCGGTATGGGTGCCGTAGTTGTCGTTGGTCAACAGGCAAACCTTGCCGTTCCAGACAAAGGCTGTCGCGTCCTCAATATAGTCGATGTTGTCGGTGCAGGGGGTATCCGATAGCCGGTACGGCCCTTCCAGGCGGTCGGCCACCGCGTAGCCGTAGCGGCTCTTGCGCTGCTGCTTTCCTGCCTTGAAATAGATGTAATACTTTCCACCGTACGCCAGAAAGGTCGGGTTGTCCATTGCCCAAGCCTGGTAGGTCCAGTGGTTGGGGTCCGCGGAAGGGGTAAAGATCATCCCGTCGTCGCCGAGCTTTTTCCACGGGCCGTTGAGGCTTTTGGAGACGGCCATGGCGGTATAGAAACGGCCATCGGTGAGGTAGGGCATTTTCTTGCGGTAGTCGAACGAAATATAGAGAAGCACCCATTTGCCATCCGCCCGGGCAATGGCGGGGTTGTGCATGCTATTATTCCATGGCGCGCCGGGGTTGGCAGGCAGGGCGACGTCCACGAAGCGAAACGGTCCCTCCGGCTTGTCGGCGACATAATGGGCGATCTCGGAATGCGTCTTCCAGCCAAGCATCTTGTAGCGCTTGGGCCAGCGGGAGCAGAAGAGGTGCACCTTCTTGTCATCTCCCATGATTGGCGAGGTGCACCAGACGTAGTAATCGGGTTCATCCACCGCCTTGCCGACCCATTCCATCGAGCGGGCCATCGGCGAAAGGGTGGTCACCGGCGGCGCCTTCGCGGAGTCGGGAGCCGCAGTAAGGGAAGTGGCCGATAGTATCGCCACAACGAGGCTGCAGATCAGCTTGGGGAGAAGAGATGCCCTTTTCTCTTTTAGGGAGGGTTTCATGAGGGGGGGAATGAAATTTTCCATGTAAATTCGCTGCCAGCGCGGCGGGGGGAAGTCAAGTGGAAAGTCGCTTATTTGCTTGGCGCTCGGGCCGTGTCCTTTCCGCTCCGCGACCGTGAGCGGACGGAGCGCCGAAAATTTTTTTTGAACGAACGGAAAGGCATCCTGTCGAAAATCGACACTGGCGCGCCAAGACCGGAAGCCACCCGGCAATGCCCGCGTTCCCCCCGGGAGAAGCCTTTCGGCTTTTCCGGTCGGATTCAGGCCGCCTGATTCTGGATACCCTGGAATATGATCCACGTTCGAAACCTTAGAAAGCATTTCGGGCCGAAAGTCGCCGTCAACGGCGTCACCTTCTCGGTCGAAAAGGGCGAGGTGCTCGGTTTTCTCGGCCCCAACGGCGCGGGAAAATCGACCACCATGCGCATGATTACCGGCTTCATCCCGCCCACCGACGGCAGCGTGCAGGTCGGTGGGCATGATGTGGTGGAAGAGCCGATCGCGGCCAAACGGCTGATCGGCTACCTGCCGGAAAACGCCCCCTCCTACGCCGACATGTCCGTGGGCGGGTTTCTGCGCTTTGCCGGAGAGCTTCGCGGCCTCTCGGGGGAGGCGCTCAAAAAGGCGGTGCGCCGCGTCGTGGAGATGTGCTTCCTGGAGCCGGTGGTGAACCAGAGCATCGACACGCTCTCCAAGGGATACCGGCACCGCACCTGCTTCGCCCAGTCGATCCTGCACGACCCCGAGGTGCTCATCCTCGACGAGCCGACCGACGGGCTCGACCCGAACCAGAAACACGAAGTCCGCACGCTGATCCGGGCGATGGGGGAGAAAAAAGCGATCATCTTCTCCACGCACATTCTGGAGGAGGTCGAGGCGGTCTGCTCCCGCGCGATTATCATCGACCACGGCGAAGTCGTCGCCAACGGCACGCCGGAGGAACTCAAGCGCCGCTCCCCACGTGCCGGGGCGGTGCTCCTGCGGCTCGACACCAAAAATGCGCCGATGCCCGATGCGCTTGCCGCGAAGATCCGCGCGCTCCCGGAGGTGGAGACCGCCGAGCTTCTTCCCAACGGCGCGCTCGGCCTGCGCGCGACGGGGTGCCGCGACGGCTCGCCCGGCGGGAACCTCGCCGCCGCCATCGCCGCGCTCGCCGCGCGCGAAAGCTGGGCCGTGGCGGAACTCCACACCGAGGAGGGGCGGCTCGATGAAGTCTTTCGCAGTATTACCCTGGGCGACCACGCCGCCGGAGGGCGGAACAAGAAGGAGGCGGCATGAACCCGACGGCCTTGCGCAACATCTTCACCGTATTTCGCCGCGAGGTGGCGGGCTTCTTCTCCTCGCCCGTGGCGTACGTCTTCATTGTCATCTTCCTGCTCCTCTCCGGCTTCTTCACGCTGATGGTGTCGGGATGGTTCGACGCCGGGCAGGCGCGGCTCGACGGGTTCTTCACCTGGCACCCGTGGCTCTACCTCTTCCTCGTTCCGGCAGTCGGGATGCGGATGTGGTCCGAGGAACGGCGGCTCGGCACGATCGAACTGCTGCTGACGATGCCGATCACCCCGTGGCAGGCCATCGTCGGCAAATTCCTCGCCGCCTGGGCGGTGCTCGGCGTCGCGCTGCTGCTGACGTTCCCCATCGTCATCACCGTCAACTTCCTGGGGCATCCCGATAACGGCGTCATCCTCGCGGGCTATCTCGGCAGCCTGCTGCTGGCGGGCTCCTACCTCGCCATCACCGCGATGACCTCCGCGATGACGCGCAACCAGGTTGTCAGCTTCATCCTCTCCGTCGTCGTCTGCCTCTTCCTGCTCCTGGCCGGGTGGCCGCCCGTCACCGACATGCTCGTTCACTGGGCCAACCCGGGGGTGGTGGAGGCCGTGGCCTCGCTCAGCGTCATCACCCACTCCATCGGGTTGCAGAAGGGCGTGCTCGACTCGCGCGATCTCCTCTTCTTCTTCTCGGTGATCGGCTTTTCCCTTTTCACCACCAGCGTGATCCTGCGCGCCCACCGCGCGGGATGATGAAAGATTCGGTCTTCCTCCTTCTTTTTCAGGCATGAAGAAATCACCCGTTCTTACCTCGGCGGCAGGGGTCGCCGCTGTCTTTTGCGCCTTCGTCGCGGTCAACTACCTCGTGGACCGCGTGCCCAAGCGGATCGATCTCACCCAGGAAAAAGCGTACACGCTTTCAGACGGCACCCGCTCCATCCTCGCGCGGCTCGACGCGCCGGTGCAGGTCCGCTTCTACTGCACGCGCAACGAGACAATGCCGCCGCAGCTCAAGCTCTACGCCCGGCAGGTGGAAGATCTGCTGGAGGAATACCGGCAGGCTTCCCACGGGATGCTCGAAATCCAGAAGCTCGATCCCGAACCCGACTCCGACGCCGAGGACTCCGCCAAGCTCGACGGCGTGGAGGGCGAGGTGCTCTCCGACGGCGAGCGGCTCTACCTCGGCCTGAGCGTCAGCCAGCTCGACCAGAAAGAGGTGGTCGCGTTTCTCTCGCCCGACCGCGAGCGGCTGCTGGAGTACGACCTTTCGCGCGCGATTGGCCGCGTTACGCAGCCGGAGAAGCCGGTCCTTGGCGTGATGAGCCCGCTGCCGGTGGCGGGCCAGGCGGCCAACCCGATGCTCATGCAAATGGGGCAGGCAAACGGGCGGCCGCCGTGGACGCTCTACCGCGAACTCAAGCGCGATTTCCGCGTGGAGGAGGTCTCCACGCTGGCCGATGCGATCCCCGAAGAGATCAAGGTGCTGCTGGTGATTCATCCGCGCAACATCCGCCCCGAGACGCAGTACGCCCTCGACCAGTTCGTGCTCCGGGGCGGTAAGCTGATCGCGTTTCTCGACCCGATGGCCGCGCTCGACCGGCAGGCGGGCGGCATGATGGGCCGCAGCGCGTCGAGTTCCAATCTCGACAAGCTGCTCGCCGCGTGGGGCATCGAGTTTGATTCCGGGAAAGTCGTCGCCGATGCCGAGTTCATCGGCCAGAACGGCACGCGCCGCACCCCCGGCATCCTGTCGCTCGGCGAGCAGGCGCTTTCGCACGATGACATCCTGACCGCTGCGGCGGATAACCTCTTCCTGGTCTACCCCGGGAGCTTCAGCGGCACGCCCGCCGAGGGGTTGAAGGAGACCGTGCTGCTGCACTCCTCCCGCAACGCGCAACTTGTCGATCCGGTCGCCTTGCAGATGTCGCCGCAGGACGCGCTCCATGCCTTACACCCCGACGGCAAGGAACACGCGCTCGCCATCCGGCTCACCGGCAAGTTCAAGACCGCCTTCCCCGACGGAAAACCGGAGGAGAAGAAGGAGAACGAAAACAAGGACGCCGGGGAAAAGAAAGAGACCGCGAAAAAGGAGCAGACTCCCCCCGCGCCGAAACCGGCGAGCCTCGCCGCCTCCCGGGAGGAGAGCACCGTGATCCTGATTGGCGATTCCGATATGATCCAGGACCCCGCGATGCTCATCGAGCAGCAGAACCCGCTCACCGGCGCGCGGATGCTCTTGCCGGCCAACGGGAATCTCGCCTTCGCCCAGGCCGCCGTGGAGCAGATGAGCGGCGACAACGACCTCATCGCCGTCCGCAGCCGCGCCTCGCGCGAGCGGCCCTTCACGCTCGTGCGCAAGATGCAGGCGCAGGCGGGCGCGGTCTACCAGAGCAAGATCGGGGAGCTGGAGGCGAGCCTTTCGGAGACCCAGCGCAAGCTCGCCGCCATGCAGCAGACGCAGGAAGGCGCGGGCCAGCAGATCATCCTCAGCCCCGGGCAGCAGCAGGAGATCGTCAGGTTCCGCAAGACGGAAGCCACCGTGCGCAAGCAGCTCAAGGAGGTGCGGCGCAACCTGCGCGCGAAGACCGACGCGCTCGAAACCCGGATCAAATGGATCAACATCGCCGCGATGCCGCTGGCCGTCACGCTCTACGGCCTCGGCCTCGGGCTTTACCAGCGCAAACGCACCTCGGCCAAGTAACCAGCAGCAACCAACGACGGATCAACGATGAATCGCAAGCAGTTCAGACTTCTTCTCCTCCTGGGCGTTGTCGCGGGCGGCGCGGGCCTTGCCGCCTACCGCCACAACACCGCGAGCTGGCAAGGGAGCGCCGTTTCCGAAGGGGAAACCGTCCTCGGGAAATTCGACCTCAACGCCGTCGCGCACGTCGCCATCCGCGACCGGGCAGCCTCGCTCTCGCTGGCGCGCAAGGAGGGCGTCTGGGTGGTGGAAAACCGGGGCGATTACCCGGCTGATTTCAAACGGGTCAAGGAACTCATCCAGGGGCTGTGGGAACTCAAGCCGGTGCAGAGAGTGAAGGCGGGGCCCTCGCAGTTCGCGCGGCTCGACCTCATTGCGCCCGGGGCCACCTCTTCTGCCGCTCCCGGCCCAGCGGGCGGCGCTGCATCCTCTCCCGCGCACACCGGCGTCCTGGTGGAGCTGCACGCCGCCAGCAGCGAGGCTCCGCTTGCCTCGCTGTTGCTGGGAAAGCATTTTCTTAAAAAATCGCCCCAGTTTCCCGATGACGACGGCTACCCCGCAGGCCGCTACGTGGTGCCGGTCGGCAAGCAGGGGGCTGCGGAAGGCGTTTCGCTCGTCTCCGAAACGCTCGATTTCGCCGAAACCAAACCGGCGTTTTGGCTCAAAAAAGATTTCGTGCGGATGAACCGCATCCGCTCGGTGGCGCTCGGCGGCCCCGCCGCGTCGGCGTGGAAGCTCTCGCGCGAGAGCGACGCGGCCACGGAATGGAAGCTGGAGAACGCCGCCCCCGGGGAGACGCTTGATTCGGCGAAGGTGCCATCCTTCCCCGCGATCCTCGGCTCCCCCAGCTTCGAAGATGTGCTTCCGCCCAACGCGCCGTTCCAGCCGGAGCACACCGTCATGGTGGAAACCTTCGACGGCTTCACCTACACCCTCGCCTTTGGCAAGCCGCAGGGAGAGAACCTCCCGCTGCGGATCGCCCTCCAGGCCACGCTTGCCAAGGAGCGCACACCGGGCAAGGACGAGAAGCCGGAGGCGAAGAAGAAGCGCGACGACGCATTTGCCGCGCAGCACAAGCAACTGGAGGAGAAGCTCCAGAAAGAAAAGACGCTGGAAGGGCGTGTTTATCTCGTCTCCAAAACCGCGTTTGAACCGCTGCTCAAGGCGCGCGCCGACCTGCTGAAAAAGGAGAAATCCGCGCCCGCTCCAGCACCCTCCGCAACCCCGGCTCCTTCCCCGACCGCGAAAAAATAGCGGGCGGTTGTGAGGAAAAAGGGGGGCGTCTTTTTACCGCCCCGGCTCGCTGCTCCCCTGGAGCCGCTCCAGCCCCTTCTCCGCAAATTCGCGCTCCCGCCCGGTGATGCCCGGCTCCTTGAGCGCCGCTTTGAACTGCTCAAGCGCCGCCTCCCGCTGCCCGGTGGCCGCGTAGGCTTGCGCGAGAAAGAGACGCCACTGGCCAGCCGGTAATTTCTGGCTCTCGGCCATCGCGACGATCTTGAGCAAGGTTTCGATCTCCTCCGAGTAGGCGTGGGCGGCGTGGGCGATTTTGGCGTGGAGATAGAGGGTCGGCCCGTCGGAGGGAGCGTCCGCGAGGAGATGGCGCGCCAGATCGAGCGCGTCGTCGAACTTCCCGTAGGCGAAAAGCGCCTCGGCCCGGATCGTCAGCGCGGGCGTGTAGTGCTTCTCATAGCGGAGGGCGCGTTCCGAAAGCTCCAGAGCCTTGTCCCACCGCCCTTGCGTGGCGTACCACGAGGCGAGTTCCGCCCAGGCCGGGCCGGAACGCGGGTTGAGCGCCGTCGCCTCGTCGAGCAGCGCCTTCGCAGGGGCTGTTTCCGCGAAGGCGATCAGACGGTGCGCCGTCTGGACCCGCATCACCCCTTGCTCCGCCCGGGAGTGCGTGGCGAAGGCGGCCTTCAGCGATTTCAGATCGTCGGGCTTCCACTCCGGGGCGGGCGCGCGCCGGAAGACGAGGCTCGTCGGATCGACCCAGGCGAGCTTCCAGTCGGTGGATTGTCGCAGATGCTCCAGCAGCGGGCGGAACCCGACCGGATCGCCCGTCAGCAGAAGCGCGTCGAAGCGTTCCCGCCGGTCGAGCGCCCGCCACGCCTTCGGGTTCCAGAGGCACGCCTCGTTCTCCCTGGCGCGCTGGGCGAGGAGTTCCCGCGAACCGGGGAGGAATGCGGAGGCGGCACCGGTGAAAAAGAGCTTTTTGTTTTCCGGGGGGAAGCTCTTCAGGTAATCGAGCGCGAGCCGGGGCGTGGCCAGCTCCGTGCTCGGCGGTGGCTCCGCCCGCCGGAACCGGAAGAAAACCGCGACCGCGCCCGCCAAGGCGAGGAGCAGCGCGAGGGAAACGAAAAGAGCGCGGGGAGATTTCAGGTTCATCAGGCTTGATTGAGCCCCTTTT
>CAZYVL010000026.1:0-9648 GCA_964651005.1 uncultured Chthoniobacteraceae bacterium | reverse complement strand
GCGCAAGCCCTGATGGTTCAGGGCCATTCAACCGTTCAATCCCCCGCGATCCCGAGCAGCCGTTCCACATCCCCGACCACCGCCGGGCGCAGCTCCATGTCGCGCAGTTCTCCCGGGACGTTCTCCGGCTTGTCGCGCCCGGCGCGGCGCAGATATTCGACGACGGCTTCGGCCTGCCGGTTCGCGGGGTTGCGGAAGGCTCGCGCGAGCATCCGCTTGGCGGTCGGGAAATCGCCGTCGGCCAGCAGCAGCCGGACGTAGCCGAGAAACACCGGCGTGTGCAGCGCGGCGGGATCGGCGGCGACCGCCTGGGCGAAGAGATCGCGGGCCAGCAGGCGGTCGCCGATCTCCTGGGCGGCGAGTGCGAGGCGTCCGCCCTGCGTGAAGTCCGGGGAGAAAACGAGCGGCAGCGCCGCCCGCTCCAGCGTGGCGGCGGCCTCCCGCTCGCGCCCGAGGGCGTGCAGGCTCCGCGCGTACTCGATGGCGGAGCCGGGGTCTTCCGGGGAGCGCGCCAGCCGCCGCGCCCCGATCCGCAGCGCCAGGTCGTGCCGGTTCGCCTGCTTGCAGCGCGCGTCGAGCCACTTGAAGAGCGCATCCGGCGCCCCGCCAACGTCGAGCAGGGTGTCGAGGACGGCTTCCGGCGCGGCCTTGTCGGGGGTGTCGAGCAGCGTCGAGACGAGCCACGCCCCGGCGACCGGGGAACCGTTCCCGTCGTCCCAGAGTGTGAGCATTTCGTCGAGCCGCTCCCCGAGGTTCCGCCACGGGAGGGTGGCGCTGAGCTCGAAGTAGTCCGAAAGCAGATCGGGCAGATTCCCCGCCAGCCGCCGCAGCCGCCGCAGTCCGCGCGCCCGGGTTGCCGGATCGACCGCCGCTTCGGTTTTCGCATCGGTTTTCGCATCGGTTGGTGCCCCCGCTTCCGGTGCGCGGGAGCCGCCGCCGGAGTCTGCCAGCCGCAGCCACTCTTTCTGGAGCTGGAAGGCGGCGCGCGGCTTGTGGGCGTCGAGCGCATTCTCCACGCCGAGCGTGAGCAGCCGCAACCCGTCGCGCGGGCGGCCCTTTGCCGCGAAGGTGCGGGCCAGGATGCGCGCCCGGCCCGCCTCGCCGCCCCGGATCATCTCGGCGGCAGCAGTCCGGGCCTGGGTCGGTGCGTCCGATTCCAGCAGCAGCTCCACGCGCTTCACGGCGGCGGCGGTCAGGCGCGGCGCGGCGGTGGCGAGCAGCCGGAGCGCCTCGTCGCGTTCTCCGAGCGCCGCCAGCGCGTTCGCCAGCCCGGTGAGAAAGAGCGGGTTCCCTTTTTGCAGCTCCACCAGCTTGCGGTAGCTTTCCGCCGCCTGCTTCCACTGCCCGGCCCGCTCCTGGAAGCGCGCCAGCGCCGTGAGCGGGCGCGGATCGGTCGGGAGTTTTTCCGCGAGCTTTTCCGCCAGGCTCGTGGCGCGCGCGACATCGCTCTGGGCGATGAAGTCGAGCACGTCAGGAGCCGAGGTCGGATCTTTTTCCGGGTGCGCCGCCCAGTCGTCGGCGATCGCCTTCGCGGCTTCGATTTCCCGGGCCGCCAGGCAGGCGGAGAGCCGCCGCTGGGCAGGCATGCCCGGGTCGAGCAGCGCGATCGTCTCCACCACGCGCGCGGTGGCCGTCCGGTTGCCGCTCCGGCGCACGAGCGCGTCGAGCTGGTTGAGCGGCGCGAGCGCGGTCTGGCGCGCCAGGGTGTCGAGCACCTCGAGCGTCTCGCGGTCGCTGGCCCGGATCAGCCGGATCGAGGCGAGCCGCATCCGGATTTCGCTGGCGTAGGAGGCGGCGTGCTCGCCCTGCAACGCGATGGAGGCTTCATCCGCCAGCGCCCGTTCCCAAAGGTGGATGGCGGCGTCATCGAGATGCCAAAGCTGGAGCCGGATGCCCGTGGTGAGCAGGAAGCTCCAGGCTTGTTCCACGGCGGGGGCGCTCCCCAGCGAGCCGGGGCGCAGCGTGACGAGCCGGTCGAGCGCCGCGTTCGCCGCGCCGGAGTCGCCGGAAAGCGTCTGGAGCAGGGCGGTGGTCAGCGCCGCGTGGACAGGCGAAGCGAAGCGCCCCTCGTGCCGCGCCGCTTTGTCGAGAATCTCCCCGGTCCACGCCTCGCGCTCCGTTTCCGGGAGCAGCAGGCAGAGCGCGCGCTGGGCGGCGTAAGTCGGCGCTTCCAGCGAGTCCGCCGGTTCCACCGCCAGGCGGCGCAGCAGCGCCTCCGCTTCGTGCAGATGCCCCAGCGCAAGCTCCCACCGCGCCAGCGAGAGCGTCGCCTTGCCGCCCAACTGGGTGATCGGCGAGGGGAGCCTGCCGAAGACCTCCTGCCCCACAGCGGCGGCCTCGGGCACGCGGCCATTCACGGCGAGCGTTTCCGCGCACAACCAGACCTGCGCCAGCGGCGCGCCTTCGAAAAGCGTCCCGGCATCAAGAGGCCGGTGCAGGCGGCCCCACTCGCCGAGCAGCGTGCGGAAGCAATCGAAATCCTGCTCATCTTGCCCGCCCTGTTGTCCGTTCCAGAGCCAGCGGGCGAGTTCCTCCCACTGGCCCCCCTCCAGGCCGCTCCAGAGGAATGCCCCGCGCTGGGCGGCGTTCGCCCCGGGCGCTTGCGCCAGCGTGCGCAGCAGCGCGAAGGCTTCCCGATCCGCCCCGGCGTAGTGCAGTGCCCAGAGCCGCTCCGACACCGTGGCGCGCGCGCCGTCCCCCGGCTGCTGCTGTTGCCATCTGGCGATCCACTGGCGGCGGCTTGCGTCGTCGCGCGCCGCCTCCCTGGCCAGCACGCGGATCGCCTCCAGCCGCCAGGCATTCGTCCGTGCGTCGTCG
This sequence comes from uncultured Chthoniobacteraceae bacterium, assembly GCA_964651005.1. Taxonomy (GTDB): domain Bacteria; phylum Verrucomicrobiota; class Verrucomicrobiia; order Chthoniobacterales; family Chthoniobacteraceae; genus DATMFV01. The sequence continues at coordinate 6,831 of CAZYVL010000026.1, read as the reverse complement.
GCGTTCTCCACAAAAATGGCGACCCCCGTGGAGCCGCTGGCGCGCGCCCCTCCGGTGAGCGACGCGAAGAGCGCCCGCAGCCGGTTGCCGAGCGGCTCCACCGGCGGCAGCAGCAGCGGGCCCGCGTTGTCCGGCTGGGAATGGGCAAGGACCGCTTCGGCTGCCTTGGCCGCCTCAGCCCGCTCGCGCGGCTGCTCCTGCCCCGCGAGGAGCCGTACCAGCCGGGCCGCCGCTGGGACATTGCCTGGGTCGAACGCCCTCACCGCGCGCAGGATCTCCCGCGCCCGGTCTTCCCGGCCCCATTTCTCGAACTCCCCGGCGCAGCGCAGGAGCGCGTCGGAGTCGCGCGGGAAGCGGCGGACGATCCCGTCGCGCGTGGCGTCCGCGCCGGTGCTCTCGAGCGCCGCTTCCTGGAGCGAGGCAAGCCGTTCCCAGTCCGCAGCGGAGGGGGAGGGGAGGAAGAGGAGCCGCCGCTGCTGGTGCAGGACCGCGCCCGCCTCGTCCCCCATCGCCTCCGCCTCCCGGGCCAGCGCCTCCTCGGCGGCGGCGCGGTCGGGCGTTCCCGGGGCGGCGGCTTCCAGTTGCCGGTAGGCGGCATCGGCCTGCCCGTCCGCCTTGAGCGCCTGCGCCAGCGCGTGGATCTCGAAGGAAGCGGCGTCCGGGGCTTTCGCGCGGGCGCGCAGCCGCTCCAGCAGCCACGGCATCGTTCCGCGCTCCCGGCAGGAGGCGATCAGGTCGTGCAGAATCGCCGTGCGGATGGAGAGGTCTTTCTGTTCTTCGTACGCGTTCCAGAGCAGATCGGCGGCGCGCTGTTGCAGCCCGAGCCGCTGCATCACCCGGTAGAGCGGTTGCAGAAATTCGTAGCGGCGCGCGTGCTTGGCGGCGGCGTAGAGCTTCTCCCAGGTGCCGAGCGCGTCGTACCAGCGGTCCGCCTGCTGCTGCCCGAGCGCCAGGTCGGCGAGGGCGGCCGGATCGCCGGAGGCGGCGAGTTTTTCGAGGATGGCGAGTGCCTCGTCGCCCTTCTCCATCTGGAACTTGAGCTGCGCGAGCTGCTTGAGCCACGGTTGCGGGTCCGCCTTCGCGAGCCGGGCCAGCTCCGCCAGCTTTTCGAGATGCGTGGCGGCGGCCTCCCGGTCGTTGAGGGCCAGCGCGACCTCCGCGGCGAGCTGGTGCGCGGGGATCGCGTCCGGGGCGAGCGACACCGCCTGGTTGACCGCGGCGAGCGCCGCCTGCAAATCGTGTTTCCAGAACTGCCAGCGCGCCAGCCGCAGCCACGTCTCCGGGTCGAGCGCCCCGAGCTGGTCGCGTGTTTGCGCTTCGAGCTTGGCGAGGAACTCGCGCAGCGCCTGGCCATCGTCGCCTCCCGATGCGGAGGCGCCGGGCGCTCCCGGTTCCCCCAGCAGCGTGGCGACCATGCGCCGGGCCGTGGTCTTCAAGGTTGGCGTGGCGCCGCCGGACTCTCTGGAGGGAGTGGGCGACGGAGAGCCGGAAGGGGTGGCCGTGGCCGTCCCGCCTTCCAGCAGGCGGAAGAGCCGCTGGTCGGCCTCGACCCGCTCCGCATCGGCGCGGCTCAGGGTGTAGGCGCGCGTGTAGGCTTCGCGCGCTTCGGCGCGGCTCTTCGGCGTTCCAGAGCCGGAGCAGAGATCGCCGAGCGCGAGAGCGAGCGCGCGGGAGTTCGGCTGCAACGCCGCCGCCGCGCGCAGTTCTTCGATGGCGGCGTCCGTTTCGCCCGCCTCCTTGAGCAGATCCGCCGCGCGCTGGTGTTGCGCCGTACGCGCCTCCGGGGGATCGCCCGGTTTCACGAGCCGCCCGAGCGCCTTGCGCGCCTCCCCGGGGCGTTTCGCGTCGAGGAGGAATTCGGCAAGCGCGACCGGATCGGCCCCCGGCTGCCGCAGCGCCGCCTCCAGCGCCGCGAACATCCGGTGTTGCTGGAAAAAGGTGCGCGCCCGCGCGGTGAGGTCGGCGCTCTCCGCCGGGTCGGCCCGGCTCCCCTGGCTCTCTTCGGGCGGAGCGATCAACGCTTCGATCCGCCGCCGGGCCGCCGCCAGGTCGTTGCTCCGCACGTCGAGTTCCGCCCGCTCGAAAACCAGGTCCGCGTTTTTGGCGTCGCCCGGGTCTTCCGCCATCACGCCGTCGAGCAGCGCGGCGGCCCCTTTCGGGTCGTCGAGCTTCGCCAGCAGCCGGGCGAGGTGCAGCCGCACGGCGCGGTCGCCCGGGGCGAGCGCCACGGCTTTTTCCAGCGCGGCGCGTTCCGCCTTCGGCTGGCCCTCCTGGGTGTAAAGTTCCGCAAGCTGCCGCCACGGGGCGGGATCGCGCGGAGCGGCCTGCGCCTCCTTTTTCCAGCGTGCTTCGAGCGCCTCCACGCAGCGGGCCTGCTGGCTGTAGCGGATCATCTCCGCGATCACCTCCGCGCGCATCCAGTGTGTCGGCGCCATAAGCGCGAGCGCCTTTTCAAGCAGGGCGAACGCCTCTTCGGTCTTCCCGGCGGCGTGGCGGAGCCGGGCGAGCGTGCGCAGCGCGTTGGCGCGGGCCGCTGCGTCGCCGTGCGTCTCCAGATAGGCGAGGTGCGCCTCCGCTTTTTCGGCCAGGTTCGCCCTGCCCTCCTGATCCGGGGCGGTGTAGAGCGCGACAAGCTGCTGGCGAAGATCGAGGTTCTCCGGGTTGAGCGCGACCATCTTTTCCCACGCTTGCGCGGCCTTCTCCGGCTGGCCTGCGGCTTTCCACGCCTCGCCCGCCTGGCGCAGCACCTCCGGGAGCAGCGGCGAGGCCGGGGGGAAGAGCGCGGCGGCCTGGTCAAGCTCCTCGCCTTTCTCCCCGGGCGGGAGCGCATGCGCCAACGCCAGATGCGGCAGCGGACTCTTCGGGTCCGTCTTGGCGGCGGCGCGCAGGGCGGCGAGCGATTCCTCCTCCCGCCCCGCGCGGTGGAGCAGCAGCCCGGAAATCATCTGCCCGGAGAAGTCGCCCTTCTCCGCAAGCTGCCGGTACTCCTCCAGGAGCTTGTCGGCGAACCCCTCCGCAGTGGCGATCTTCCAGAGTCGCTCCAGCGCGGTTCCCTCGGTCGGGTTTGCCGCGAGCATCTGCCGGTAGCGTTCCACGATCCGGGGATCGGTCTCCGCCCGGGCCGCAAGCGGCGCGAGCCACGACGGCCCGGCAAGGGTCAGCGCCAGCACCGCCTCCGCGACCGTCCGCCTAAGGCACCTGAGGCGCGGAGGGCGCGCTGGGGGGTGGCGGGCGTGGCGGATCATGCAGGCAGGCTACGCGAATCGGTCCAAGGGGCAATCCCCGGTTTTCGCTCCCCCCGGAGGCGGGGCGTCTTCGGGAGTCTCCAAGTCTCTAATCGAATCGGGCCACCGGAGAGGGATGGATTGCCGCGACCGCCCCCGAAAAGGCGGGGGGGGCGTGGGGAAAAAAGGAAAAGAGAAGGAGAGTGGGAAATTGGTCGGGGCGACTGGATTCGAACCAGCGACCTCCTGGTCCCAAACCAGGCGCTCTACCAGGCTAAGCTACGCCCCGAAATCGTGATGAAACCGCGATGAAACCGCGATGAAACCGTCCGCTTCTGCGTTCGCGGCGTACTATGCCGGGTTACGCCGGGACGGCAAGGAAATCCTCGCGGCTTCCCCGCAACGCCGCAATGCTTCGCCGCCTCACACCGGGCGTCCCTCTTTCCGGCGCGCCCGCCGTGCCAGAAAACGGCAGAGACCCATCCCGGCGAGGCCAAGGCCCCAGAGCACGAACGCCCCCGGCTCCGGCACGGCGTTGCTTTTGATCTGGTCGGCGTAGGAGGCGAGGTTGGCCGCGTAGGTGAAACTCGTCCCCTCGCCATCATCGGCCACGGCAAGCATGAGGCCGGAGAGCTTGTAGGTTCCGTCATCGAGCGAAAAAACAGCCCCGCCGGAATCGCCAATGACCGCCTGCGCCTCTGAGGGCGAGACGGGGGAATCGGCGGTGTAGGCGGTCGCAAAGGCGCGGTAGTCGCCAGTGGAAGTGGAGATGTGGTAGAGCGACGCGTTGCCGATGCCCTCCGCCTGGTTTTCGCCCCAGCGTTTGATGGCGCCGTTGAGAATGCGGGCATCGTAGCCGACCATCGTGAGCGTTTCGCTGGCGGTGGGCCGGGAGTCGGCCAGGTCGAGCGTCAGCAGGCCCGCCGGGTTGGAAGCGGTGTCGATCCGGAACATCACGAGATCGGCATCCTCCTCGTACCCGGGGAAGAGCGCCTCCGGGTTTTGCAGCCGGACGTAGCTATCCAGCACGACATCGTAGTCCGAGCCAAACGTCACCTTCGTCGGGATATGGCCGAGGTTGGTGGCGATGTGCGAGGCGGTCAGAACCCAGTAGGTGCCATTTCCCTGAAGATCGCCCAGGTACACGGCGGACGCGCCGCCGAACGAGCCGACATTGTTCCAGGGAACCCCGCCGCCCGGGTCAGTCTGGTAGGTGGTATCGGAGTCGCCCGCCGCGACGATCACAGCCTGGGCGCGGGGAGCGGCGAGGAAAGCGGCGGCCAGCGCCGCAAGCGCCACGCAGAGAGAGCGGCAGCGGGGGAGGAACATCAGCATTGGCTTCATGGGAAGACGAGCGAGGGGTTAGAGTGGAACGCAGCGCGCAAGAGGGAAAAAGGCCGTCCCGCGCAGATAGAAAAAATCGGAAAGGGAAGGAAGAGACTTGGGAAAAATACGAAAGAAGAAATTCGCCCCGGGATTTGCCGGATTCTGACGCGGAAAGGCGGCTTTTGTCAGCAAGAATCGCAGAGGAATAGTGAGGGGAGGCGAGGAGGCCGCTCACTCCATTGCAAGCCAGCCCCGCAGCGTCCGCGCGTCTTCCAGGAACGCTTCCGGCGCATCATCGCGGACAAACTCCAGGAGGGCGTCGCGGTCGCCCGGAAGGCTACGGAGTGCTTCCAGATAGCGGACCCAGGCCGCGCCGCCGTCGGCCAGGGGAGCGCGCTCGGTGCCGCGCGGCCAGTGGAAGACATGAACATGCGTCAGGCGTGGCGCGAGCGCCGGGATCTCCTCCAGCCCGACCTCCACGGGCTGGTCCACCCGGGGCTGCCAGTAGGTCTTGAGATCGGGGTGCTCCACCGCGTTCCAGAGCGCAACGGTTTCCGGCGCGGTGTCGCAGAGCGTGCCGCGATGGAACTCCGTCGAAAGGGTGATCCCCCGGGCGGCAGCGAGCGGGGTGATGCGCCGCAGATCGTCGGTCACTTTCCGGCGGTACGCTTCGTCGGCATCCGCCGAGTCGCGCGTTCCGGCCCAGATGCGAATAGTCGGCGCACCGAGCGTGGAGGCGGTATCAAGCACCGCCTCGAACGCCAGCCCCGCCGCCTCGCTTTCGCCCGCGCGGTAGTAGGAGCCGTATGCGGCAGTTCGCAGGCCGTGCTCTTGCGTCAGGCGGCGGACTGCGGCGGCTTGCGCAAGATCGCCGTGGCGGACATGAATATCACCACCCCATTCAATCGAAGCCAACCCAGCGCGGGAGGCAAGGGTGGCGATGGCGTCGGGAGCAAGCTTGCGGAAGGTAATCGAAACAAGGCCGGGAAAAATCATGACGCCCCGACGGTATCGCAACCGAAGCCGCAACGGCGAGATGATATTGAGCCAACACGCAAGCCACAACACTGGGGAACAAAACAGAATCCCTTGCATTCCCCTGTTTGCATCACTACCCTAAAACTTTCCAAACCTAGCCGAAAGGGGAAACTTCTCATGCCTCAATTCCTGAAAATCACGACGATCTTGATCGCTCTTGGTATGTTATTGGTGGGTCGCGGTTTTGCTGAACAGAATCCAAATACCAGTAAAATGGAAAAGTTGGCGCAACGCCTGGATTCGGCCCCGACATGGTCTTCAATGACTCCTGATGATCTGCCTGTTAAAGGGAGCGAATTGGTTGCAATCTGTGAAGATGTTTTATCCCAGTTGAAGGAGTCCGAGATCCAAACCTTTGTCTCATTTTATATGAATCAAAAAAAGGATCCCGTACCCGTTGAGCGTTGGGGTCGGGTTTTTATTTTCAACCGGATGGCGACCAAGGTTCCCGAATGGGATTACATCCCCAGGGGACGCCGATTTGGCTCTTGGGGAGGGAAGATCGATGAATCCGGAAGAACCAACGTCCTGTTTCCGCTGGAGATAACCAATGGGAAGATTGCAATTTCTAAAACCTGCGGATTCTATGCGGGCCCTCTTTATCGCGGAATCGAGGAGCTTGCCTTTTTTGCGGAGAGATATGGATATAGGGATTTTTCGAAAAAATCAGGTCCGCTATCCCAAAAAGGCCAAAGCAAGGACTGATATATTGACGGCAAGCAGTAGCATTGCGAAGATACGCGAATGAAAAAGTCGCTCGTCCTGTTTCTGGCGGTGTCTGCTGTGATTTTAACGGCGTTCGGCGTTTTCAATCGAGGTGTCGAGTTGCCTAACGGATACTCTTTAGTTATCCGGCATAACAGGCAACCCGAGTTGGTTGACCCAAGTGGAGCATCGTTGTTTCCAGCGAGTCAGTTTATGGTTTCTGGAAGCTATGTTTACGGATGGATGGATAATGTCGATAAGCGATTTTTTATCTTGAATACAGAAAATGGAGAATTGCTTAAATATTTGACCTGGAAAAAGCTTGATGTTATCACATCGGATAGAGGTATTCCAAGCTTCGATATGGGTAGATCTGTTACTTACTGGGACATAAAATCGGGGCATAACAAGAAAACTTGGTGACCTGCATGATCTGAACGATAAACCAAGTAACTCCCTGTTTTTGCTCAGAGAATAACGTATATGAAATCTTGTTTCGTATTTTTACTGTTTTTGTCGATGCAATTTCTGCTTACCC
>CAZYVL010000025.1:7998-25966 GCA_964651005.1 uncultured Chthoniobacteraceae bacterium | reverse complement strand
GGTTGAATCGCGGCGGAGATGTTTCTTTCCCGGGGGCGAAAATAGCATGATGCGATACCCGGGGCCAGATGCTTGCCTGCCGCCGCGCTCACGCTTCCTGCCGGGGTGCGCTGCCGGGGAGGCTCTCCTGGATCGCCTCGGAGAGCACGTCGATTTCCACCGGCTTGACGAGATGTTGCGAGAAGCCCGCCCGGAGGCTTTCGGCCACATCCTCCTCTCCGGCGAACCCGCTCAGCGCGATCCCCGGGACGCGGTGCCCGCACTCCCGGGAGAGCGCCTGCGGCAGGAGCAGGCCGCTGCCGCCGGGGAGGCCGATGTCACTCACCAGGACATCGGGCGCATTCTCGCGGCGTGCGATCTCGAGCGCGCTTTCCACCGAGTCCGCCGAGAAGACCTGGTAACCCCGCCGCTCCAGCATATGATGGAGGATGAGGCGGGTGTCTTCGTGGTCCTCCACCAGCAACACCTTCACCCCCGGGCGGCCAGGCCGCGCGGGGCGTCGCGCGGGCGTCGCGGCGGGTTGATCCACCGCGTCGAGTTCGATGCGGAAGGTGGAGCCCCGGCCCGGGCCGAGGCTCTCGGCGGTGAGCGTGCCGCCGTGCGCCTCCACCAGCCCCTTGCTGATGGAAAGCCCCAGCCCCAGCCCGCCGAAGCGGCGCTGCGTCGATTGCTCCCCCTGCTCGAACGCCTCGAAAATCCGGCCAATCATCTTGGGTTCGATGCCGATCCCCGTGTCCCGCACGCGGATGACGATCCGCGCGCCGCGCAGCGAGGTGACCAGGAGGATGCGGCCTCCCGGGGCGGTGAATTTCTTGGCATTATCAAGCAGGTTGAGCAGAACCTGGCGGAGCCGCGCCGGGTCGGCAAAGACGTTGTGCCGCTGGGCGGCGAGCAGGACGCGCAGCGAAAGCCCCTTGGCCTCCAGCGCGGGGCGGATGCTCTCCTCGACCTCGCGCAGCAAGGCGTGGAGATCGAGCGTGGTGCGGTTGAGCCGCAGTTTTCCATGCGTGACGCGGGTGAGATCGAGCAGGTCGTCGATCAGGCAGACCTCGTGCTCCAGGTTGCGGCGCATCATCTCCAGCACGTTCCGCTGGTCGGGCGGCAGGTGATCGGGCGCGTAGCCGGAGAGGGCGGCGAGCACCGGGGTGAGCGGGGTGCGCAGTTCGTGGGAGATGATCGAGATCAGCCGGTCCTTGGCGGCGTTGGCCGCCTCCGCAGCCGCCTTTTGCCGGGCGATCTCTTCCTGGGCCATTCTCCGCCCCGTAATGTCTTCGGCAACCGCGATGGCGTAGGTGCGCACGTGCGGGATGCCGTGTGGGATCGTCACCGTCACGCTGACCCAGATGAGCGAGCCATCCTTTTTGACGCAGCGCGATTCCACCGTGTATTGGGAGAGTTCCCCCCGCGCGAGCTGGGCGAGGTGTTTCTCCGCCCGCGCGATGTCTCCGGGGAGCAGCAGTTGGTGAAAGGTCATCGTCTCGAACTCCTCCCGCGTGTAGCCGAACATGGAGCAGAGTTTGTTGTTGAAGCGAATCCAGCGCCCGCGCGAGTCGATCTGGCAGATGCCGCGCGGGGCGTAGTCGAAGGCGATCCGGCTGTCGAACTCGCGCGAGAGCAGGCGCCGCTCCGCGTTGCCGCGCCGGTTTTGCGTGCGGAGCAGCAGCCAGCCGAGGCTCAGAATCATCGTGCCGAAAAGGAGGATCAGGCACCCGGCGGCGAGCGCCGCCCCCATCTCCTGGCCAAACCAGCCGCGCCACTCTCCCACCAGCCGGATGCCGCTGACGACGGCGGGCGTCAGCGTCAGCACCAGGATCATCCAGCGCGCCATCAACCCCGCCATCGTGCCGCTGGAGACGAGCGTGCCGACAAGACCGACGGGCCGGGTCGCGAGGATGCCGAAGGTGAGCACGAGGGTGAGGATCGCCCCAGGCAGCGACATTTCGCCGCTCCGCATGTTCGGAAGATGGGTCGGCAGTCCGTACGTGTAACTGAGCAGGGAAATATACCCCAGGAGGCCCGCAACCAGCGTCAGGTACTCGGCGGGGCGGTTGATCCGCCGGTAAATGACATCAAAAAACAGAAGCGCAAGCCCCTGGAGAATGAACGCGGCCATGGTGAAAATGGCCGGTTCCGCAGGCGGGGAGTTCTGGAGGAAAAAGAGAAAATCGGGCCGCCAGGCGGTTTCCAGGAAAAAGCGGGGGAGCAGAACCAGCCCGCCCGCGCAGACCAGGGCGCCCAGAATCTTCGCGCCGCGGCGGGCGGAACGCGTCAGCGGTCTGCGGCCCCAGAGCCAGAGCGAAGCCCCGGCGAGAACGAACAAAAGGCTGCTGTTGTTGGTAATGGAGCGCCCCCCGGGGAGCCACGTCCCGATGAGCATCCAGCCGTGAAAGGAGCCGCTCAGGGTCGCCAGACCCAGAACGATCAGCGCGAGCGCGGCGGCGCGGGAGCCGGTCCGCAGGCGGCGTTTGAGGACATGCCGGGGGGAGGCTGGCGTGGGCTGTTTTTCCAGCACCCGGCGCGCTTCATCGGTTTCGGCGGCCCCGTTCTTGCTGCCCCCCATAATAGAAAACTCTGGCGGATCACTCGAAAGTCAAACCGATTTCCGGGAGCCGGAAGCCCCCGTTCAGGGAGCCCCGGGGCAGATAAACTTTTGCGTTCAGGGGGCGTGCCGCGCGCAGAATTCCTCCGCCAGCGCCTTGTAGGCCACGGCTCCGGCCCCCGAGGGGTCGTATTCCAGGATCGCCTTGCCGAAGCTCGGCGCTTCCCCGAGCCGGATGCTGCGCGGGATCATCGTCTCGAAAACGGTCGGCCCGAAGTGCTTGCGAACCTCCGCCACCACCTGCTGGCTCAGGTTCGTACGGGAGTCGTACATCGTCATCAGGATGCCGGAGAGGAGCAGCCCGGGGTTCACGCCTGAATCGCGGATCTGTTCGATGATCCCCACGATCTTGCTCAGCCCCTCCAGCGCGAAGTATTCGCACTGGATGGGGACGAGGATTTCATCGGCGGCAGCCAGCGCGTTGGTCATCAGGATGCCGAGCGAGGGGGGGCAGTCGAGCAGCACGAAATCGAACGTCCCGTCGCCCCGAAGCGGTTCCAGCGCGGCGCGCAGGCGCGTGAGGTGGTCCTCCTGCCGGGCGACTTCGATCTCCGCTCCGGCGAGGTCGAGGTCCGCCGGGACGATCCAGAGCGGCTCGAAGCGCGTGGGGGTGATCTTTTCGATGATGCTGGCCGTGCCGATGAGCGGCTGGTAGGCGCTCTGCCCCTCCAGCCCCGCCATCCCGAGCGCGCTGGTGGCGTTCGCCTGCGGATCGAGGTCGATCAGCAGCACCCGCCTCTCCAGCCGGGCAAGGCTGGCGGAGAGGTTCACGGCGGTGGTGGTTTTCCCCACTCCGCCTTTCTGGTTCGCGATGGCGATGATTTTCATGGGGCGCGCGGGCGAGATTAGTCGGTTTTCGCCCCTTGAACAGGGTGAATTCTCTCTGCGCTCGTCGCCGAATCGGCGGTATCCCCCGGCGTCGGCGAGGGGCGCGGGGTGCGGGCAGCCGCGGGCTTCGGGGGTTCCCAATAGCGGATGCTGGCGTCGGTGAGTGTGATCGTGAAGTCGTACCAGAGATCCGAGCCGACCTCCTTCGTCTTGGTTCGCACCGAGCAGCGGCCCCGCACGGCGAGGAAGCTGGACTGCCCGATGCGGTCGAACTCCGCGAGCGTCAGCGGCTTGGAGAGGCGGCATTCCACGCGGTAGAGGGTGGTCTGGTACGTCCCGCCGAAGCCGATGAAGTCGATGTTCGGTTTCTCTTCGCTCGGGCGGCTCATGGTCAGCAGATCGCCCACGAGGTCGATCACCTGGCCTTCGTACTTCTTGCGCAGCTCCGGGTTTTGCAGCATCTCCACGAACCGGAGTGTGCCGAACGCGGGAATCGGCTCGTCCTCTTGGGGGGGCGTCTTCTCGGGAGTCTCCCCGGCGGCGAGAACCGGAGCGCGGAGGCCGGGGAGGGCGAGGAAGGCAAAAAGGGCGAAAAGGGGAAGGAGGGAGCTTCGCATGAATCCGGGAGACGAAGTTACGAAACCCCGGGAGCGAGTCAATCGCGCTTTGGGAAGCCGGGGGGGAGGGGGGCGCTTGGGGGAAGGTTTGCGCGAAGGGGCGATCGCGGTTATAAAGATCGCGCATGAACCGTCTGGCCGAACTGGTGGAACGAGCGCCCGCGCTCTCCTGTTGCGTGGAGGAGATCCGGCGCGCCTACGAAATCCTGCGGGGGAGTTTTGCCGCGGGCGGCAAGCTGCTCCTCTGCGGCAACGGCGGCAGCGGCGCGGATGCCGAGCATTGGGCGGGCGAGTTGCTGAAAGGATTCCTGAGCCGCCGCCCGATCCAGGGCGCGCAGCGCGAAAAGCTCGGTCCCGCGCTGGCCGACGCGTTGCAGGGCGGGCTACCCGCCATCCCGCTCACCGGGTTTCTCTCTCTGCGCACGGCCTGGCAGAACGATTGCGAGCCGGATTTCGTCTACGCGCAGCTTGTGCACGCGCTCGGCCGCCCGGGCGATGTGCTGGTGGGGATTAGCACGTCGGGGAACGCGAAAAACGTCGCCCACGCGCTGGAAACCGCCGCGAAATCGGGCCTCCGTACCGTCGTGCTGACGGGGGAGGGAGGGGGCCTCGCCGCTCGTCTCGCCGAAGTGGCGATCCGCGTCCCCGCGCGGGAGGTGCATCGGATTCAGGAGCTGCACCTGCCCGTTTACCACACCCTCTGCCTCTTGCTGGAGGACGAGTTTTTCCCCGGTTGCGACAACGCCTGAACCGCCCCCTATACCCCCATCCCCCCGATGCCCTCCCTGCCTTCGCCTCTTCCCCTTGGCCGTCTGAGCGTGGTGACTCTCGGCGTCGCCGACCTTGCCCGGGCGACTGCGTTTTATACCACCGTGTTCGGGGTCGGGCCGAACCCGGATTATGAGGGCGTCTCCTTCTTCGGCCTGCCGGGGACCTGGATTTCGCTCTACCCGCTCGACCAACTCGCCGAGGACATCGCGCCGGGCCTGGGCGTGGCCGATCGGGCGGGAGGGGCGTTCAGCGGCATCACGCTCGCCCATAACGTGCGGAGCAGGGAGGAAGCGGTCGCCGTCGTCGAAAACGCGCGCCACGCGGGAGCCACCGTCGTCAAGCCGCCCCAGGAGACCGCCTGGGGCGGATTCAGCGGCTATTTCGCAGATCCCGACGGGTACTATTGGGAGGTGGTCTGGGCGCCGATGTTCGGCTTCGGGGCGGATGGATCGCTCCGTTTTCAGAACGAAGGCGGGAGCGCGGAGCGCGGCGATCCCGGATAGCCCCGGCCTGACCACGCCGCCGGGTTCGACAAGACCAGGCCAGTCTGATTATTGAAAGGATTGAGCATCATGCTTACGAGCCGTTATCACCAGCCGGGCGCGGCGCCCGCGACCCTGACTCCGCGCGGAGAGGGGCCGCCCGTCGTCACTCTCGTCCAGTACGACGCCAAGACCTACGAGGAGCGCAAGGTGGAGCGGATCGAGGAGGTTTTCGCCTGCCAGCGCAAAGGCAAGGTGAGCTGGATCAACATCGACGGGCTGGGGGATGTTGAAATGCTGCGCTCGCTGGCGGATCATTTCGGGCTGCACCCGCTCGCTCTCGAAGATGTCCTGCGCACCGTGCAGCGCCCGAAGATCGAGGAGTACGCGAACCATGTCTTTGTCGTCCTCCAGATGCCGTTCTGTGACGGGCCGCTCGATGTCAGGCTGGAGCAGATCAGCCTTTTTCTCGGGAGCGATTTCCTCATCACCATCCAGGAGGATGCGAGCCGGGACGTGTTCGAGCCGGTGCGCGTGCGGCTTCGCAGCGGGCGCGGGTTTGCCCGCAGCCGGGGGCACGATTATCTGGCGTACGCGCTGGTGGACGTGGCGGTGGACCAGTTCTTCCCCGTGCTCGAACCGCTCGGCGAGGCAATCGAGGCGCTGGAGGATGAACTGCTCCAAGCGCCTTCGAAAAGGTCGGTCTTCAAGCTGCATGAACTCAAGCGGGCGCTGCTGCTCCTGCGGCGCAATGCCTGGCCAACGCGCGATCTCGTCAGCGCGCTCAACCGCGACGATTTCAACATGATTACCCGCGAGACGCGCATCTTCCTGCGCGATTGCTACGATCATGCCGTCCAGATCATGGATATGATCGAGGGCTACCGCGATCTGAGCACGAGCATGATGGATATTTATCTCTCCAGCCTGGCCATGCGGACCAACGAGATCATGCGGGTGCTCACCCTCGTGAGCACGATCTTCATTCCGCTGACGTTCATCGCCGGGATCTACGGGATGAACTTCGAGGGGATGCCGGAGCTGAAAATGCCGTACGCCTACCCCGCCTGCCTCCTTGTCATGGGGCTGCTCGCGGCGGGGATGCTGGTATTCTTCCGGCGGAAAGGGTGGTTTTGAAAATCGGCGTTGTGGCCGGGAGTGGGAGAGCCGTTCGCGTGCTGGCGATTGTGGTTCTTCTGGCTTCTCTTGCTGGATCGTGGACGCTTTGGGGTGCGGAGGGGATTCGGCCCGGGGTGCGGGCGAGGGTGGTGGCCACGGACCCGGAGAGTCGCGGCGGGGCGGTCGGTGGGGCGGTCGTTTTGGGCCGCTCCGAGCAGTTCTTCGTGAAGATCGCCTACGAGAGCGACCGGCCGGTTCGCATTTGGGCGCGGCCGTTTTTTCGCGGCACGGAGGTCGGAACCATGTCGAACGCTTCCATCCCGCACGAGGGGAAGGGAGAGGCGCTCGGGTGGTTTGCCTTTATCGACCCCGGCGAGGTGGATGAAATTCGCATCCTCGTCGGCGGGACATCCGGGCGCGGCGAGGAGGTTTCGCGCTACCGGGTGCGCATCACCGGGTCCAACAGCCCCGCCGCCACGCGGTCCCGGGCGGCATGGGTGGATGCGCTTTTGAAAGCCGAGAAAGAGTTCCACCACAGCGAGGCCGCCCGCCGCCGGGCAGAACCAGAGTCCCCCAGCTCCCAGTTCTGGTTTTCCGGGTTGATGCTGGGGGTGCTTGCGTTGATGGCGGGCGGGGTTTTCGCGCCGTTCTGGTATGCCTGGAAATGGCGCGGCGGCTGGCGCGTGGCGGCGGCGATTCCCGCTGCCGTGATGGTGTTCATCGTGGCCCGGATCGTCGTCGATGGGGTTCGCGATCCGACTTCGCACAATCTCTGGCCGTTGGAAATCCTTCTCTGGGCGGTGGCCAGCCTGGGTGTCCTCGGGGTCTTGAAGCTGGCGCGGCGGATCGTTGGAGCCGGGCCGTGAGATGGCAATGATTGAGTCGCAATAAGGCAAACGGAAAACGGCGCCGCCCCGGGTGGGACGACGCCGTTTTTGATTCGGAGCGTTGTGCTTGCCTGGCCTAGTTGCGGAACCAGGAGACCGGGATCGCCTGGCGGGAGACTCCCGGGCCGGAAACATCCAGCACCGGTGCTTTGCCGTCGAAGAAGGTCTTCGTCAGGCCGGGGATGTTCAGTTCCGGGTAGCTATATTGGATATATTCCAGATGCCCTCCCGGTCGCAGGTCCGCATAGTAGACCTTGAAGGGATGAAGCCCCTTCTTGAGCGCCTTGGACCAGGTTCCAAAGGCGTGGCGGCTCGTCGTGGGATACCACTCCGTCGGGGTGTTCCCTTGCGTGAGCGTTCCATCCTTGTACACCGGGTTGTTCCCCACGTAGACGTCGAGGTCGTACCCCGCGAGCGGGCGGTATTTCATGAACTCATCCGGGGCGTAAAAGGTGTAAACCCCGTCTTCGGGAACATTGATGTATCCCGTGTAGAAGAAGCCGAACGCCTGTTTGTTGTCCTGCACCGCGCTGAGGTCAAACACGCCCTTCGCTACGCCGCTTTTCACCGGCTTGAGGCTCGGCGCTCCATAGAGGAGGAACGGCCACTGGGCTTGGTAGTAGTCGTACTTGAGGCCCGGTTCGGTCTTGGCGGCATCCAGCGCGAGGGCCGGCAGCGGCTCTTCCCGTGTGAACGGCGCGAAGAAGACCCGGCTCATCAGCGTGCCGGAGGCCAGATCGGCGGGCATCGCCTTGAGCCCCTTGCGGAAGGCGCGGGCCTTGAAGAGGGCCGAGCCGGTCAGCGTCACCGGGTTTTTGTAAACCGGGGAATCGAGCGTGGGATCGCTCCCGTCGATGCTGTAGCGAATCTCGACATCCTTGTTTGGGCAGCTCACGGCGACATCGAGCGTGTCGATGAAGGCGTGCCGCTCGGGCGTGATCACGAGATCCTGGATCGGCCGGTAAACGGGGGCGACTTCCGCGCCCTTCTTCCCGGCGAACTCATAGCTCTTCTTCCCGAGCACCAGCCCTTTCTTGTTCCCCTTGGCGTCGGTGAGCGTCAGCTTGCTCTCAAACCCTTCGGGGTTCTCCTTGGTGAGATGCGCCTGGAATTGCAGGTTCCCCCCGGAGGCGAGCTTGGCGGAGAAGCCGTTCTCCGTGCGCTTGAATTCGGAGATCGGCGCGTTCCCACCGTTCTTTCCCTTTGGCTCCGAGCCTTCGAGCACGGTGATGAGGAGCGTGGTGTCCGTCCCTTCCCAGGAGCTCTTGAGGTGTACGAACTCCTTGTCGCGCTTCCGGTCGGCGCGCTCGAACGTGTAGGTATCTCGCGGCTCCTCCTTCATCTCGGCCTTGGCGATCTTGAGGCTTTCCGCCCCGGGGCCCGCATAGTGAAGGATGAGGTTCGGCTTGTCGGGCGATCCGGATTTGAGCGTCAACGCCTTCTCGTCCAGGGAGAACGCTTCGGGCTTGTAGCCGTTAAGCTCCCCCTTGAGCGTACTCGGCATGAAGAACTGCTGGGTATATTCATGCTTGCCCGGGGCGTGGAGGAGATCGATCACCACCCAGACGCCCTCCTCCTTGACAAACTGCACGATGCGCCGGTGCATGATGCCCTTGACGGCTTTCTTGAGAACCTCCTTCTGGTACTTCCAGTCGTAGAACTGCGGCTCGTGGTCCATGGTATCGGCCCACATGCCCTCGTAGCATCCCTCCGCCATGTCGAACGCCTCGCTGTGGTGGATGCGATACTGGCTGAGGGGGAGCAACCCTTCGTTGTTGTCGCCCTTGCGTGCCCCGGGGCCTTTGTTCTCAAGGCTGAACTGCGAGAGCCCGTCCACCAGCACCGGGCTGGGAACGTAGTTGTAGACGGCGTCCACCCCGTTGGTGAGCAGATCCTTGCCGAACGCGCCGATCTCAAGAAGGTTGGTGCACTTGACGTTGTGGAAGGCCCCTCCGTTGTCGCCCTTGCCCCGGGATTCGCTGAAGATGCCGAAGGCGTCTTTCTGCGGGTCCCATCCGTTGCGCATGATGTGCGTGCCGGTGACGGGGAAGGAGATGGAGGTATAGGGCGGCTCGGCCCCGTCGCGGACTCCCATGCCTTCGGAGGCGATCGGCTTGGTGGGCGAGATCAGCGACTTTCCGTTTTCGTTCGGAATGAGCTGGTTGTGGATAATCCTCGTGGCGATGGCCCGCGCCGCCGGGATGTCCCAGAGCCTCGGTAGCTCGCGATTGAGCTGGTAGACCTGGAACGTGTCAAAGGGGCGGTTGCGCCAGTCCCCCTTGTAGAGCTGGATGATCTCTCCCGAGGGGTTGTAGAGATTGAGAACGTAGAAGGCGCGCCGCATCAGGCGGTCGGTCCAGATGCGGTTCCATTGCGGTGTGACCCAGTCGTAATCGTAATCCCGCATCCGGTCGATGGCGATGAGGTTCTCGCGCAGTTCGTGGACGGCGTACCCTTCGTTCTTCCCCGGCATCGCTCCGTTGGGCATGTCGAAGAGGGTGCCATAGGTTTCGAACTGTCGGCGCGATTCCCGCTCCATCACCTTGGCGAATTTGAAATCGTAAAGGTAATTGGAAAGGGCAAGCTGGTTGTGGACCGCCCCCGTGGAGTGGTTGTTGCTCTGCTCGCGGTTGTAGTAGACGGCAAGGGGGATTTTCAGCTTCAGCAGATAAACGAGCTGGCGCGCCAGCGTCGCGGAGGGGTAGCCCTCGCCGCTCGGCGGCAGCCAGCGCGCGATTTCCGAGATGTTGAAGCAGGTGGAGAAAGCTTCGTTGAGGCCGAACTTCCCGGCGTCAATGTTGCCGATGTTGAGGTGATCGTGAAAATGCTCGTTGAGGACGAAGTCGTCCGCGTAGGCGAGGTAACGGTCCAGGTACTTGTGGTCCTGCGTATCGACAAACTTCCACCAGAGATTGGAGAACGATCCGTTATTGAAGTACGGGATCTCCGGGGTGAAGGCGTTGTCCCAGAGCAGCGGCCCGGAACGCTGGAATTCCCAATGCGTCAGCCCCGGTTCGCCAAGCCGTACCGTCTGCTTGGTGGTCCCGACCTGGTAGACGCCTTGCATGAGCAGGGTGACGGTGCTGTCATATCCGTTCCCCCGGCGGAGGTAGCGGGAGGAGGTCAGCCCCTTGTCGTCCTTGAAGATCATGCGCATCTTCGCGAAGAAATAGGCGCGGAACGCGTCAAGCGACTCCTGGTATTTGCCCTGCTTGTAAAGGGCGTAGACCTTGGCCTTCGCCGGTTCGAGATCTTTCGTCACCCGCTCCCGGCTGGCCCTTTTCTCGCTGGGGTCCCAGAGCGAGAAGAACTCCTTGGCCAAGGCTTCGATCCGGTCCGGGTCGTTGCGATGGTCGAAGTTTTTCTTTCGCTCGGCGGCATCGGGCAGGGGGGGAAGCTCGGTGACTTCTTTGTCCAGGGCCACCGTCGTCATCTCGTGATAGGTCTGGTAATCCGGCTTGGCTTTCGACTTGGTTTTGGCGTCATCCGCCCTGGCGGAAAGAGAAAGCAGGGCAAGCAGACACAGATTGGTGGACACGGTCTTTTTCATTGGAGGGCAATCTTGGACTGGCGGCTGAACAATAACTGGACCTTCGGTTTCGCCCGTAAAGCGACTCCGGGAGCAGCGGTTTTGGGACTTTTAGGTGTTGGAGTATTGGGGTTCTCAAAAACCCTCAAGATAGGCTGTCGATGGAATGAAACAGCGGTTCTGGAGGGGTTCCCAAGAATAAGGGACGGCGACACGGGCGCGCAAGCAATTGCCAGCGCGCCAATGGAGCCGTCGGCGATAAGAAACCCCGGACCGGCGCATTGGTTGCGGTGTTTTTGCAACAAGGTCGAAAAGAACTTGCCGGAGGGCAGGGAAGAAGACAAAAGGAATGCAAGCAAGCACTTGCATGACACCGCCCGACGCATCCCGTTCCGATCCTTCCGCTTCTTCGCGCCCTTGCTCTGAGCGCGGCGGCGACACGCGCGAGCGCCTGCTCGGCGCGGCGGCCACGGTGTTCGCGCGCGACGGGTTCGAAGGGGCGACGACGCGGGCGATTGCGCGGGAGGCGGGGGTGAATGAAGTCACGCTCTTCCGCCACTTCCAGACGAAGGAGAATCTCCAGTCGGCGGTGTTGCAGCGGATCATCGACCAGCAGGCGGAGCTTCTCTCCTCCCAGCCGCCGCTCCCCGGGGCGGACCTGCGCGCGTCGCTCGCGCGCTACGCCGCGCTCTACGAGGCGGTGCTGCGGCAGAATCTCCCGCTCGTCAAGACGCTGCTGGGCGAGCACCACAAGCATCGCGACTACGAGCCGCGCGTGCTGCGTGGCATCTTCGCGCCGCTCAAGGCGGAGCTGGCCGCCGCCGTGGAGAAAGGCCGCCGCGACGGCTCGGTGCGCCAGGAGATCAACCCGGCCATCGCCGCCGATCTCCTGAGCGCGATGATCTTCACCGCCGTGCTGCGGCGTGGCTCCCCCTTTCCGCCCCGGGAGTACGGGCACGCGGCCTATGTCGCCGCCGCGATCGAGATGGTCGCCAGAGGGGTTGGAGCGGGCGTGTCCGATCCGCCATGAGCGCGCTTTCGCATTCCCTCTACGGCTCCGACACCTCGCTGCTCGGGCCGCTCGCCGCCCGCCTGGCGGAGCGCAACCTGCTCAAATGGGTCATCGCGCTGACCGCCGCGCTCGGGGCCATTCTGGAAGTCATCGACACGAGCATTGTCAACGTCGCGCTGCCCGACATTCAGGGGAACCTCGGCGCGACGCTCTCCGAGGCGGGGTGGGTCTCCACCGGGTATTCCTGCGCCAACGTCGTCATCATCCCGCTCACGGCGTGGCTCGGCTACCGTTTTGGCAAAAAGCGGTACATGGTCTTCTCGCTGGCGGGGTTCACCGCCGCGTCGCTGCTGTGCGGCATGTCGGCGAACCTGGTGACGCTCATCCTCTCCCGCGTCCTTCAGGGGTTGTGCGGCGGCGGGCTGCTGGCGAAGGCGCAGTCGATCCTCTTTGAAACCTTTCCGCGCGCGGAGCAGGGGGCCGCACAGGCGGTCTTCGGCATCGGCGTCATCTCCGGCCCGGCACTTGGCCCGGTGCTCGGCGGCTACCTGACGGATCATCTCGGCTGGCGGTGGATCTTTTTCATCAACCTCCCGGTGGGGATCGTCGCGGTGCTCATGGCGCTTGTCTTTCTGCCGCGCGACGCGCCGGGGGAGAGACGGGCCGGGGCCGGCTCGCGCGTGGATTGGCTCGGGATCGCCCTGCTCACACTCGGGCTGGGGTGCTTCCAGACGATGCTGGAGGAGGGGCAGCAGGAAGACTGGTTTAGCTCCCGGTTTATCATCGCGATGGCCGTGGGGAGCGCGCTGGGGCTGCTCTTCTTCATCTGGCGGGAGCTTTCCGTGGAGCATCCCGCCGTGGATCTCCGCGTGCTGCGGCACCGCTCCGTCGCGGCGGGCAGCCTTTATTCGATGGTGATGGGGATGGGGATCTACGGGATCATCTTCGCCATTCCCGTTTTCGTGCAGAACGATCTCCACTTCACCGCCACGCAGAGCGGCCTCCTCCAGATGCCCGGCGCGCTGGCCGCCGCAGGGATGATGATCGTGGTGGGGAAGTTCTCCAACCGCTTCGACCCGCGCCTGCTCATCGCGACGGGGGCGCTGGTGACGGTCTACTGCGCCGTGCTCTTCATGCGGATGAACCCCGATACCGGCGTGCACAGCCTTTTCTGGCCGTTGATCTACCGGAGCATCGGCAGCGTGCTGATGTTCGTCCCGTTGAGCCTCGCCACGCTCGGCGGCCTGCCCAAGAGCGAGATTCCGGCAGGGTCGGGATTCTACAACCTCACCCGCCAGCTCGGCAGCAGCGTCGGCATCGCGCTCATTACCACCTTCGTCGCGCGGCAGGAGGCGGTGCACCGGGCGGTGCTCGTGGAGAAGCTCACCCTCTTCGAGCCGCAGACGATGGCGCGCCTCCAGGCGTGGATGGCCGGGCTGGCGCGGCACAGCGCCGACCACGAGGGCATCCGGCGGCAGGCGTTGCATCTGCTTGATCGCGTCGTCAACGGCCAGGCGACGCTGCTGGCCTTCAGCGATGTCTTTTTCTGCGTCGCCGCCGCGTTCCTGCTTTCGCTTCCGCTTCTTCTCCTTCTGGGCAAGGGAAGCCCGAAAGATGCGGACCTCTCTTCGGTTCACTAGCTTTTTTATGGATTCACCGACTCAAACCGACTCCGCTCCTCCCCACCGGCCCCGCCGGAAGGAAAAGGAACCGCCGCTTGCGAAAAAACCGCCTCGGCGGCTCCGCTGGATCGCCGGGGGCGTGCTCGCCGCCGTGGCCGTATTCCTGCTGGCGCACTGGATCGTCCAGGCGCTCCGGTACGAGACCACGGACAACGCCTATGTCGTCGGCCATCTCCACCCGATCAGCCCGCGCATCGCGGGGACCGTGACCGAAGTGCTCGTGCGGGAGAACCAGGCCGTCACGGCGGGCGAACCGCTCGCGCGGCTCGATCCGCTCCGGTACGAGATTGCCGTGCAAAAGGCGCAGGCCGCGCTTGCCCAGGCGAAAGCGGGAGAGGCGCAGGCGCTCGCGGCCGTGGCGGAAGCGCAGGCGCGCACCGCCCATGCGCAGTCCGAGATCAACCAGGCCCAGGCGAGCCTCGCCCGGAGCGCGGCGGATCTCCAGCTCGCCGAAGCCAATCTCCACCGCGACGCGCATCTCTACGAACGCGACACGCGCGCGATCGCCAAAAGCGATGTCGATGCCACACGCAGCGCGCGCGAAGCCGCCCTTGCCGACCGGCGCGGCGCGGAAGCGAGCCTGGAAGCCGCCCGGGCCAGCCTCGCCGCGCTCCAGGCTTCCGGGCAGGCCGCCGAGGCGCAGCACGACGCGGCGCGCGCCAACACTGCCGCCGCGCAGGCCGCCTTGCGCGACGCGGAGCTGGAGCGGGGCTACACGGTCATCACCGCGCCGGTCGCGGGCCGCGTCGGGAACAGGAACATCGAGATCGGCAGCCGCGTCGAACCGGGCCAGACGCTCTTCTCCATCGCCGAGGAGGAGGTCTGGATCGTCGCGAATTTCAAGGAGACCCAGCTTGCCGGGATGACGCCGGGCGAGCCGGTGGAAATCCGGATCGACGCCCTGCCGGGGCGGAAATTCTCGGGCAAGGTGGAGAGCCTCTCCCCGGCGAGCGGGGCGCGCTTCGCCCTGCTGCCGCCGGATAACGCCACGGGCAACTTCACCAAGGTCGTGCAGCGCGTCCCCGTCAAGATCGTCTTCGACCCCGGGAGCATCCGCGACGTGCACGAGCGCATCCGGCAGGGGCTTTCCGTCGTCGTCCGCGTCGCCATTAACCAAGGTTTATGAAACGCTTTCGCTCTTCGGCCACCGGGCTGCTGCTCGCTCTGGGCGTGGCCCCGGCTCTCTTCGCCCGGGCCGGCGCGCCGCCTCTTCTGGCTGCCATGCCGGAGGCGTACAAGAACGCCTCCGCGCCCGCTCCTGCTCCTGCGTCCCCGGCTCCGGTGGACGGCGGCGGCTCCGACTGGTGGACCCTTTTTGGAGACAAGCGGCTCGACGCGCTGGAAGAACAGGCGCGGCGTTCGAACCCGCATCTCGCGCAGGCGCTCGCCCGCGTCGTCGTGGCGCGCGAGGAGACCCGCGCCGCCGCAGCCGGGTTTTTCCCGCAGGTGCGCCTGGATCTGAACGCTTCCCGCACCCGCTCCACGAACACGGCGGCCACCCAGCGTGCCGAACTGGCCGGGGACGGCGCGGCCGCGGGATTTGGCGCGCCTGCCGGGGCCGGAGGCGGAGGCGCGCCGCCGGTGTTTTCCAGCCAGCCGCTATCCAACCGCTTTAACGATTTCGGCACCTCGTTTGTCGCAGGCTACGAGATCGACGTTTTTGGCCGGGTGCGCCACGCGGTCGCCGGGGCGTGGGCGGAGACGCGCGCCGCCGAGGCGGACCGGCGGGCCGTCGGCCTGAGCCTTGGCGCGGAGGTGGCTTCGGCCTACTTCACGCTCCGGGCGTACGATTCGGAGATCGCGGCGTTGCGCGAGACGGTGACGCTCCGCCGCGACGCCGTGCAGCTCAACGCGGAGCGGGTCAAGGCCGGGGTCGCGAGCGAACTCGACCTCGCGCGCTCGCAGATGGCGCTCGCCGACACCGAGGCCGATCTTCAGGAGGCGCTGCGCCTCCGCGCCGGGCTGGAGAACAGCCTGGCCGCGCTCGTCGGCGAGGCGGCGAGCGGTTTCCGCGTCGCGGCCCGCCCGCTGCGGGAGACGCCCTTGCCCGCCATTCCGGCGGGCATCCCCTCCGCGCTGCTGGAGAGGAGGCCCGATCTCGCCGAAGCGCGGCACCGGCTCGCCGCCGCCGGGGAGCGGATCGGCGTCGCGCGCGCCGGGATGCTCCCGCGTTTCAACATCGAGGGGCGGAGCGGCTTTGAGAGCGGCACGGGCGACCGCCTCTTCGAGACGCAGAGCCGCGCGCTGGCGGTGATGGGGAGCGTCTCGATCCCGATCTTCGAGGGCGGGCGCAATCTCGCGAACCTCCGTGCCGCCCGCGCCCGGCGCGAGGAGGCGCTGGCCGCCTACCGCGAAACCGCGCTCACCGCGCTCAAGGAAGTGGAAAACGCGCTCGGCGACCTCCGCTGCCGCGCCGGGCAGGCGCAGGCGCGCGCGCGTTCCGAGGAGGAGGCGCGGAAGGTGGTCGAACTGGCGCGCAAACAGTATATCGAGGGGAAGACGAGCTACTTCGAGGTCGTGGACGCGCAACGCTCGCTCCTCAACGCCCGGCTGGCGCGCATCCAGACGCTCAACGCCCGGTTCCAGGCGACGATCGCGCTGGCCCGCGCACTCGGCGGCGGCTGGGGCGCCTTGTAGTCTTGTAGCGGCGGGTCACTCCGGGGCGAG
Organism: uncultured Chthoniobacteraceae bacterium; assembly: GCA_964651005.1. GTDB lineage: Bacteria > Verrucomicrobiota > Verrucomicrobiia > Chthoniobacterales > Chthoniobacteraceae > DATMFV01. Next base: position 9,773 of record CAZYVL010000025.1, on the reverse strand, counting down.
AGGCTCGGATTCCGGTTTCACCTGTTTGCGGACGACCGCCGTGAACCAGAAGAGCGAGCCGTCCCCCTCCGTGCTGGTCGCGCCGATCTTCCCGTCCATCAGCTCCGTGAGCTGCTTGCAGATCGCCAGGCCGAGGCCGGTGCCGCCGAACCGGCGCGTCGTGGAGCTGTCCACCTGCACGAAAGGCTGGAAAAGCTGGGCGAGCCACTCCGGGGAGATGCCCGGGCCGGAGTCGCGCACTTCGAACCGCAGCGTCACGGAACGCTCCGACTCCGCTTCCGCCGCCGCCTGGACCGAGACGCTCCCCTTTTCGGTGAACTTCACCGCGTTGTGGACAAGATTGAGTAATACCTGGCCGAGCCGCCCCTGGTCGCCGTGGAGCCGGGTGGGAGTGCCGGGCGCGATCGTGCAGCAGAGCGTGACGCCATCCCGGAGCGCCGGGGTGAAGATCCCGACCGTCTGGTCGAGCACTTCCCGCAGGTCGAAGGGGCGGTGCGAAAGGCGGAGCTTGCCGACCTCCATTTTGGAAAAATCGAGGATGTCGTCGATGAGCCGCAGCAGGCTTTCGCCGCAGTTGAGGGCGACTTTTGCGTACTGCCGCTGCTCTTCGGTCAACGGGGACTGGAGCAGCAGATCGGTCATGCCGAGGACGCCGTTGAGCGGCGTGCGAATCTCGTGGCTCATGTTGGAGAGGAACGCACCCTTGGACTGGTTGGCCGCCGCCGCTTCGAGCGCCAGCCTCTCGGCGCGCAGCACGGAGTCGGCAAGTTCCCGGTTGGTCTCCTGAAGGCGGCGCTTGGAGTCGAGCAGTTCCGCCTGCGCCGTGCTGCGGCCGATCTCGATGCCGGTAATCATCAGGTTGAAGACCGTGGCGGTGATGAGATAGGCCCAGAGCAGCCAGACGCTTTCGATGGAGTCGCTGTAGAGGAACGGCCCCTGGTTCGTCGCCGTCCCCGCTGCGGAGATGGCGGCGAGCGCGAGCACCCCGAGCGCGGTCCCCATGACGCCGAGCCGTAGCGCCGCCCAGATCGTCAGGAAGAACGGGATGAAGATGAGTGGCAGGCTCCCCGGCGCGCTCGGCATGAAGAAAATCCCCCCGGTCACGCCGACGGAGATGATGCCGCAGATGATGAACTCCCGCCGCCTCTCCATGAGCGCCTTCCAGTTGTGCCAGGAGGTGGAAACCAGGATCGGCCCCGCGACGAGCACGCCCATCCAGTCGCCGAGCCACCAGGTGCGCCAGTTTTCAAGGAAGGTGTCGCCGGTGATCTCCCCGGCGGCGTAAAGGGTGCAGGTTCCCATTCCGGCGGAGAGCGTCATGGCCAGGCCGGTGAGGCTCGCGAAGAGGAGGATGTCGCGGCGGCGGTCGAAGTCGGCATGAAACCGCGAGCGGTGCAGCCCCCACGCGGCGCAGAACGGGGCCAGCGTCTGCCCCGCCACGAGCACCCCCGCCATCGGCCAGGCGATGTTGAAGGAGAAGTGCTGGAGGATCGCGGCAGAGCCGAAAACGACGGGCCAGTACCGGAGGCCCCACCGGAAGAGGCCCGCGGTGGCGATCCCCGTGGGCAGCCAGATCAGCGTGATGACCGGGTGCGGAAGGGCAAGCAGCAGCCCCAGTCTCGCCGCGAAAAAATAGCAGAGACCCAGAAGAGCCGCTTTCGCCGCGACCGTGCCCACTTTTTTGGCAACACCCGCCCTGTCGTAGACTGCTGAGGAGGTCAAGACGCGGCCATGATAGGCCCGCTCCCCCTCCGGCTTCCAGTCAAAACCGGCGT
>CAZYVL010000025.1:1258-7898 GCA_964651005.1 uncultured Chthoniobacteraceae bacterium | reverse complement strand
GCCTTGAGGCAATCCTCCATCAGCGGCCCCCGGATGATCGGCAGCCCGCCCGCCGGGTTGAGGGAGGCGGGCGGTTCGAGGCTGAAGGAGCCGCTCCCCTGCTTGAGCGCGTAGGCGCCGTAGAGAAGCGGCGCGACGGTGAACTGGAGCCGCCCGTCGGCCAGCCGCTCGACGTGCAGCACCGCGGCGAGGTCCGACATCTTTTCCAGCTTGATGTCGAGGCCCGGGGCGAGCATCCGCCGGAGCACCGGGACGGTCTTGGCGGGGGCGGTGTAAACGTGCTCGATGAGAACCTGCGGGAAATCGACCGACTGCGCCACCGCCACCACCCCGGAGCCGAAGAAGTTCTCCGGCGTGAGGTCGTAGGAACTCATGATCGTAAAGCGCCCCGTCAGGTACGGGACAAGCCGCTTGGTGCTGCGGAAGTTATTGATGTAGTCGCGCAGCAGCCCCTCGTTCTCGCGGGAGAGTTCGTAGCGCGACATCGCGCTGAAATACTCGAACGCTTTTTCGGGGGAGAAAAACTTGCCCGCAGGCGCTTCCGTCAACTCGAAGCGTTGCGGCGGGTCGAGTTTGCCGAGTTTCTGGAGAATCCGGTAGCTCTCCGGTTTTTCCGGGTGGCCGAAGACGTAGAACGAACCGAGCCAGATCGTCAGGGTGGCCCCGATGAGGATCAGAATGCCGACGGTCCAGAGAAAGAGATGGTCGCGCCCCTTCTGCGGTTCCTCGTCGTATTCTTGCGGCCCGAAAAAGTCGTCGTTCATGAGAGCGAAAGAAGCGAATTGGGGCGAATGGGGCGAATGAGGCGGGAAAGCAGGGAGGAGAAGGTGGGAAAGCGGGCTGGGGTTCAGGCCCGGGGCGGCTCCGGGGCGCTTGGCTCCGCGCCTGGAGTGCTTTCGAACGAGGTGCCGCAGCCGCAGGATCGCGTGGCGTTGGGGTTTCGGATGCGGAAACCGGCTCCGGCGAGTTCGTCGGTGAAGTCGATCGTCGAGCCGTTCAGGTATTTCAGGCTGAAGGTGTCGATGAACACGCGCGCCCCGCCTTCGTTTTCGATGATGGCGTCGCCCTCCTTCGCGTGGTCGAGCGCCATGCCATACTGCATCCCGGCGCAGCCGCCCGCTTCCACGAAAACGCGCAACCCCTTGCCCTCCTTCGGGGAGTCGGCGAGGAGGGCCTGAAGTTGTTTGACGGCGGCGGGAGTGACGGTGATCATTTCGCTGCCCGAAATCTTATCCACTTGCGCGGTCGAAGTCAAACGACGCTCCGGCTGGGCGGGCGGACGCTTGAACCCGCTCCAACCTCCCTTTTCCCCCTTTCCCTTCCCCGACTCATGAGCCGCATTCATCTGCTTTCCGACGAGGTGGCCAGCCAGGTCGCCGCGGGCGAGGTGGTCGAGCGCCCGGCTTCCGTCATCAAGGAGCTGGTGGAGAACGCGATCGACGCCCAGGCGGGGCGCATCGAAGTGCTCGTGCGGCGCGGAGGGATTTCCTTGATCCGCGTGACCGACGACGGTGTGGGGATGGACCGCGACGACGCGCTGCTCTGCATCGAGCGGCACGCGACGAGCAAGATCCGCACGGGGCGCGACCTGGCGGAAATCCGCACGCTCGGCTTTCGCGGCGAGGCGCTCCCGAGCATCGCGAGTGTCTCCCGCTTCCGGCTCTCCACGCGCGAACGCGAAGCGGTCGCCGGGACGGAACTCATGATTACCGGCGGGAAACTCGACTATGTTCGCGACAGCGGCGAGGCGCCCGGCACGCAGATCGAAGTGCGCTCGCTCTTTTTCAACCTCCCGGCCCGGCGGAAATTCCTGCGTACGGAGAACACCGAGATGAGCCACGTCGAGCACCAGCTTGCGTTGCAGGCGCTCGGGCATCCGGGGATCGGCTTTGTGTTCAAAACCGACCAGCGGTTGATCTTCCAGCTTCCGCCCACGCCGTCGCTGCGCGAGCGCATTCGCGGTCTCTGGGGCGCGACGCTGGCCGGGGAGCTGCTGGAGGTGCCCGAGATCCCGCTGCACGACATCCGCATCAGCGGCTTTCTGGCGAGGCCGGGCGTGAGCCGCTCGACGCGCTCCCAGCAGTTCACTTTCGTCAATGGCCGCCCCGTGGAGAACAGCACGCTCAACTACGCGCTGCGCGAGGGGTATCACACGGCGTTGATGAAAGGGCAGTACCCGGTGACATTCCTTTTCGTCGAGGTGGAGCCTTCGGCGGTGGATGTCAATGTCCACCCCGCCAAGCGGGAGGTCCGCTTTCGCGATCCGTCGGGCGTCCGCGAGGCGATTGTGGAAGTCGTGCGGCGGACCCTGGAGAGCGACCGCGAGCGTTGGAGCGCCAGCTTTGCCGCCCCGGCGGGAGAAAATGCGCTCCCCTCCTCCCCGTCGCTCCCATTGGATTCCCGGGAGCAGGAACCGCGCGGGAGCGAGGCACCCCCTTCCGCTTTCACTCCCGCCGCCGCTCCCACCCTGCCCGCCCTGCCTGATCTGCCTGGCTTGCCCGGGCTGCTTTCCCGTGGCTTCGAAGCCGTTCCGTCGCCTTCCGTGCCGATTCCCGAGGAGCAGCGGGCCGGAGGCCGGGTTCCCCTGGAGCCGTCCGCGTCCGCCCCCGCACCCGTGCCTGAACCCGCCGATCCGTTCCGCCCCGTGGCGGTTCGCCCGGCCGCGCCGCTCTCGGTTTCCGGCTTCGCCATCCCGGGGGAGTCCGACGAGGAAGTCAAGCCGTTCCGGCTGCTCGGCGTAGTGGGCAATCTCTATGTCGTGATGGAGAACGCGACCGGCCTGGTGCTCGTGGACCAGCACGCCGCGCACGAGCGGATTCTTTTTGAGGAACTCCGCCGCCGCATGGAGCAGAGCGGCGTCCCGTGCCAGCGGCTGCTGATGCCGGTGACCGTGGAGCTTGGCCCAAGGGATAGCGACTGGGTGGCGCAGAACCTGGAGACGCTCCAGAAGATGGGCATCGGCATGGAAGCCTTCGGCACCGGCACCTGGAAGCTCGACAGCCTCCCGCAGTTCGTCCGCCCCGCCGACCCGGGGGCGCTCCTGCGGGAAGTGATCGACGAGCTTCGCGCCGTCAGCTCCCAATCCTCCAAGCTGCGGCTGGGCGAGGATGTCATCGCCAAGACCGTCTGCCGTGCCGCCGTGAAGGCCAACGACATTCTGCGCGAGCCGGAGCTCGTCCGGCTGATCCTGGACCTGCTGAAGTGCGAGCTTCCCTACTGCTGCCCGCACGGCCGCCCGACGATGATCCAGATTTCCTTCGGCGAGCTGGAGAAGAAATTCGGGCGCAGGGTTTGATCTCCCATTCTTCGCTACGGCTCAGCCGCGCTGTTTTCGGGCTTTGGTCCGGGACGTGGGGCGATCGGCCTGTTCCGTCTCCAGCACGCGAACCTCGATCACATCCCCGGTCGTTTCGTCGGGCCTTGCGGGGATGGTCTTGCTGCCAAGTTTGCCGACCGCCGAGACATTGGCCGTCAGCACGCTCAAATCCTCCGCGCCGGCGAGGCAAACCGTCTTGCCATTGAGTGTGATTTCGAACGCGATCACGGTGGTCCGATATTTAGTCTAGATGACTCCAACCAGCAAATCTTCTCTCCTGGATCGGTTTGAAAGGCGACGGCGATCCAGTTTAACCTTGTACCCGTTCGGGGAGTGGCTCGGGATCGGCCTGTTCGTCTCCATAAGTATTACGAACCCGCTTGGATTTTTTGAAGTAGAACCACCAAATGAAAAAATAAATCCCCCGACGGAACATTGCGCCCCCTGCCCCGTTTATTCCCCCTGTAACGATTTCCTTCGGAAGATTTTGCATGACAGCCAGCGCGATCACTTCCATCCCGATAAAACCAAGCAAGGAGATGAGCAAAAACTGGCGTGCGATCTTGCGCCCTTTTTGATGGCCTCTCCAAATCAGGCAACCTGCGATAAAGCTGTAGATCAGGAGCATGACCCCACCAATGTTCTCAACGAACATGGCCGACTTGATCGCGGGATACGTCTCAAACACGGCTTGCACCTGTTTCCAAGTGGAGACCATTTGGTTAATCGAGATCAATGGGCTGAGGATGGTCAGGGAGATGCAGAAGAAGAGCAGCCAGCCACCAACCCCTCTGGGGCCGCTGCCCGGCTGGGCGGGAGTGCCCGATGCCGAAGAGGAACCGGGAAGCGGAGGTGGCTGTGGGAGGCTAAGGGCCGAGCGGACTGGCTTCCAATCCGGCGCGCCTTCGGTCCAGGCAAGATCGTCAGGCGATATTGCACCGCTGGAAAGCATTTCGCGGGTCTGCTCTTCGGTGAAAGGCCCTGTCTGGCTTCCGTTTCTTGCGATGTAGATTTGCATGGGGATTGATCCCGACCTTTTCAAAATCCCGGTGCCGTCGCACCGGCTCCTTTAGCGAGCCTGGGCAAGCCTAGGCGACAGAGTCGGAATCGGACTTCGGCTGCCCCCCTTTGACCAAGCAATAGAGACCGCCCGCGCCGGAGAGCAGGGCAAAAAACAGGGCGTACTTTGTGGCGGCAGGAACAGCCGGGGTGATTTGGCCGAACGGGGCCAGGCCGCCGAAGGCGTTTTGCATCGTGTTCATGGCGTCCACGGCGGACCGGTTTGCGTGGTATCTTTCGAATGCGATGAACAAACAGATCGCGCAGAGGACGAAGCAGGCGATGCCGACGACCTTAAGGTTTTGGGCTTTCATTGGGAAGGGGGGGAGGGAATGGGAGAAAAAAGGAAATGGTGCGCGCTACAGGGTTTGAACCTGTGACCCCATCCGTGTGAAGGATGTGCTCTACCGCTGAGCTAAGCGCGCATGAAGGGCCGAAAGAACTAAAAGAACCAAAAGGATCCGGAGCGGGTTGTATATGCCGGGAGAGGACGGGAATCCAGTATTTTCTAAGCGGAAGTGGAGGAACCGTGTTCCTGTTCGACGCCGGGCGTTTGCGGTCGCCCCGTCTGGCGGTTCCGCTTTACGGCGATCGCGGTGAGAGAGGAGGCAAAAGGAGCGGCGAAGAGAACGGCGAAGCGGAGCGCGGGGGCAAACGCAAAGGGGAAGATTCCGACGCCGGGCGCGCTGGAGATGGCGCGGGGGCAGGCGAAGGCGACGGGAAGGGCGTGGGCGAAACCGGGGAAGGGGAGGGAGAAGCCGCCGCCGTTGCCACTGCCGCCGGAGGAGAGGGGCGCAACCGGGTGGCGAGATCGGTGGACGCCGCGGGGAGCGTCGCGAGCGCGTTGAGGTGCTCCACCACCAGCTGCCCGTCGGGCTGGACTTTGCGCAGGAGGACCAGCGTGGAAGCGGGGACGCGGATGTGCCCGACCTCGGTGCCGTCGCGGAAGAGGGGGAAATCCACGGCCACCCGGAGCGCGACCTGGGGCGGCCAGAGCTTCGTTTGCCGGGCGAGGGTGGCGAAGTCGGGGGGAGCTGGTACGTCGCGGAGGAGCGTCGGCGCGAGAAGCGCGGAGAGAGAAGGGGCTTTCTCGCCGGGCATTTTGGTGGGCAGCGGGCCGGTCAGTTCCTCTTCGGAGGGAAGGGCGGGGGTGGCAGTTGCGGCGGTTGCAGCGGTTGCGGCGGCATGGGGCTTTTCTCCGGTAGCGGCCCCGCCGGAGGGCGAGGGCGATGCGTGGGGCGAGGGAGCCGGGGAAGGGGAAAGCCCGGCGGCCTTGCCGGTTGCTCCGGGTTCGCGGGTTGCCCCAGGTTCGGAGCTTTCCAAGCTTTCGCTTGGCGCGCGCGCGTTTCCCTCCGTGCCGCGCGGCAGATTCTTGACCCAGAAAAGCAGCCCCACGCTCAAGAACCCGCAAGCAATCGCGAGAATCCGGGGAAGAGAGCCGCGAGGGGAGGCTGGCATGGCTACGGGCGATTGCAGCCCGGCTCCGGGAGCGGGAGCAAGCCAAAACCGCGCCCGGCGGCCCGCAGTCCGTATCTGCCGCCGCCGCGATTCCCCTCGCCCCGGTCGGCGAATTCGGCTTCAATGCGCGCCGATGGCTTACGCGTCGTTTTCCGAATTTGTCGAGGCGCTGGAGCGCGCCGGAGAGTTAAAGCGCATCGCGCAACCGGTCGCGACGGAGCTGGAAATCACGGAACTCGCCGACCGCGAGATGAAACAGCCGGGCGGCGGCAAGGCACTGCTTTTCGAAAAACCGACCGTGAACGGGAAGGTGTCGCCCTTTCCGGTGGCGATCAACACGCTCGGCTCCTGGAAGCGGATGGCGCTGGCGCTCGGCGCGGATTCCGTGGATGCCGTGGCCCGGGAACTTGGCTCGCTCATGCAGGCAAAGCCGCCGACCGGCTTGCGCGAGGCGCTTTCGCTGCTTTCCACTGCCTTTACGCTGCGCCATGCGCGGCCCAAGCGGGTCAAGAGCGGCCCGTGCAAGGAGGTGATCCACCGCTTTGACGCCCCGCCCACGCGCGCGGAGCCGTGGCCCGCCGCGCCGGAGTGGCGGCAGGCTGCCGGGGAGATCGCGCCCAATGCGCCCACGCTCCTCGACCTGCCGATCCTCAAATGCTGGCCGCTCGACGGCGGGCGTTTCGTGACGCTCCCGTGCGTCATCACGCAAGACCCCGACACCGGCGAGCGCAACGTCGGCATGTACCGGGTGCAGGTTTACGACGGGCAGACGACCGGGATGCACTGGCAACTGCAAAAAGTCGGCGC
>CAZYVL010000025.1:0-1158 GCA_964651005.1 uncultured Chthoniobacteraceae bacterium | reverse complement strand
TACATCGGCGCGGCCTCGGTGAAGCTCTTCCTGCCGATCTTCCGGATGAACTTCCCGGAGATCGTGGACATCGCCCTTCCGGCGGAGGGGGTTTTCCACAATCTCGTGGTTGTGAGCATCAGGAAGACTTACCCGATGCAGGCGTACAAGATCATGCACGGCCTCTGGGGGATGGGGCAGATGATGTTCACGAAATACCTCGTGGTCGTGGACGATGACGTGGACGTACACAACACCAGCGAGGTGCTCTTCCGCGTCTGCGCCAACACGGACCCGCAGCGCGACTCCCTTTTCACGCGCGGCCCCGCCGACGTGCTCGACCACGCCACGAGCGAGATCGGCATCGGGAGCAAGCAGGGGATCGACGCCACGCGCAAGCTCCCCGGCGAGGGGTTCCGGCGCGAATGGCCGCCGCTTATCAAAATGGATGCGGCGGTCAAAACGCGGGTGGACCGGCTGGAGAACGAGATGCGATCCTGACCACGATGAAAAAGCGCGTCCTTTGCCTGCTGGCCCCCGGTTTTGAGGAGATCGAGGCGCTCACCCCGGTCGATCTCCTGCGCCGCGCCGGGGCGGAGGTGATCCTTGCCTCGCTGCACGGCCAGAGCTGGGTGCCGGGCCGCTCGGAGATCGCCATCCGCGCCGATGCCTTTCTGGCCAACGTGGCCGACGAGCACTTCGACCTGCTGCTGCTCCCGGGCGGCCCGGGGGTGAAGGCGCTGCGGGCCGACGGGCGCGCCGCGCGCCTCGCCCGGGCGCTGATCCGGGCGGGCGGGAGCGTCGGGGCGATCTGCGCCGCGCCGATGGTGCTCGCGGACGCGGAGCTGCTGGAGGGCAAACGCTTTACCGCGCATTTCTCCGTGTACGACGAACTCCCCGGCGCGCTGGCGCAGGAGCGCGTGGTGGAGGAGGGCGGCCTGATTACCTCCCGGGGCGCGGGGACCGCGCTCGACTTTGGCCTCGCGCTGGTGCGGCGGCTCTTCGGGGAGGAGAAAGCGGAGGAAGTGGCCCGGAGCGTGATGGCGTAGGCTGCCGCCGGTTTGTTTTATTTTACGTCAGGCAGCGCGGCCCTTGCGCGGTCCAGTGCAGCGGCGCGACGCGGGCGCGCCGGGCGGTCATCGCCGCGTCCCAGGCGTGGTAGGCGAGGTAATCGACCCC
>CAZYVL010000024.1:22153-26336 GCA_964651005.1 uncultured Chthoniobacteraceae bacterium | reverse complement strand
AAAACCTGTATTTACCCATGAAAAAATCGTTCCTCCTCGCCCTCCTCCCGCTGGCGCTCGTCGGCTGCCAGACCACCGCTCCCATGAAACCGATCTACGGCCCCACCAACCCCACTCCCGAACAGGCAGCCAGCGCCAAGGTCAAGACCTACGCCTCCATGGTCGAACTCAAACCGGAAATGGAAGAGCAATACCGGAAGCTCCACTCCGACGTCTGGCCGGAGGTGAAAGCCGCCATCCGCAAGGCGAACATCCGTAACTACAACATCTACGTCACCGACCTGGGGGGCAAACGCTACCTCTTTAGCTACTTCGAGTACATCGGCACCAACCCGGAAGCCGACTTCGGGAGCATCGCCAAAGACCCGACCACGCGCGACAAATGGTGGCCGCTCACCGACGCCTGCCAGACCCGCCTCCCCGGCACGAAACCGGGCGAACAGTGGAAACCGCTCGAACAGGTCATGCACATCGACTAGGGAACGGCCAAACGGCCAAACCGCTGAACCAGGAAACCGCCAATTAAATGGAGCCAGACGAAATCACCCGCAAAGAACCGATCCCGGCCTGGTTTGGGGACGCGAAGCTAGGCATCTTCATCCACTGGGGCATCTACTCCGAAGGAGACTGGAGCGAGTCGTGGGATTTCTTCAACGGCCTCGTCCCGTACGAGGTCTACATGGCGCAGGCCGCGAAGTTCACGGCGGCAAACTACGATCCTGAAGCGTGGGGGGCGCTTTTTGCGGAGGCCGGGGCAAAGTATGCGGTGATGAGCACCAAGCACCACGACGGCTTCGCTCTCTGGGATACGGCGTTGAGCACCTTGAACGCCAAGGACGGCTCCCCGGCGGGGCGCGATCTCGTCGGGCCGTACTGCGACGCCATGCGCAGGCACGGGCTGAAAAACGGCCTCTATTTTTCGCACTGCGACTGGTCCCACCCCGACTACGCCAGCATCAACCCGCGCGACTCGCAGCCCGAGCAGCACGAGAAAATGCGCGCCAATGCCTTCGCCTACCCGCAAGGCAAGGAAGACCCCGCCGCGTGGGAGCGTTTCCTGGCCTTTCACCGGGGGCAGTTGAAGGAACTCTGCACGCGCTACTCGCCCGATCTCCTCTGGTTTGACGGCGACTGGGAGCGCGACGCGGGGCAGTGGCACTTCGCCGAACTGCGCAAGAACCTGCGCGAGTGGGCGCCGGGGGTGATCCTCAACAGCCGCATGAAGGGGCACGGAGACTACGGCACGCCGGAGCAGGCCATCCCGATCGCGCCGCCGCCCGGCCCGTGGGAGTTTTGCGTCACGATCAACGATTCGTGGGGCTACCGGAAGACCGACCGGAACTTCAAGAGCGCGCGCCAATGCGTGCGGATGCTCGCCGAATGCGCCGGGATGGGCGGCAACCTGCTGCTCGACATCGGCCCGAAAAGCGACGGCAGCCTCCAGGAAGAACAGGTCGCCGTGCTCAAGGGGCTCGGGCGCTGGACGAAGAAACATGCCGAGTCGCTCTACGGCACCGTCGCGGGCCTGCCGCATGGCCATTTCTACGGCGCCTCCACGCTGAACAAAGCCCGGGACACCCTCTTCCTCACCTTCTTTGACCGCCCCCGCGATGCCGTCGCCGTCAAGGGCATCCGCAACGAGATCCGGCGCGCCAGCATCCTGGGCGGGCCGGAAGTGACGCACCGCAAGATCGGCGGAGCGCCGTGGGCAAAACTGCCGGGCGTCCTCTGGCTGGATATTCCCGAGGAGGCGCTCGACCCGGATGCCACCGTCATCAAGCTCGAACTCGACGGCCCGCTCGACCTCTACGCCGGGGCGGGAGAGGCCATCGTCTTTAATATCTGATCGGTTTGTTCATTCGCTGAACCGGTTGTCTTTCGCGCTCCCGCTCTCTTCCGGCGGGAGCGCGTTTTTTTTCGCCCGTCGGGCGGGAGAAAAGGAGGCGGGGAGTCTCCTCCTTTGTGTGCTTGGGCCTGGGCTTGGGCTTCGGTGCGTGCTTTGGCGAGGGTGTCTCTGCGTGCGGAAAACGAATGTTCGACATTTCCGGCTGAATTGTTCACAATGTTCAGATGATATTGTCAGGTGCGCAAAAAACATTCAGCGGAGTTTATGTCCAGGATCCCGAGTTCTTCGGGGCGATCTACGGCGCGCAGGAGCAGGCGGAGATCGGGCGGAAGGTGAACATCCTCGGGGAGCTTGTTCACCCCGGGCAAACCGCCGCCCGGGCGCACGACCTGGCGCAGGCAGATTTCCTTTTCACCGGCTGGGGCGCGCCGGATTTCAAGAAGCTCCTCCCGCTGATGCCACAGGTGAAGGCGATTTTCTACGCCGGAGGGGCCACCAAATCGTTGATCGACCCGGCTCTCTGGGAGCGGGGCATCCAGCTCACTTCCGCGTACGCCGCAAACGCCGTGCCGGTCGCGGAATTTACGCTTGCCGCCTTGATCCTGGGCCTCAAGAGGGCGTGGCTGACGATGATGGACATCAAGCGGGAGCACTGTTACGAGCGGCCCCCGGAGACCACCGGCGCGTACCGTTCCACGGTCGGCCTCGTCTCCTGCGGCGCGATCGCCCGCGAGCTTTTGCGCCTGTTGAAAGCCTTCGACCTCAAGGTGCTTGTTTACGATCCGCATCTTTCCGGCGCGGAGATTGCGGCGCTCGGCGCGGAGGCTGCCGGGCTCGATGAGATTTTTTCCCTCTGCGACGTGGTTTCGATCCACACCCCCGAACTCGAAGAGACGCGCGGGATGATCGGCCCGCGCCAGTTCGCCCGGATGAAACCGTATGCCACCTTCATCAACACGGCGCGGGGGGCCATCGTGCAGGAGGAGGCGCTTTGCGAGACGGCGCGGCAGCGGCCCGATCTCCAGTTCGTGCTCGATGTCGTCTCCGTGGAGCCGCCCCCTGCCGGTTCTCCGCTCTACACGCTGCCCAACGTGATTCTCACGCCGCACCTGGCCGGGGCGATGGGGGGCGAATGCCGCCGCCTGGGGCGCACGATGGTCGAGGAGCTGGACCGCTACCTGGCCGGGGGGCCGCTGCGGTGGGAGATCACGCCGGACCTCGCGGCCATTTCGAGCCACCGCCCCCCGTTCATGGCCCCGCCTGAGTCGGTGGAGATCCCGGCCTCCCGGACGCACCCGGGGCTGGCCTCCTGCTGAAAAGGGGAAAAAGGGGGGCGTTTTCGGCCCCCGCAACGGGAATTTTACAGGTTTTACATTGTGTTCGGGTTATTCAGAAACATTTAATCTGGACATTCATCGGATTTTGGGGGATTGTTCAATGAACCCCCACCAAGATGATTCCCCCCATCCATCAGATTGGTTCGCCCACGGGTGCGACCGGTGCAACGGGTGCTCATAGCGCCGCTGCCAGAGCACTCCGGGACGCCAAAGTATCTACAGTGTCCACACGGACACGACCGCTCGGGGTGGCTGCGTTCACCCTCGTGGAGATCGTCATGGCGCTGGGGATTGTCTCGTTTTCCCTGCTGGCGACGATCGGCCTTTTCGCCAACGGCTACCTGATCGCCAACGACGCCGCCGTTCGCACCTCCACGAGCGTCATCGCGTCGCGGGTGTTCGGCCTGGTGGCGGATGAACTTCACGCGGGGAACAACCCGCAGGCTTCGATGTCCAGCTACCAGGAGGTGTTTGATTCCTCGGCGATCGCCCTTGATGACCAGGCAAGCAAGCAGTGGGCATACCGGGCGAGCGTGAGCTTCACGGCAACCCCCGTTGGCAGCAGTGACCAGAATGACTATGTTCTCCGCGCGGAAACGCGGGTTGAATCCCGCCGGAGCGTCCGTACGGTCTACCGTTATTTTGCTTTCAAACTCCCGGCCACCGGACCGTGACGGGGCCGGGGGCGTGTTGTGCTTTCCGGGCCGCGACCGAAGGCCCGGCTCCGGCCCCGGCCTTGGCCTTGGCCCCTTTGGGGGCAAGCCGGAACGGAATGGCACGGCCAAAGCTGTTGACACCATCATCTTCAACTTCCATCTCACTCAAAAAAGAAACCTCCTCCGGATGAGCGTTCTCCCCGCCGTTTCCCTACCGTGCTCCCGCGTTGACGCGTCGGGGGCGCTCTTTATTGGCGGCAGCGGTGGCCTCAGTGGCAGCGCGCCGATTGGCAGCGCGCCGATGCGGAGCGATGACCGGGGCCGCCAGTTCCGCCAGTTCCGCC
>CAZYVL010000024.1:0-22053 GCA_964651005.1 uncultured Chthoniobacteraceae bacterium | reverse complement strand
CCGCCAGTTCCGCCAGTTCCGCCGGGGTGGCAGAGCGGGCTTCGCTTTCAAGGCCATCACGCGCCGCGCCTTCACCCTCATCGAGATGCTGGTTTCGATCTCGATCCTGGTGGTGTTGCTGCTTCTCATTACGTCGATTACGCACCGGATCACCGATGCCTGGAAATCGACGACCGACCAGGGGCAATCCTTCACGGCGGCGCAGTCCGCGCTGGAGGCGATCAAACGCCACCTCACCCAGGCCACCCTGAACACGCATTGGGGGTATCTGGATGCAGCCGGGGCCTCGCCCAACGGAGGCACCAGTTTCGTCCCCAAGGCGTATGGCCGGGAGTCCAACCTTTTCTTTCTGGCTGGCCCGAGCCAGACGCTTCTGGTCGATTCGGCGGCCCCGGATGATTCCTACGGGCCCGGGTCGGCGCTCTTTTTCCAGGCGCCCATCGGGTACGCGGAGAATGGCGGGCTCAACGGGGTTGCGGATTCGCTCAACACCATCGGCTATTTCATCAAGTTCGAAGACGACGAAGCCTCCATGCCGCAGTGGGTGCGCGATCTCAGCACGTTCCGGCGGCGGTACCGCTACCGGCTCTACGAGGTCAAGCAGCCGACCGAAGACATGATGGTCTACGCGGACATGACCTCCGACACCTTTTACGACTGGATGCGCAACGCAAGCGGCACCTCCCCCGGTGCCGCCGGAGCGAGCGCGCGCCCCATCGCGGACAACATCATCCTGCTGCTCTTTCGTTGCATCTACACGGACGCGACGGGGAAGACCGTCTTTTCCTACACCTATAATTCCCGCACGGGCAGCGGCTTGCCGCAGCCTGTCACGCAGCATCAGCTCCCCTCCCGCGTGGAGGTGACGCTCGTGGCGCTCGACGAAAACTCCGCCGCGCGTCTCGCCGCCCAGAACGACACGGCGGCCCCCGTGCTGGTCGATTCCACCCTTTTCAGCGACCCGGACAAGTACGACGACGACATCGCCGCCCTTGAGGCCTCCCTTGCGGAGAAGCGGCTCCGGTTCCATATCTTCCGCGACGAGATCGCGCTTCTTTCCTCTAACTGGAGTGCCCCACAATGAGTTCCCGTGTTGCTAATCCCTCGCCTCGCCACCACGCGCCAGGAACGTCTTGCGTTTCCGGCGGCTTCCGATCCGCAATGCGCCAACAGCGAGGCATCGCGCTCCTCGTCGTGCTCATCTGCCTGGCTCTGGTGACGCTGTTGACCGTCGCGTTTTTCGAGTCCGTCCGCCGCACCAGCCTCAGCAGCGCCGTGAAGGCCTCCACCGAGGATGCCTCGCGCGCGGCGGAGTCCGCCCTGGGCCTGGTGATCTCGCAGATCAAGGCCGGAACGCAAGGGGGCGTGGAATCGACCTGGACCAGCCAGCCGGGGGCGATCCGCACGTTTTCCAATGACACCGGGAATCCGGAATCGGTCTTCAAACTCTACAGCGCCCCGAAGGATGCAATGGTGGTCCCCGGCTCGAACTTCGATGTCGAAGACCAGTGGGCGCCCAACGACTGGCCGACGAAGCCGGGCATCTGGGTCGATCTCAACGCCCCCGTGCGCGACACCTACCCGATCGTCTCGCCCGAGGCGCTGGAGACTCCGGGCGGGGGAGGAACCTACACCGGCCCGAGGATCGAAGGATTTTCCGTCGATGAGAACGCCGATCCCGTCAAAGCCACGGGAGCCAACAACGAACTGCCGATGCCGGTGCGCTGGATGTACCAGCTCAAGGACGGCACGCTAGTCACGCCCGAAGAGACGGGTGCAAACGGCGCAAACGGCGTCACGACCATCCCGGGGGCGACCCGCGCCAACCCGCCCGTCGCGCGCTTCGCCTTCTGGACGGATGACGACACCTGCAAGCTCAATATCAACACCGCGAGCGACGGCGCGTTCTGGGATACGCCGTACTACACTACGCCCGCATCGGTGTATTTCCAGAATCACGGCCCGATCAACTACGAGTTCCAGCGCACGCCCGGCCACCCCGCCACGACCTCGCTCCGGCCCGTGCTCTGGAGCTACCTGGGCCTGAGTTCGCCCGATCAAAACATCAATCCGACATTTGATCTCGACAAAGACGGGCAGTATTATTATTATGATATAAAGAAGGACGGTCCTGACGATAGCGTTATTCTGGATTCCATCCCTGATGATGTAGATGCCTATATCAAAACAGTCTTGGGCGACGACGCTTCGGGAACGCTTGATCCGGGCCTTTCGCCGCGAGCCGTCTGGGGCGGCTCGAAAAATGGCACGCAGTCATTTAGCAATACGTCCGTCCCGTGGTCGTCGCTCTTTACGCTGCCTCTCTACACGAGCCTGGACGAGATGCTCTTCACCATCCCAGACCCTGGCGCCGCTGCCACGGCTGGTACGGCGCGGCCGCGCTTGAAGATTCACGATGCCTCAAAAGCAAACGCTTTCAACTCCGGGGAGATGGATGCGCTGCGCTTCTTCCTGACGACCTCCAGCCGCGCGCCGGAGGTGAACCTCTACAACCGACCGCGCGTCTCGATCTGGCCGGTGGACGATCCGAACAAGGTAAACCCCGTTAGCTATTATCCTGACGAAAAGGATACCCAGTCGCCAGTGGACAAGCTGATGACGTTTTGTTCCACCATCGGGGGAAAGATCTATTACCTCACAAGGAACAATCCCGAGTCCACGAAGGACGACTGGACCGCGCGTAACAAGCAGCTTTACACTTATCTTCGCAGGTCACTCGAGTTGAACTCTCCGCTTCACCTGCCGGGCCAAACCGGGGCGGGGGTGAGTTTCGTTGACAAGTTCGGGTCTTCGGTTGTCAATCAGCAACTTGTTTCGATTTTCGATTATATCCGTTCTGGCATCAATACGGTTGACTCCACGGCAGCGGGGGGCGGCACCAATCGCTTCCGATACGCCTTTGCGAAGGCACCGGACGGCACCGGGGGCGGGAGAACGGGCGGCGGCGAGATCCTGCCTTTAGTGCATCCCATAAATGGCCTTCGGGGTTATGGGCGTTTCCCGACGCTCCAGCAGGTGGCATTGATGTTCATCGCCAAGGCCGCCGACCAGCCTCCGGTTTTGGTAGACGAGGACCACAAGCAACTGGGCACCACGGCAACGCCGAACCCGATGCATCCGTATACCAACCCTCCCGACCCTACTACCGGCTATGCGCTTGGTGATCGTTACCCGACCATAGGCAAAAATACCCATGCGGGCCTGAGGTATCTAACTATACCGAACCCCGATCCCGATCCCAACAAAAATGGTATCTATAACCTAAAAAACGATTATTACATCTATAAGGATGATACCAATCCTGCCAATGATATTGGCCTTTACGAGACGCAAATAGAACCGATGCTTGTTCTGCGCCCAGTCATCAATATGGCTGGACTGCCGGATGTTTCCCCCAATATGCAAATCCAGGTGGAAGGCCTTGATGGCTTCCAAGCCAACGGCCAGCCGCTGTTTCCTGGAAAAAGTTTGATAACAATACCGGTTAATACGGGGAACTTTCGGGGGCAGATCATCAATTTCGAGGCGATCTTCACGCCAAGCAACCTTAACAAGCTGATCGGCAATGTCGTTAAAGTGGGGGGCGATATCAACAATCAGGGGGACAGGTTCTCCTTCACCGGTGCCACATTGAAGATCACTTTCAAGTTGAGCACGGGGGAGGTTATTCAGGCGTTCAATGTGGAATTTCCCAGTGGTACCTTTCCCACTCCGAGGCTCCCTTCTTTTGTCTCGACGCACTACGAGGGATACACCACCACGCCCATGACACCAGAAGCCAGCCCATTCCCCCGTGGGCCGCTGTCGATTCGGGGGCGTTTTGAGGACAAGAGTTGGAATCACAAGAAAAATACGTTGGATCCGGGTCCCCTTTTGGGCGCCTGGGTCTATCCTGAAGCCGATGTGCAGGGCGAATACGGTGCACGCACCGTAGATACCGTGCGCGCGATGGAGGTTGCCGGGGGGGATACCCGGATCACCGGTGCACTCAATAATGTTCCCAAGGATTTTTTTGTTCCGCACGTCTTTTACGGCGACCTTAACAAGCGTTCGGCGCACAGCCTGCGCGATGACGAGAATCAGTTTGCCGCAGTAAGGGGCGCTACCGTTCAGCCGCTGGTGACGGATCTCCATGCGTTCTCGAGCACTTACAATGCTGCTAGCAGTGGTCCCATCAAGTGGCCCGAATTGGACCCTGACTGGATGCATTCCTCGAAATGGTATCAACGCGTTCTGGCCAATAGGAACGACCGTGCCATCAATACTTTGTTTCCCCAGGTTCCAAGCAGCGTTGACATGGACAATAACACGTTCCGGACAAAGATTTGGAACAATGGAGGGGACTTTGACACCGTACTGCCGGTTTTCGCCGATGGAGCGATGCTCAACAAGGCGGATGAGGGAACATTTAACTATTTTGCGACGGGCACCACCATCCACGCAGGCGGAAGGGGGCTATATCCCATTTACCGGCAGGTGCCCTCGGCGGTCATGTTCGGCTCGATTCCCTCGCGGCTTAACACTGGGTATGGTCAGACGAACGTGGATCAGGCGTGGAAAACCTTCGTCTTCTCTCCCAACCCGAACTCGGGGGACAATCATGTGGACCTCGGGGCCAACCCGCCCGACTATGCGCTGCTTGATCTCTTCTGGATGCCGGTGGTCGATCCGTACGCGATTAGCGAGCCGCTTTCGACCGACGGGAAGGTGAACATGAACTACCAGATGGTGCCGTTCTCCTACATCAAGCGCGACGCGGCGCTGCGCGGCGTGTTGCGCA
The DNA here is from genome assembly GCA_964651005.1 of uncultured Chthoniobacteraceae bacterium. Classification (GTDB taxonomy): domain Bacteria; phylum Verrucomicrobiota; class Verrucomicrobiia; order Chthoniobacterales; family Chthoniobacteraceae; genus DATMFV01. The sequence goes on along the minus strand of CAZYVL010000024.1, from coordinate 17,252 downwards.
GCGTGATGTTTACGGCGGTCGAGGACAAATGGATCGAATATTACAAAGGCCACGCGGGGACGAGCGGTCACTTCGGAGACGCGGGAGGGCCGTTTGACACAGTGATGGGCAAGACTGGTGATAGTGGCGGATGGGGTTTCCGCTACCCGATTCACTGCGACGAAACCTTGAAGCAGTTCAAGGCGAAGTTTGACGACAAAAAGGTGTTCCTGAGCGAATCGGAAATCTGCTCGATCTGGCTCTATCCCGCCGAGCGGCCCAAGAAGGACACCCCCGATGCGACGAAAACGGCGCTGGTTTCTTACGATGCCACCGCGACCAACATCAAAAGTTGGTGGTACGACAAACCTGGTGTTACCCGCAAGTCGCTCACCGCCGACAACGTGCGCGAACGCCCGTACGCGCTCCTCTACCCGCGCCTGACGACGCGCTCCAACAGCTACACGGTGCATGTGCGCGCGCAGGCGCTTGCCCCGACGTTCGATCGCGACGGCAACTTTGTCGAGAAGCCGGAAACGGTGCTCTCGGAGTGGCGCGGCCACTACGGCGTCGAGCGTTACGTGGACCCGAACGACCCGGATCTGAAGACTGTCGATTTCGCCGTGGATACCACGAAATCACTCTCCCCGTACTACAAAATCCGGGTACTCAATACGACCCGCTTCATGCCATGAAATCCACGCGTCGCGGTTTCACTCTCCTTGAGATGCTCACCGTGATGGTGATCATGTCGATCCTCCTTGTCATGGGCGCGTCGATGGCCAACAACGTGCTGGGTGCCTACCGGCTGGCGATTGCCGCGGATTCGCTCAACGGCGGGCTGGAGTCCGCGCGGCTGCTCGCCACCGCGAAGAACCGGAAGACTGAATTCCGGCTGATCCGTCCGGATGGGAAAGACTGGCGCTATTTCCAGGTGCTCGTCGCCAACGACACAGGCAGCGGGTACACGCCGTACACCGGCGTTTCCACGCTCCCCGAGGGGATTGAGCTGCGGGATGACACCACGTACGGCGGCCTCACCACGCTCCCGCTCCAGACCATCAACGGCGGTCGCTACGACGGGGCCAGCTACGCCGCCATCCGTTTCGACCCGGAGGGGAAGGTGGTGAAAGTGACGGAAACGGGAACGACGGACACGCTCGCCGACACGGAGAACTTCCTGACCCTCGTTGCCACGACGACGGGCGCGGACCTCCCTGCAAACTGGGTTGCGCTCAATGTGGATACGAAGACTGGAGTTGCCACCCGGTTCCAGCCTTGAGCGGAGATTATTCAGGGATTGAATAAGCGATGTTCATTGACTAATTCCTGTCGCTACCCTAAGCCTTCCTCCATGAGCATTCCTCTCTTTCGTTCGCTGGCGGCCGGGTTGGCCGTGGGATTTCTCGGGATCGGTTCCGCGCTCGCGCAGGAAACGGCTTCTTACGAAGGCTTCGAGTACGCGGCGGGTTCCTTCGCCACGGGCGCATCGGGTGGGACGGGGTGGTTCAAAATGGACAAGAAGGGCCAAAGAGACCAGAAGGCCCAGAAAGCCCAGAAAACCAAGGAGGGCCAGGAGGGCCAGGAGGGATGGGAGGTGGCGGCTCCTGGCGCCACGATCCGCGAGAGCGGGCTCGACTATGCAGCCTGGCCGGGGATTTCGCTCAACGTCGCGCCCGGGGGATTGTGCCTGGAAGCAAAGGAATCGCCTGAAGGGGAGAGCACGGCCATGACGCTGGCAAGGCAGATGGCGGTTCCGCTGCGCCTGTCCGCTCCGGGAGAGGTCTATTTTTCTTTTCTTTACCGCTTCACCGGGCCGGTGGGGCGGGTTCATTTTCTGCTGGCCCAGAACAAGGGCGGCGGGGGCGCAAGCGTGATGCGGCTGGAGGGCGGGCGTGGCCAGACGGGCCGTTTTAACCTTTCCCTGCGCACGGAGAGCAAATGGAGCGCGACGGCGATGCCGGGCGTGACCCTGGCTCCGCCCCGCCCGATCCTGAAGCCCAAGGAGGGCGTCATCCCGGTGGAAAGCGGGTTCGTCGTGGGGCGGTTGACCGTGCGGCCCGACACGAAGCTCGAAGCGCGCTACTGGGTCTTCCTGCCAAACGAAAAGGTGCCCGCCTCTCCAGAAGAGCTTGCCCCGTCGGGCGCCGTGGAGGGGGGAACGCCCGTGCATGACATCGGGTGGATGGTGATCCAGCTTTCCAAGGCTCCGCGAGACTCGATCGTGGAGCTGGATGAACTTCGTCTCGGCGGCTCCTGGGGAGCCGTTACGGGGAAATAAGCCCCCCTGGGGGGACAGCCGAGAGGAAAGCATCCCCTCCTGTTTCCCTGTTTTTCGCGTTCGCCACCCTTCCGTTTCAACTCACTACTATGCAAAACCTCCCCCGCGACCTCTCCGGGCGGCGTTCCGCCGTTCCGAAACCGGCTCCAATGCCCAATCTGCTCCGGCTCCGCACCCGTTCCCGGCGTCTCTCCGGGTGGTTCGTGGCGCTGGGATCGTTGGTGGGCTTTTCCGCGCTCGGGCTTTCCGCCCAGGCGGCGCTCGATCTCCCCTCCGTGTTCGGTAATAACATGGTGATCGCGCGCGATCACCCGGCGGCGATCTGGGGCTGGGCAGACCCGGGTACGGAGGTCGACGTCCTCTTCACGCCGGAGAGCGGATCGCCGCTGAAGGCGAAGGCGAAGGCGGAGGGAGAGAAGGGGCGCTGGCAGGTGGAGCTTCCCGCGCAGAAGGGCGGGGTCAAAGGCGTGCTGGAGATCAAGACCTCCAAGGGCGAATCCCGCAAGATCACCAACGTGGCCGTGGGCGAGGTCTGGTTCTGCTCCGGCCAGTCGAACATGTTCCTCCAGCTTTACGCGACCGAGAATGGCCCGGAGGAGATCGGCAATTCGGCGGACCCGGATATCCGGCTGCTCACCACGGAGGGGGCAAGCCCGCTGCCGCTCGACCACGCGCCGGGGCGCTGGGAGGCGTGCGAACCGCGCACGGCCAAGGGGTTCTCGGCGGTGGGGTACTATTTTGGCAAGAGCCTGCGCAAGGAGCTGGGCTTCCCCGTCGGGCTCATCAAGAGCGCCTGCAACGGCACCCCGATCGAAGCGTGGATGCCGATGGAACTGCTGGAGCGCCTGCCCGAAACGCACGATGCGGCGGTTGCGGAGAAGGAGAAAATCGCCGGGATGGGGCCGTTGACCGAGGCGGACTTGAAGAGGCCGAGCGGCAAGGAAGAGGCGCGTGCCTGGGCCAAACGGAGGGAGAAAGAGCCGGGTAACCGCCACTCCCCGGCGGGGCTTTTCAACGCGATGGTGCACCCCTTCATCCCGTACCCGATCTCCGGCTTCCTCTGGTACCAGGGGGAGAACAACACCAGGTCGAATCCCGGGCAATACGCCGTCACCTTCCCCGCGATGATCCAGGAATGGCGCAAGCTCTGGGGGCGCGGCGATCTCCCGTTCCTCTATGTCGAGCTGGCCGGTTATAAAGAGGTCCAAAGTGCTCCGGTGGAAGAGGGCGGATGGGCCACGCTCCGCCAGGCGCAGAAGGCCGCGTTGAAGCTGCCGATGACCGGCGTTGCCACCGCCATTGACATCGGCTCGGTGGAAAAGATCCACCCGACGAACAAGAAGACCGTTGGCGAACGGCTCGCACTCGCCGCCCTCGAAATCGCCTACGGGCGAAAAGGGGAAAACCAGTCGCCCGTGCTCGCAAGCGCGGAGTTCAAGGGGAAAGAGGTGGTGCTCCACTTCACGCATTCCAAAAACGGCCTGAAGACCAAGGACGGCGAAGCGCCGCGCACCTTTGCCGTGCGGGGTTCCGCCAACGGGCAGTGGTCCAACGCTGAGGCGCGCATCCAGGGTGACCAGATCATCCTGACTTCCTCCGAAGTGCCGACGCCGAAGGAGGCGCGCTACGCCTGGGCGTCGAACCCGGTGGGGATGAACGTCGTCAACACCGCAGGGCTGCCGTTGCTCCCCTTCCGCGCCGAGGCGTCCTCTGCTTCTTCCGCTTCGGACGCCGGAGCCCCCACCCGCTGATCCCTGTTTTTATGAAATCTGCCCTCCTTCCGTTGCTTCTTTTTCCCACGTTGGCATCGGCGGCGGTATCGGGCCGCTACGTCCGCTACAGTTCGCCGCTGCTGAGTATGGATACGTTGTACCGGCTGGAGGTTTATTCCGGGGGGCAGAACATCCTCCCGGAAGTCCCCGCTTCCGCCGTGAACGGCTATTTCCCCGTCCGGGGAGCAGGCAGCAAGCATTTTGACGACAAGACCTGGAAGGGGTTGGTGCAGGGAAAGGTGAACCGCGCGGCCCGCGCCCCGCGTTTTGTCCGGCCCAAGCCTTTGAGCCACGGGCTGATCCGTGGCGGGTCGGGGGCGTATTTCGAGGTCGATCTTGGCAAGACGCGCAAGATCGACCGCATCGAAGCCCTTTACGACACGAAAGGGGCGGGGGTGCCGCGCATCGTCACCGTGCTCGACGAGAACCGCAAGGTGATCTGGTCGCGGGTTGTTTCCGTCACCGAAGCGCCGTTTAACGACGGCGTGATCGACGTCACCCCGCAGGAGGGGGAGAAGGGGATGGGCGAGGGCCGCACCCTCGCGCTCGACGAGTCGCTGTTGACCTCCTCCTCGCAGATGCTGCCGGAATTCGACGTCCCCCCCCCGAAGGATGCCCAGGAGCGGCTGGCGCGGTTCAAGGCGCGCCACAGCGAAGAGGCGATCCACGCCCTCGCGGACGAGTTTTTCGGGAAGATGGACCTGGAGAAGCCGGGCCTCGAAAAGGTCGCCGCGCTCTACCGGGGGCAACGGGATCAGGAGGCCCTGGAAGCGTACCGCACCTATTTTTTCGACAAGATCGCCGGGCAGAAAAAGCAGGGGACGTATGAACGTGCGAGAGCGGTCTACTCCGGGCCGGCGGACGACCTGGTGCACGACATCTCCTCCACAGTCGGCTTCGGGAGCCTCCCTTCTTACGTGCCGCCGGGCGGCAACACCGTGCCGGAGAATATCGTGGGCCGGTTTACCTTCCAGCCGGGGGCCTTTCCGTGGGCCTACCTGCCGGACGACCCGACGCTGGAATACCACTGGGATTCGAAGATCGAGGTGGGCCGCCCGTATCCCGCCGGGTTCCCGGAGAAACATACCGGCCGCCAGCAGGTCTTCATCAACATGGCGCGCTCCAACAGCAGGCCGGGCGAGTTCACCCAGCCGCTCCTCTCCGCCTATCGCGTCACGGGCAACCCCGAGTACCTGAAAGCGTGGAACGCGCTGACGTGGGACTGGGGCGAGAACGCGAACCGGGATCTGGAGAAGAGCCGCGTCGATCTGCGCAACATGTTTGTGAAGGATTACATGACGGCGGTGGCGTCTCTCCTCGTGCAGCTTGCCGAGACGGATGCCGCGCAGAAGCAGTTCCGCGAGAATGTGGACCCCGCCGCGCTGGCCAAGCTCCTGCTCGCCTCGCTCGACGAAACGCCGACATACTGGCGCGTCGCCCGCAAGAGCATCTTCAATCATACCTACAACGCCTTCATCTTCGCCTTCAACGGGTATGCGATGCTGGATGATTTTTATGCCGGGGAGCGGCTCGTGCGCGAGATGAACGACCAGCTCCACCGGATCCTCACCTACTCCACCACGCGCGACGGCTCGATGATCGAAGTCGGCGACGACGGGCATCTTGTCATGCACCTTCGCCTTCTCTGGCCGCTCTACTCCTTTACCAAGGACGGCCTGCCGTACTGGACCGACAAAGAGACAGTGACCCATCTCAAGGATCTCATCGGGGAGATGCAGCGCTTCCAGGTCCGCCAGCTTTCCCCCACGGGGATCGGCGGGCGCGACCACTCCCAATCGCACTTCCAGCAGATCTGGGGGGTCGATCTCTTTCGCCGATACGGCGGGGACATTTCGCGCCCCCTCTACCAGACTGACGAGTGGCTGCGCGAGCCTGACACGCGCGCCATTCTGGAGCGTGTCTACGGGCGCGGCGCGGACGGCAAGCGCAAAAAGGAGGCGCTCCCTCCCGAGATGCAGGCGTCGTACGACGAGGTTGCGGCGTTTTATGGCGATGCCCCGGTGCCGCCGGTCCAGATGGTGTCCATCTGGATGCCATACGCCGGGCTGCACTACCTGCGCGGCGGGTGGGATTTCCTCTCCCCGCACGCGCACATGATGAGCTTCAAGAAAGGGAACGAGAGCGGCGCGGCGCTTGGGCGCAAGCATCTGCTCTCCACGGCCTTTTCGCTGACCGACTATGCGATGCCGCTCCTCTGGGCGGATGCCTTGTCGATCGAGGGCCAGCGGCAGAACTGCGACTACATGAGGCGGACCGGCCTCCCCGGAAGCAAGACCGACCGGATGACCGAGGCCCCGGAAAAGCCGATCGACGCGCGCTGGTTCACCGACGACTGGTTTGACTTCGCCGAGGGCCGCTACGAAGGCGCCTACCGTTTCATCGGCACCAACTACGTCGGCGCGCCGCCGCTGCTTTCCAAGGAGGTCTACCGCGACGCGAAGGCCGAGCGTTGGATCGTGCAGTTCCGCCCCGCGCGGCTCTTTCTCCAGCTCGACCGGCTCCAGCCCGGCCCGGATGCCGCAGGCCGCCAGGTTGAGGTGACGCTGCCGATGGAGTTTTTCATCGGCGCGTCCGGGGGCAAGAAGGCGGCTGCAAACTGGAAATCGGCCCCGCTGCACCGAAACGCGAGCGAACCCGCCACGGCCCCGAAGAACCAGAGTGCCGGGGGGGGATTGCAGTGGGCGCAGTTGCACCTCGATGACAAAGCCAAGCAGCTCTCCGTGGAAGGCGGCGGCCTCGCGGGCATCACGATGCGGCAGTTCACTGCGACGCCGGTGGCGTACGCGGAGTCCGGTGAACAGCCGTGGAAGCCCCGGAACAATCTGGTTTCCAACATTTCCGCCGGGAAACTCCAAGGCGTGAAGGCGCGCTTCTCCGTGGGGGATTCGCTGCTGGTCGCCACGCTCTACGACACGCAGAAGAACGGGGAGGAGGCGCGCATGGAGGTCACGAAGTCCATCTCCGAGCCGCAGCAGGTCGGCTTTGACATCCGCGAGCCGACGAACGGCGCGACGCTCTCCTTCCGCGCGACGCGCGGCAAGGCGGGCCGCCTCGAAGCCGGGCCGCTTGTCGCCGAGGCCGAAGGGTTGGTGCTGGCCGGGAGCGACGGCGAGGTGCGCGGGATGCTGCTCGGGTGCCACAGCGCCACCTGGAACGGGGAGAAGGTTTCCGTCGGTTCCGCCGACTTCGCGTTCCGTGTGGAAAAGGGCCATGCCGGGTTGGTGATGACCCCGATCCGCCGCCCGCTCGGCCCGCCGGATATTCTCCCCGCCGAAACGGTCTTCTCCGAGCCGTTCGAGATGAAGCTGAGCGCGAGCGCGCCTGGCACGGCGATTCTTTACACGCTCGACGGGTCCGATCCCGTCCCCGGCGCGAAGGGAACGCAGGTTTACAGCGGCCCCGTCCGGGTGGAGGGCGACACCTTCGTCAAGACGCGCACCGTGCGCAAGGAGTGGCTGGAAGGGGACGGAAAAATCGTCCCGCTGCGCAGCGACGGGACCGACTACAGTATGATCGGGTATGGCCGCTTCCACAAGCGCGCGCCACAGCCCGCCGTGGCCGTGAAGGGGGCGCTTCTTCCGGGGCTTTCGGTGGAATATTTCGAGAGTTCCTGGCGCATCCTCTTTGCCAATCTTTCGCCGCATCCCGTGCTGCCGGTGAAGGGGCAGGCCATCTCCAAATCGCTGCTCGACCCGCAGGACGCCAAGACGCTCCGCCGGACGGAAGGGCCGTTCGGGTTGCGCTACAGCGGCTATCTGGAAGTGCCGCAGGAGGGAGTCTACACATTCTACGGGCCCGCCGAGCTGGTCCGTAACATCGCCGAACCGGGCTACGATCTGCGGGTCTGGATCGACGGCGAGGAGTGGGACCCCGGCACCGACTGGCACGGGCTGGGCGAGTGGAGCATCCCGCTCAAGGAAGGGGCGCACCGGATCGTCGTCACCTTCGCCGACGCGCGCGATGTCGATAAGGTCTGCCCCGAATCCGGCCTCGCGATGGGGTATCCAATGCCGCACGCCGTCTGGAAGGGGGACGTCCCCGTACTCGAAATGTCCGGGCCGAAGCTCCCGCGCCAGGCAGTCCCTGCTGATTGGCTGCGGAGAGTGGAGGGGAAATAGTTCTCACGGAGGCACAGAGATCACAGAGATCACGGAGAAGAGGGGGAGGGAGGATTTGCATTCCTCCGCCTCCTTAGTGCCCCTTAGTGCCCCTTAGTGCCCCTTAGTGCCCCTTAGTGCCTTTGCGAGAGCAACAACGCGTTTGGGCTTTACTGGCCGCCGAACGCGACCCCCGGGCCGTATTCAGCCAGCCCGACGGCGATGTAGCCGTTGGTGCAGTCGTCCTCCGCCGCCGCGAGCTGGCTCCAGAGACGGCTGTAAAGCTCCCGCCGGATCGGCGCGCAAGCCGGGTCGGCGGCCCGGTTGCGGGTTTCTCCCGGATCGGTTGCGAGATCGTAAAGCTCGTCCTCGTCGAAGCCGTTGAAGACGAGTTTCCACCGCTCGGTGCGCAGGGAGCGCTGGATGCCGTAAAGCTCATTGCCGTTGGACATCCGGAGGCTCTCGCGCCTCCAGTCCGCCGGGTCTTCGCCACGCAGGAAGGGAGCGAGGCTCCGGCCATCGAGGGCGGGCTGCGGGGCGCACCCGGCGAGTTCGAGGAAGGTGGGGGCGAGGTCGGTCAGCGAAACGAAGCGGTCGCAGACTTCGCCCGGCCTTTGCAGGCCGGCGGGCCAGCGGATCAGGAGCGGGATGTGGTAGGCCGATTCGTAGGCGGGCAGCCCCTTGGTCCAGAGGCCGTGCTCGCCCGCGTAGTCGCCGTGGTCAGAGCAGTAGAGGACGACGGTGTTTTCCGCCTGCCCGGAGCGTTCGAGTGCTTCGAGCACCTGGCCGAAGAGGAAGTCTTCGTACGAACAGAGGGCGAGGTAGTGCCGGAGCGCCTCGGCGTGTTCCTCTGGCGGAAGGGCGGCGAAGACGCGGCGCATCCGCCGGTAGAGCGCCGGGGCCTCGGCCATCGCATCCTCGAAGTTGGCGGGCAGCCGGACCGAACCGGCAGGGTAGCGGTCCAGAAACGCGCGGGGCACCTTGTAGGGATCGTGCGGGCCGAGCGTGCCGACGAACTGGCACCACGGCTGGCTGCCGCTCCCGCGCTCCGCAAAGGTGGCGAGCGCGTCGGCGACCACATCGCCATCCCCGAACGGGTTTTCGGTCTCGCCGTAGTGCGTATAGGGAGGGTAGCCGGGCCGCTGGATCTCCCCCGGCTTTCGCGGCGCGCCCCCCGGCTGGGCGGCGAGCTTCCGGTACGCCTCCCAGACGGCGCGGGCCGTTTCAGCGCGGGGCGCAGCCATCTCCCGGCCCCGCTGGCGCGCGGGGACGTTCCAGCCGGACGCCTCCGGGCGGCACTCCGCGCTGACGTGCCATTTGCCGGAAAAATCGAGCCGGTAGCCCGCTTCGAGCAGGGCGTCGCTGAAGAACCGCGTCCCCGGGCGCGGGCCGCGGGAGAGGGCGTTGGGGACGCCGACATTGTTCCAGACGCCGTGCCGGGTCGGGAGCTGGCCGGTGAAAAACGAAGCGCGCGAGGGGCAGCAGTGCGGCGAGACGGTGTAGGCGGCGGAGAAGGCGAGGCTCTCTCGGGCGAAGCGTTCCAGAGCTGGCATCTGCGCGCCCCGAAAGGGCGGCGCGGTGTCCGCCCGCTGCTGGTCGGTCATGAAAATGAGAAAATTCGGGGGCGCTTTCATCGGCAATGGAGAGCCGTCCGGCTCTCCGGGGGTGGCTTGCCTACGACTCGGGGATGAGCCGTGGCTCCACGATCGTCCGGGCGAGCGGCGCGGAGGGGTAGCGCATTCGCCATTCCAGAAGGGAGACGGCGCGCTTGCCGATCTCCTCGGCGTAGATGTCGATCGTCGCCGGTTTCGGATGCAGGCCCGCGAGGACGAACTGCTCGTTGTTGCAGGAGATGATCGGGACATCCACGCCCGGCTTGATGTTGAGCGCGGCGAGGGCCGGGTAAAGGTACGGGGCGATCATATCCATGAGCGCGAAGATGCCGTCGGGCTTCGGCCCTTTCGTCTTGAACGCCATTTCCACCAGATGCGTCAGGCGTTCGGGATCGACCGCGTGCAGCCGCTGCTCGACGCGCACCAGCCCGGGGTCGGTAAAGGAGCGGGCGTTCATCCCCAGAATTTTTGCCTGGACGAGAAAGCCCGCCTCGCGCATCCCGCCCCGGCCTTTCACGGAAGGGCCGATGACGACCACCTCCTTGCACTTTTTTTCGTGCAGGTACCGGGCCGCAATCTGCGCGACGCGATCCGCGCAATAGTCCACGCAATCCACGGCGGGGCCGCCGACATCGGAGCCGAGCACCTTGACGACGGGGCACTTGCTCACGAGCATCTCCTCGGCCCCCGGGGCGTTGATGACGATCACGCCGTCGGCATCGGGCCGGCGCAGGAGCTGCTCCAGGGCGCGGGTGTCATCGAGGTGGCGGATGTGCAGGGAACCCCGGGACTCGGAGACGGCGGCTTCCACGCCGTAGAGGATCCCGCCGTAAAAGGTGCCGCTCATGAGCGAGCGCGGCATCCCCACGGAACAGAAGAGAATCCGGTACGCCTTCTTGCTGGTGCGCTTGTTGCGCAGCTTGTACCCGAGCCGTCGCCCCGGGCGGCGATGTTCGTTGCCGACGCCGTAGTTGACCTCGGCGATGGCGGCGCGGACACGCCGCACCGTTTCCGGGTGGACCCACGGCTTCTGGTTCAGTACATTGGAGACCGTTCCTTTCGAAAATCCTGATGCCTGGGCCACATCATCCAGGGTGGGATGCTTTACGCTCATTTTGCAAAGATTAAACAACCCCGTATGGACGGGGCAAGGTTTATTCAAATCTGGCTCGCTTCGCTGTTTTAAACCGCGATTGTTCAGCCGGGGCGTTCCCTGGCTGGAGGTGGATTTCAGGTCGCGAGGGGTAATTTTCAAATTTGCCTTGAATGCAAAAGTTCATTTGAATAATCTTCCCGTCACGACATTTTCATCATGCCGCTCCCCCGCATTTTCCCCCATGCCCCGTTCCGGCGATTGCTGACCCGGCGGCGCTTCCAAATCCAATGAGCGATCCGGAGCACGCGCGAGCGTCCAGCATGGGGAAAACCGCTTTCAACCTCTTCCGGCTCGCCTTGCGCGGGGTGGTGGGGGCAGCGGGGTTGGTCGGTTGCATCTACCTTCTGGTTCTTTTCCTGGGCAGCGGGATGGGGAGACGCCCCGCCCCGCCCGTCGCGGCGGAGCCGCCGCCGCCCGTTTTGTCGCCCGACGAGCACGAAAGCCCGTTCCTCGCCAAAATGGTGAAGGAGGGCAAGCTGCCGCCGCTCCCCGAACGCATCGGGACGGAGCCCGCCGTGCTCCCGGGGACGCCGGGGCGGTACGGGGGCGATCTCTGGCTGCTCGCGCATGACATCGACGAGGTGCGCGTGGCGCTCCAGTACGCCTACCGGGGCGAGGGGCTGGTGCGTTTCAGCCCGGACGGCCTGCCGGTGCTCAATCACATGGCCCGCTCGCTGGAGCATTCGGCGGATTTCAAGGTCTGGACGGTGACGCTGCGCAAGGGGGCGAAGTGGTCCGACGGCGTGCCGTTGACCTCGGAGGATTTCCTCTGGTGGGCGAAAAACGTCTGGGGCGAAGAGGAGATGGGCGGGATGCCGGAGATCTGGCGCAGCGCGAGCGGTTCCGCCCGGCTGGAGGCGGTCTCGCCGGAATGCTTCCGCGTGATTTTCCCCGACCCCCGCCCGGACTGGCGGAGGAGCCTCGCCTCGCCCGCAGGGAGCCTCTACACCCCCGGGCCGAAGCACTACATGCTCCAGTATCACCCGAAGCTGGGCAACCCCGAGACGATCCGCCGCGAGGGGGAGGCGCTCGGGCTCAAGCCGCGCGAGCTTTTCAACCGCAAGGCGGGGATTCTCAACCCGGAGCGGCCCGGCCTCGGCCCGTGGCTGATCCGCTCGCAGAGCCAGCAGGGGCCGTGGACGGCGGTGCGCAATCCGTACTACCCCGCCGTGGACAGCGCCGGGCGGCAGCTCCCGTACATCGACCGGCTGGTTTTCCGGCAGGTCAGCAAGCCGCTCCAGCCGAGAGCGGTGACGGACGGGCTCGCCTCGTTCGCCTGGAACACGCCGATCGATTATCCGAGCCTGATGAACGAGCGCGGGCCGGGGCATTACCGCGTCTTTGCGTGGCACTCGCTCGATCGCGGCGGGATGCAGATCGTCCCCAACCGCCGCCTGCGCGTCTCGCCGGGCGACAAGGAAGCGGCGGCGCGGGCCAAGCTGCTGCGCGAGCCCGATTTCCGCCGCGCGCTTTCGCTGGCGATCAACCGTAAGGCGGTCATCAAGGCGGAGTTTGACGGCATCGGCGAACCGGCGGGCCTCGGGCCGGGGCCGGAGGACTTCGGCTACCAGCCGGAGCATCTCCTTGCCAACGCGACCTACGACCCCGCCCGCGCCAACGCCTTGCTCGACAAGCTCGGCCTGACCCGGCGCGACGAGCAGGGCGCGCGCCTCGCTCCCGACGGCTCGCGGCTGCGCTTCGAGATGATCGCGCGGCCCGGCCATGCCTCCCCGCTGGAGTTCATCGCGGATTTCTGGAAAGCCGTCGGCATCTACGTCACCGCGCAGGAAAAGCCGCTGCGGCTCTTCCTGCGCTCGGAGCAGACGGCCGATTTCAGCCTCGGCAAAAACAGCTCCCCGGAACCCGGCACGGTCGGGCCGCTCGCGGCTGACGCCCCGTTTTTCCAGTGGATGCTCAAGGGCGGCCTCGTCGGCAACCCCGAATCGAAACAGGCGGGCGTCGATCAGCCCGACGCGATCGAAGAGCACGCGATGCGGCTCGCCTCCGAGGAGAACGAGGGGGCTTCCGACGCGCGCCGCCTGGAGATCGCCCACGAACTGATGAAGATCTCCCGCGAGAACGTCTGGGCGATCAATGTCTTCGCGCCGGAGTCGATGCCGGTGGTGGCCAAGGAGGGGCTCATGAACTTCCCGCACGAGGCGCTCGCCGGGTTCAAGGCCGGGATGCCCTTTAATGCCTTTCCGGAAATGTGGTACTGGAGCGATCCCGACAAGATCAACGGGATGCAGACCGCCTCCGCAGATTATCAGAAGGACCGCGCGATCGCCATCGCGGCAGACCTCAACCGGATGGCCCCTCACGCCGGGAGCGGGGCGGTGGCGAAGACGGCCACGAAGGCGAAGGGAATGAAGGGCGGCGCGGCGGCGCACTCGACGACTAGCAAGCTAATGCGCGGTCTTTTCCTGGGCATTCTGGTGGTCGTGCTCCTGATGGCGATTTTGCGGCATCCGTGGCTGCTCCAGCGTCTGGCGTTGATGGTGCCCACGCTGCTGACGATCTCCATCGTGGTTTTCATCGGCGTGCAGTTGCCGCCGGGGAGCTACCTCGAAACGGTGACGGAGAACCTGCGCGAGCAGGGGAACTCGGCGGCGGCGCAGATCGAAATCCACCGGCTCGAGGAGCTTTACCATCTCAACGACTCGCTGCCGAAGCGTTACCTGCGCTGGATGGGAGCCTTCTGGTTCACCAGCTTTGACGAAGCCGACGCGGGCATCCTCCAGGGCAACCTTGGCCGCTCGATGGCCAACGACAACCGCCCCGTCAACGACCTCATTGGCGACCGCCTGCTGCTCACGATGGCCCTCTCCTTCGGGGCGATCCTCATCCAGTGGTTCGTCGCGCTGCCGGTGGGCGTCTATTCCGCGATCCGGCAAAACACCGCTTCCGATTATGTCCTCACCGTCGGCGGGTTGATCGGGATGTGCATCCCCGATTTCATCCTGGCGCTGCTCGCGATCCTTGCGGCAAAGCAGGTCTTCGGCCTGGTTGCCATCGGCATGTTCTCCAGCCAGTTCGCCCTCCAGCCGTATTGGGACTGGGCGAAGTTCCTCGACCTGCTCAAGCATATCTGGGTGCCGATCCTCATTCTCGGCACCGCGAGCACGGCGGGGTTGATCCGCGTGACGCGCGCCAATCTCCTCGATGAACTGCGCAAGCCGTACGTGACCACGGCGCGCGCCAAAGGGATGCGGCCCATGAAGCTGCTGCTCAAATACCCGTTCCGCCTCGCGCTCAACCCGTTTATCGCCGGGATCGGCAGCGTCTTCCCCGCGCTCATCTCGGGCAGCGCCATCGTCTCGATCATCCTCAGCCTCCCGACCATCGGGCCGATGCTTTATGATTCCGTCATGCTGGAGGATACCAGCATGGCCGGTTCGCTGCTGCTCTGCGTAAGCGCGCTGAGTATTTTCGGCATTCTGGTGAGCGATCTGCTCCTGCTCCTGCTCGACCCGCGCATCCGCTTCGGAGGAAGTTCCCGATGAAAACGAAATCCCCCCCGGCAGCCGACTTCGGCAGCCTGACGCAATGGCAGTTGATCCGCCTGCGCTTTTGCAAACACCGCCTCGCCGTCGTGGCCCTCTACATCCTGGGCGGGCTCTACCTGCTTGCGCTCTTCGCCTCGTTCGTCGCCCCGTGCGGGCCGACGGAAAAGAACCTCGACGCGCTGCTCGCGCCGCCGCAGCTCCTGCGGTGGACCCCTTCGGCGGGGTTGCACGTCCGCGCGCTCGAAGCGGTTCGCGATCCGGTGGACCAGACGATGCGCTACCATGAACTCGCCGGGGTCACGGTTCCGGTGCGGCTTTTCGCGCCGTGCGCGCCGTACCGGCTCTGGAAGGTCATCCCGATGCAGCACCGGCTCTTCGGCGTGGATCGGGAGCGGGCGGAGGCGCTCCCCAAGGAGGTGCCGCGCGGCGTCTTCCTGATGGGGACCGACCGCTACGGGCGCGATCTCTTCAGCCGCGTTCTTTTCGGCGCGCAAATCTCGCTTTCCCTCGGGCTCGTCGCCATCGCGGTTTCGCTGTTGCTCGGGCTGACGATCGGCGGCATCGCCGGGTACTACGGCGGCTGGTTCGACCTGCTCTCCCAGCGGTTCATGGAAATCCTTAACGCCATCCCGGCCCTCCCGCTCTGGATCGCCCTGGGGGCCGTTCTTCCCGCCGACTGGCCGCCCTTGCGCGTCTACTTCGGCATCACGGTTGTGTTGAGCCTGCTCGGCTGGACGGCGCTGGCGCGGACGGTCCGCAGCAAGCTGCTCTCGCTGCGCGAGGAAGATTACGCAACGGCGGCCCGCCTCGCCGGGGCTTCGCCCGCGCGCATCATCTTTCGGCATCTTCTGCCCGCCTTCGCCAGCCACATCATCGTCGGCGTCTCGCTCGCCGTCCCGCACATGATCCTTGGCGAGTCCGCCCTGAGCTTTCTCGGCCTCGGCCTGCGCCCGCCGATGGTGAGCTGGGGCGTGCTCTTGCAGGATTGCCTGAACCTCAGCCTTCTCTCCCGGCACCCGTGGCTGGTGACGCCCACGTTCTTCGTGATCTCCGCCGTGCTCGCCTTCAACTTCGTCGGCGACGGCCTGCGTGACGCCGCCGATCCTTATAACTGACGCTAACTGACGCTAACTGACGCCCCAAAATGGAAGACGCTGTTATCTCCGTACACGATCTGCGCATCTCGTTCTTTGGTGACGAGGGGGAAGTCCCTGCCGTCGATGGCGTCTCCTTTTCGCTTCAGCGCGGGCGGGTTCTCGCGCTGGTGGGCGAATCCGGCAGCGGCAAGTCGGTCACGAGCCTCGGCATTCTCCGGCTCACGCAGCCGCCGGGGCGGTTGATGGGCGGGAAGATTCTCTTCCGCCCCAAGGGAGGAGCGGAGACGGACCTCGCCGCCATGACGCCCAACGATCCCCGGCTCTTTTCCATCCGGGGAGGGCGCATCGGGATGATCTTCCAGGAGCCGATGACCGCGCTCAGCCCCGTCCATACCGTGGGCGACCAGGTGGGCGAAGTGCTCCGCCTGCACAAGGGGTGGAAGCGCGCGAAGTGCGATGAAGTCTGCGCCGAGATGCTGGCCCGCGTCGGCATCGCCGACCCCGTGGCGCGGCTGCGCCAGTTCCCCTTCGAGATGAGCGGCGGGATGCGCCAGCGCATCGTCATCGCGATGGCGATGATCTGCAACCCCGACGTGGTGATCGCCGACGAGCCGACCACCGCGCTCGACGTGACGATCCAGGCGCAGATCCTCGACCTGCTGCGCTCGCTGCAGCAGGAGCGCGGGATGGCGCTGGTGCTGATCACGCACAACATGGGCGTGGTGAGCGAGATGGCGCGCCGCATCGCGGTGATGTACGCGGGGCAGGTGATGGAGCAGCGCGGCGTCGCCGAGCTGTTCGCCGATCCGCAGCATCCCTATACCGAAGCCTTGCTCGCCGCCTTGCCCGAGCGCGGTCCCGCCGGGCACCGGCTGGCGACGATTCCGGGCGTCGTGCCGGGCGTGTTCGACCGCCCTGCGGGTTGCCTGTTCGCGCCGCGCTGCCCGTACGCGACGCAGCATGCGATGAGCGTGCGGCCGCAGCTGCGCGAATGGCGCGGGGGGCTGGTGCGCTGCCACTACCCGCTGGGCGATGCGCAGCGGCTGGAGCGGATCGAGCAGGATGGGCCAATCAAGGTGGAGGCGGTCGATTGAACACCGCTTGTCATGCAGACTCGATGCGGCATCCAGCTCCACCGTCCCCACTGGATTGCGGGTCAAGCCCGCAATGACGGACTCATCTTGTCATGCCGGACTTGATCCGGCATCCAGCCCCAGCGCGCCGACGGGATGGCGGGTCGCGCCCGCGAGGACAGTGCCATGACGGTCGTCGTCCAAGCGAAGGGCCTGCGCCAGGTCTACCCGATTCGCCGCGGCATGTTTCGCGAGCCGGCGCAATTGCAGGCGGTGGGCGGCATTTCGTTCGCGATCGAAGCCGGCAAGACGCTCGCGGTGGTGGGCGAATCGGGCTGCGGCAAATCGACGCTCGCGCGCATGGTGGCGTTGATCGAGAAGCCGACCGGCGGCGCGCTCGTGCTCGACGGGACGGACGCGGTGGACACGCCCGCAGCGGACAGGCGGCGCCTGCGCCAGGCGGTGCAGCTCGTGTTCCAGAACCCGTATGGCTCGCTCAATCCGCGCAAGAAGATCAGCGCCGTGCTGGAGGCACCGCTGGCGATCAACACCCGCCTGAAGCCGGCCGAGCGCGCCGAGCGGGCCCGCGCCATGCTGGCGCAGGTCGGCCTGCGCCCCGAATACGCCAACCGCTATCCGCACATGTTCTCCGGCGGC
>CAZYVL010000023.1:2036-26955 GCA_964651005.1 uncultured Chthoniobacteraceae bacterium | reverse complement strand
CGACATGCTCCGGCCCGAACTCGCGGCAGAGCGCGAGCCATTTTTCGTTCACCAGTGCCTTGATCGGGCAGGTGTAGACGGAGCGCCGCCCCAGGGCGAGCGCCTGGAAGTGGAGCGCCGTGGCGACGAGCGATTTGCCGGAGCCCGTCGGCGTGTTGAGGATGACGTTATTCCCGGCGAAGAGTTCCAGGATCGCATTCTCTTGCGCCGGGTAGAGCTGGAGCCGCCGCTCTTCCACGTATTCGAGAAAGGCTCCCAGCAGCCGGTCGCCTTCCGGCGGGCCGTCTGCCCCGGCCCGGACCCGGGCGAGGAGCGCGGCAAGGGGGAAACGAGGCGTGTCAGGCATCGTTAGGCATCGTCAGAGAATCTATTGGGGCGGGGCTTGTACGGGGTGTTGTAGAGGTTGTTCAGGCGCGACGGGCGGAAGATGAGCCGTACGGCGTCGAGCCGGACCTGGGCTGCGGCGAGCGCGTCGCGCAGGTCGTAGAAATGCTGTTGCGCGGCGTCGATCTCCGCCTGCCGCACGCTCGGGTTCACCGCGCGGAGGTCGCGCAGGCGATCCGCCTCGCAGGCGGTCTCCCCGTGCATCACCAGCAGGGCGGCGGCGACGATCTGGGTGGCGCGTTCTTCCGCGAGGCTGTGGGTGCATTCCAGCAGGCGCGGGAGGAGCTTGTAGCAAAGCTCCGAGCGGTCCAGGACGGCGCTCACCGGCCCGTTCGACAAGGTTCCGGGCAGCCCGGGCAGCGGTTCGAAGCGGTTGTCGATGAGCACGCGCAGCGGCGTGGCCGGGAGGAAACGGCTGACGTGCAGCGACGCCGGGGCGATCGGCTCCAGCACGTAGACGGCTTCCAGCAGCACCATCTCCGGGCCGGGGGCATCCGTGGCGGCGATGGCGGCGTTCCCGAGCGGGCTGCCGAGCAGCATTTCGAAGGCGCCGGAGACTGCCGGGTGGTCCCAGGTGAGAAACGCCAGGTCTTCGCGCGAGAGCGCGCGCTGGCGGTCGGCGGTGAGGGTGATCCCCTCCGGCGGAATGCCGGGGAACGGCTCGCCCCCTTGCCCGGGGGTGACGATCCAGGTGCGCAGGGCGATCTCCTCCACCTGCACGCCGAACTGGTCGAAGACGCGGAGCATGAAATCGTCGAGCGTCGTGTCGGCGTCGAGCGTCTCGATTTCGCGCACGATCGCGTCCGCCGCTCCGGGGCGGTGGCTATTGAGTTCCAGAAGGCGGTCCTGCCCCTCGGCGAGCCGGGTGCGGACCTCCTCGCGCGCCGCTTTTCCTTCCGCCAGCAGGGTTTCAAAGGAGTCGGCGGATTTCGCCGCGCCCTTGGCTGCGCTCTTGGTCGCGCTTGCCTTGGACTTCGGGCGGGTTTTCGCGGGTTCGCCGAGCGCCGCCGTCGAGACGGCTTCCTGGAACCGGGTGAAGAGTTCCGCGCCGCCGTGCAGGCTTTCCTCGAAGGCGTTGAGCCCTTCGTGAAACCACCGCGCGAGCGTTTCGAACGGCCCTCCCGCGATGAAGGGGACGTAAATGCGGATGTCGGTGTGCTGGCCAATGCGGTCGAGGCGGCCGATCCGCTGTTCGAGCAGTTCCGGGTTCTCCGGCAGGTCGAAGAGCACGAGGTGATGGGCGAACTGGAAGTTGCGCCCCTCGCTGCCGATCTCCGAGCAGATGAGGATCTGCGCGCCCTCCTCGTCGGCGAAAAAGGCGGCGTTGCGGTCGCGCTGCAAGAGGGTCAGCCCTTCGTGGAAAACGGCGGCGGGGGCGCTGGTCTTCTCGCGCAGGGCGGCTTCGAGCGCCTCGGCCTTTTCGCGCGTGCGGCAGATGAGCAGCGCCTTTTCGCCCTTGAGCTTCTTGAGCTGCCCGGCGAGCCACTCGACGCGCGGATCGCGAGAGAGATCCACCGCTTCGCCCTGGAACTCGGCCCGTGCCGAAGCGGGGTCGCCGTCGAGCGGGATCAGCGTCGCGCTGCGTTTCGGGAAGCCCGTGAGCGCGGCGCGGGTATTCCGGAAGAGGACGCGGCCCGTGCCGTGCTGGTCGAGAAGCTCGTTCAGCAGCGGCCCGGCGGCCTCGGCGTTGCCCTGCTGCAACGCCCCGAGATGCTGGACGATGCGCCCGGGCATCGCCGCCAGGCGGGCGACATCCTTCGCGGCGAGTTTCTTCTTCGCCAGGAGTTTGTCGGCGATTTTCGCAATCGGGCCGTATTCCTTCTCCTCTTTCAGAAAGGATTCGAAGGAGGGGTAGCGTTCCGGGTCGAGCAGGCGCAGCCGGGCGAAGTGCCCTTCCGCGCCGAGCTGCTGCGGCGTGGCGGTGAGCAGGAGCAGCGCGGTCTCCTTCCCCCCGGCGGTGCCGAGCGTCTCCACGAGTGTGTATTCGGGGCTGGCGGCTTCGGGCGTCCAGGCAAGGTGATGCGCTTCGTCCACCACGAGCAGATCCCACCCGGCGGCAACGGCCTGCGCGCGGCGCGTCTCCTCGTGCGCCAGCCAGTGGATCGGGGCGAGCACAAGCTGGTCGTCGAGAAACGGGTTGGTGTCCGGGTTATGCGCCTCGATGGCGGCGCACCGCTCTTCGTCGAAAATCGAAAAGAGGAGGTTGAAGCGGCGCAGCAGCTCCACGAACCATTGGTGCGTGAGCGGCTCGGGGACCAGGATGAGGATGCGCGAGGCTCTCCCCGTCTGGTGCAGGCGGTGGAGGATCAGGCACGCCTCGATTGTCTTGCCCAGGCCGACTTCATCGGCGAGCAGGACGCGCGGGGCATGGCGGGCCGCCACCTGGCTGGCGATGAAAAGCTGGTGCGGGATCAGGTCGATCCGCGCCCCGGCGAAGCCCGAGGCGGGCGATTGCAGCACGCGGTGCCGGTGTTCGAGCGCCTCCACCCGCAGCGCGAAGGCGGCCGAGTCGTCCACCTGGCCGACGGGGATGCGATCCGCCGGTTTGTCGAAGGTGAGAATGTCGCTCAACTGCGTCTCGACCAGCCGTTCGCCCTTGACGCCGCCGTAGATGAGCACGCCGTCGGCGCGTTCGTTGACGAGGTGGACCGCGAAGCTCTCCCCGTCATGGGCGCAGATCGTGTCGCCCACCTTGAAGCGGACCCGCCGCAGCGGGGCGTTCGCGCCGGCGTAGAGCCGCACGGCGTTGGCGGCCGGGTAGAACATCTTCACGCGGCCATGTTCCACATCGAGCACAATCCCCAGCCCCAGTTCCGGCTCCGGTTCACTAATCCAACGCTGACCTGCTGCAAAACGCAAACTCATGAGAATAACCAATTAACCTGAATTCCGAAGCGGGAGCCAGTGGAATTGCGCGGTGGAGTCCGCGCATTTCGCCCCGGAAGCAGAACGGAGAACCGGTTTCCCGATTCTCCATTCGGCTGCTTCGTTCCTCCAGACGGGAGGCTGCCGGAGTCCGGCGCTCCCTCCGTTTTTTTTATGCGCCCACTTCGGCCTTGGCTTCGGCGGCGAGCGCGGTGGAAAGATACCGCTCCCCGGTGGAGCAGAGGATGGCGACGATGAGCTTGCCGGCGTTTTCGGGCCGCTTGGCGACTTCCACGGCGGCGCAGACGCTTGCGCCCGAGGAGATGCCCGCGAGGATTCCTTCCTCCTTCGCGAGACGGCGCGCCATCGCGAACGCTTCGTCATTGGTGATGCTGATCGCCTCGTCCACGACCGGCATGTGCAGGTTCGTCGGGATGAACCCCGCTCCGGCGCCCTGGATCTTGTGCGGGCCGGGCTTGAGCGGCTGGTTCTTCATGGTCTGCCCGATGACCGCAGAATCCTTTGGCTCCACGGCGATCGCCTTGAACTCCGGCTTGCGCTGCTTGAGCGCCTCGGCCACGCCGGTGATCGTGCCGCCGGTGCCGACGACGGAAATGAGGATGTCCACCTTGCCGTCCGTGTCGTTCCAGATCTCCTCGGCGGTGGTTTTGTGGTGGATGGCCGGGTTCGCGGGGTTGTCGAACTGCTGTGGCATCCAGGCGTTGGGGGTGTTGCGGACGATCTCCTCGGCCTTGGCGATGGCCCCCTTCATCCCTTCCGCGCCGGGGGTCAGGACGAGCTTCGCGCCGAGCATCGCCAGCAGCGTGCGGCGCTCCAGCGACATCGTGTCGGGCATGGTGAGGATGAGCTTGTATCCCTTGGCCGCCGAGACGAAGGCGAGCGCGATGCCGGTGTTGCCGCTCGTCGGCTCCACGATGACGGAATCCTTGTGGAGAATCCCCGCGCATTCGGCGGCTTCCACCATCGCCATGCCGATGCGGTCCTTGACGCTCCCGAGCGGGTTGAAGAACTCGCACTTGACCGCGATCGTGGCGTCGAGGCCCGCGGAGATCCGGTTCAGCCTGACGAGCGGGGTGCGGCCCACGGTTTCAACGATGTTGTTATAGATTTTGCCCATAAATTCTTTTCGGGATGAGGTGGATGGAGCGATTGCGCGGTTTTAAGCGAATGAAGGATCGCTGCGGGAGGCGGCGTTTTACACCCACGCGTCGTGCTGTTCAAGGGCGATGTCTCGGGTGTAGAGTATCTCCGGCTTATCCTGACCTATGGCAACCCTGGTTCCCCGTCCCGATATCAAACCGATGATGAAGCGGATTCCCGAATGGGAAACCGATGAAAAGGCGATTGAGCGTGTCTTCGAGTTTGACGATTTCACCCAGGCCATCGACTTCGTGAACGCCGTGGCCGAGATCGCGGAAGAGGAGGACCACCACCCGGATATCGACATTCGCTGGAACAAGGTCCGCCTCTGCCTCTCCACCCACAGCGAAGGGGGGCTGACGGCGCTCGATTTCCAGCTCGCGCGCAAGATCGATACGCTCGCGGAATAAACGGGGGAGGGGGCTAAGCTACCGCGCCCGGCGGCGGCGGAGTTCGCGCTGGAAATCGCCCCGCGCCTGCTCGATGGCCCGCCAAAGCGCCTCTGCGGAGAGGCACGCCCCGCCGAAGCTCTCGGCGGTCTGCGCTTCGAGGCGGTCCCCGGTGGCGACGGTGATCTCATGGAGGGTGGCGTATTTTGCCACGAGGCGCTCGATCACCGAATCCGCCGTCTGCCCGCGCCCGGAGTAGAAGATCTGGATGCCGCCCGGCTCCGAGGTCTCCGAGACCCGCTCCCCCTGGCCGTCGAAGACCGCCACCACGCGCAGGCCGGAGAGATCCTGATACTCCGTGAGCGTCCGCACGAGCGCGTCGCGCGCGAGCACCATCCGCCGGGCATGGAGCGCCCGCATCTCCGGCCAGGCGAAGATCATGCTGTGCGCATCGACGATGAGAAATTTCGCCACGCCGCAACTTGCCTCAAAATGGCCGCCCGGCTCAAGCTCCGCCATTGGGGGTTCGCCCCGCCTGCCCTCTCCGCCCTCTCTGGCACGCTTCGGGCGGCTCGTGGTTTCCCCGGGGGGGCGCTCATCCAAATTCCCGCCCCGGAAAAGGCAAAGGAATCTTGACCTTTCAGGGGCAAATCTCCATTCATAACCGGCGCTCCGCGTCAGGTTTCCCAAGCGACTTCCAGCGACCCCCTGCAATTTTAAAAGCGACTTTAACCAGCCTTTTTAACCAGCCTCTATGCGACCCAGCCATCTTCTCCTCGCCGCCGCGGCCACCTTCAGCCTGGCTCTCTCCCCGGACCTTCTCGCGCAGTCCAGGCAGATGCCCAATGTCAAGAGCATCGAAATCCAGTACGTCGGCCCGGAGACCGTCAGCAAGGAGCGGATTCTCGCCAACATGCGCACCGCCGTGGGCCGTCCTTACTCGGATGCGGCGGTGGAGGAGGATATCCGCAACCTTTACGGCACGGGCCGCATTTCCAACGTCCGCATCTTCCTCGGCGAGCAGACCGATGACGGGATCGAGGTGATCGTCGTCGTGCAGACGCGCGGAAGCGTCAAGGAAGTCCGGCTCGAAGGCGTCACCCAGGTCAAAACCAAGTCGCTGCGCAAGCAACTCCTCACCAAGCCCGACGGGCAGCTTACGGAAGCGAGCCTGGAGGCGGATCGGCAGAAGATCCTCTCCTACTACCGGGAGCGCGGCTACAAGGACACGGCGGTGGAGAGCCAGATTGCCCCCGGGAAAGGGGCCGAGGGTGCGGTGGTCACCTTCACCGTCACGGAAGGGGGCAAAACCGTTGTCCAGCATATCCGCTTCGAGGGGAATACGATCTTCTCCGACCGGCAGTTGCGCAAGGTCATCAAGACGAACACGCACACGTTTCTCTCCTTTCTCACCAAGTCGGGCCGTCTTCAGAATGACAAGCTTCAGGACGACGTGGCTGCCCTGCTCGAACATTACCAGAACAGCGGCTATCTCGACGCCGCGGTTGCCCAGCCGCAGATCGAGCGGACCTCCGGCAAGCCCGATGTGAATCTCGTCTTCACGATTCGCGAAGGGGAGCAGTACAAGGTCGGCACGATGGGAGTGACCGGCACGGAGGTGCTGACGGCGGAGGAAGTGACCGCGAAGCTCCAGCTCAAGCCGGGCGCGGTCTACTCGCCGCTTGGGTTGGAAACCGACATCCGGGCGATCCAGGATCTCTACGGCGCGCGCGGCTACATCGACGCCCAGGTGGTCCCCGAGACGACCGCTGGCGGAACCCACCTCCAGAATGTCGTCTACCACGTCACCGAGAACGTGCAGTCGTACGTCAACCGTATCAACATCAGCGGAAACACGCGCTCCAAGGACAAGGTGATCCGCCGCGAACTCGCGCTCGCGCCGGGCGAGCTTTATAACACCGCCCGCGTCGATGCGAGCAAGAGCCGCCTGACGAACCTCAATTACTTCGAGCGCGTCGATCTCTTCCCCTCCGATACGATGATCCCCGGGAGAAAGGATCTCAACGTCGTCGTGACGGAGAAGCGGACCGGATCGCTCAACTTCGGGGCCGGGTTCAGCTCGATCGACAGCCTGATCGGGTTTGTCGAGCTCACGCAGTCGAACTTCGACATTACCAACTGGCCCACCTTCACCGGCGGCGGCCAGCGTTTCCGCACCCGCCTCCAGTATGGCGACCGGCGCCGGGATTTTGTCGTTTCCCTCACGGAGCCGTACTTCCTCGACTACGAACTCGCCGTCGGCGGGGAGCTTTTCTACCACGACGCCACCTTCCTGAGTTCCGTCTACGACCAGAAGAACTACGGCCTCAATCTCTTCACCCGCAAGGCGATCAACCCGTTCTGGTCATGGCGGCTCGACTACCGGCTGGAGAACATCACCCTCTATAACATGGCCGAGGGAGTCTCCAGGGAGATCGAGAGCCAGAGGGGCGATCACCTCAAGAGCCAGCTCTCCCCCTCGCTCACCTACGACACGCGCGATAGCGTCTTTTTGACCCGCCGGGGCACCCGCGCGGACCTGACCACCTATGTCGCGGGCGGCCCCCTGGGCGGCGACGTGAAGATCTACGGCTTCGACCTGGAGGCGAGCCATTACATCCTGCTCCCGTGGGATACCATCCTGACGCTCAACGGCGAAGTCGCCGTGGTGGACTCCTGGAAGGGTGGCGACGGGAACAACGGGGAAAACGGCGTGCCGATCTTCGACCGGCTCTACCTCGGCGGCGCGAACAACCTGCGTGGCTTTGACTTCCGCGATGTCAGCCCCCGGGATGAAAACGGCGAGCCGATCGGCGGCAACTCGATGGCGCGGGTCACGCTGGAGTATACCTTCCCGGTCGTGGACCGCGTGCGGGGCGCGCTCTTTTATGACGCGGGCATGGTCAACGGCGGCTCGTACGACTTCGACTTCAGCAATGTCGCCTCGGATGTCGGCATCGGCGTGCGCCTCGATCTCCCCATCGGCCCGGTCCGGATCGACTACGGCATCCCCGTCCAGAACGCCTATGAAACCGGAAACGGCGGGCGGTTCAATTTCAACATCGGATACCAATTTTGAACGAAAACAGCGCCCCGGAGTCTTTGAGAAGATGCCAATGGAGCAAAAAAGTAGCTTTCATGTCGCTTTGAGCCATAATATACGACCCCTGACTCACCCCAACCCAACCAATGAATAAACTTCTTACAGTCGCCACTCTCATTTCCGCGCTCGGTCTCGGTTCGGTAGCCTCCGTCCAGGCCGAGATCAAGGTTGGCTATGTCGATATGGCCAAGATCCTGAGCCAGTATTACAAGACCATGCAGGCTCAGAACCAGATCAACCAATCCCTTTCCGCCTCCCAGAAGGAGATCAAGGACCGTCTGGACGCCTACAAGGATAGCCTCGCCGAGATCAAGGGCCTGAGCGACGAACTCGGCAAGTCGGAACTGAGCGAAGAGACCAAGAAAAAGAAGGCCAAGGAGCTCAACGAAAAGAACGCCGCGCGGATCAAAATGGAGCAGGAGATTCGCGGCTTCAAGCAGACCCGCGAGCAGGATCTCCGCGACCAGGTGGAGCGGATGCGCAGCGGCATCATCAAGGAGATCAACGTGGTCGTTCAGGAAAAGGTGAAGGCGGGCCAGTTTGATCTGGTGCTCGACAAGTCCGGCATCAGCACCAACGGCGTGCCGGTCGTGCTCTACTCCCGCGATACGAACGACTTTAGCGACGAGGTGATCGCCGAGCTGAACAAGAACAAGCCGAAGGAGACTCCGGCTGCGGCCAAGGCGCCCGAAAAGAAGACCGAAAAGAAGAAATAAGGCGGAAAAAGGGAAACTCCGAAAATCGGGCGGTCCATCCGCCTCTCTCCTTCATCCCCACCACTCCTTCGTGGATCTCTCTGTGGAAGAACTCGCCCGCCTTGTCGGCGGGCGGGTCGTTTATCCCTCCGGTGCGTCCGGCGCGCCCGGCTCATCCGGCGCGCCCGGCGCATCTGGCGCATCTGGCGCGGCGACTGGCCCTTGCCGGATTACCGGGGCGGCTTCGCTGGCCGAAGCGTGCGAGGGGGATGTGACCTTCTTTGGCAACGCGCGTTACCTGCCTGCCTTGAAAGCCACCCGCGCCACCTGTGTGCTGGTGCCGGAGGGGTTTGCGGAGCCGATCTCCGCCATTGCCGTCGAAGTCGCCAACCCTTCGGTCGCCTTCGCGCAGGTGCTCGAAAAACTGGCCCCTCCGGCCATTGTCTTTCCGCCGGGCATCCACCCGAGCGCGGTGGTTGGCGAGAATGTCCAGCTTGGCGCGGGCGTTTCGATCCAGCCGCACGCCGTCATTGAAGCGGGGGCGGTGATCGGCGAAGGCACCGTCATCGGGGCGGGCGCTTACGTCGGCCACGAGGCGCGCCTCGGGGCTGGTTGCCATCTTCATCCGCATGTCACCATCCGGGAGCGTTGCGTGCTCGGCGAGCGCGTCGTCATCCACAGCGGAACCGTGATTGGCAGCGACGGCTTCGGGTACGAGATGGTCGAGGGGCGGCATGTCAAGATCCCGCAGACGGGCATCGTGCAGATCGACGATGATGTCGAGATCGGTGCGAATGCCACCATCGACCGCGCCCGCTTTGGCCGCACCTGGATCGGCGAGGGGGCGAAAATCGACAATCTCGTCCAGATCGCCCATAACGTCGTCATCGGCAAGCACTCCATCGTCGTCGCGCAGGTGGGGATTTCCGGAAGCACCCGGCTCGGCCAATACGTGACCGTGGCGGGGCAGGCGGGGGTGGTCGGGCACATCGAGATTGGCGACCGCGCCATCGTGGCCGCCCAGAGTGGCGTGAGCAAAAGCTTGCCCCCCGGGGCGGTGGTCTGGGGTCGGCCCGCCGTGCCGCTCCGCGAGGAGAAGGAGCGCATCGCCCGCGTCAGCCGCCTCCCGCTGCTTTTGGAGCGGGTGAAGCGGCTGGAGCAACTTCTGGACTCGATTCTTAAAAAAATCTCGCCCGATACGTAAGCCTTGCTCCCGGGCGCGGCGAGGGTAATTTGGTGCGCAATGCCCAGGCGGAAGCGCAAGGTTTCCTGTCTCAGTTCCCCTTCGGGGCGGCCACCTACGGTCGATCCCGATGGGAAGTATTTCGACCTGAAGGCGATCTTCGACAAGCTCAACGCCCAATACTTCGCCCGGGAGCTGCGCCGCTACCGGATCGTCTGGGGGCGGCGGCGGCGGCAGCGGCCCAAAACCTACTTCGTCTTCGCCTCGATCCAGGAGGAAGACCGGATCATCCGTGTGCACCCTCTTCTGGACGCCCCGTTCGTCCCGCGCTGGTTCATGGAGTACGTTCTTTACCACGAGATGCTCCACGCCGTCGTCCCGGACGAATTTGACAAAAGCGGTCGCCGGAGGGTCCACACCGAACGCTTCCGGGAGCGCGAACGGCTCTTTCCGCAATACCGCCGCGCCCGGCGGTGGGAATCGGAGAATCTCGGGCGGTTTTTGCGGTAATCCGGCCCTGCGGTCCGGGGGGATTCGGGGGGATTCGGGGGATTAGGTGGGTTATCCTTTGCCAGCCAGCTTCTCCCACTGCTCCCGCTCCTCTGCCGTGAGATGACGCGGGATCTCGATGCCGAGGAGCACGTAGAGGCTCCCCCGGCCACCCTCTTTCTTCGGAAGGCCGCGTTCGCGCAGCCGGAACCGCTGCCCCGGTTGGCTCCCGGCGGGGATTTTCAGCTTTGCGGCTCCCTCCATCGTCGGAACCGTGACCTCTCCGCCGAGCACGGCGGTCCAGGGCGGCACCTCCATTTCGTGGATGAGGTCGGCCCCTTCCACGCGAAAATCGGGGTGCGGGGCGAGCCGGACGTGCAGATAAAGATCGCCCGCTTCCCCGCCGTAGGTTCCCGCCTCGCCCTGGCCCCCCAGCCGGATGCGCTGCCCTTCGCGGACCCCGGCGGGGATCGCGACCTCGTAGCTCTGGATCTCTCCCCCGCGCCGCTGGAAGGAGATCTTGCGCCGTGCGCCGCGCAGCGCCTCCTCCAGCGTGACCATCAGGTCCGCCTCCACATCCACGCCGCGCGCCTGCCCCGCCGCCCGGCCGCTGGCGAACGGATTGGCGCGCCGCCCGCCGGAGCCGAAGAACGCCTCGAAGAAGTCGCTGAACCCGGTCCCGCCGAAATTGAACTCGAAGTCTTCCGCGCCCCCCGGCGCGCCTCCGCCTGCTCCTGCGCCGGTGCCCGCGCCTGCCTGCCGCCACCCGGGCGGCGGCTGCGGGGCGGCGCGGTCCCAGTCCGCGCCGAGCGTGTCGTACTTGCGGCGCTTCTCCGGGTCGCCCAGGACTTCGTACGCTTCGTTGATCTCCTTGAAGCGGGCCTCCGCCGCCGGGCGCTCCTTCGGCTTGACGACATCGGGGTGGTGCTGGCGCGCCAGTTTCCGGAACGCGCGCTTGATTTCGTCGTGCGAGGCGGTTTTCGGCACTTCGAGAATCTTGTAGTAGTCCTTGAACTGCATGGCTCCACGATAACGACCTCCGGGGAGGCGCGCCAGCGTGGAGTCGGGCAGGGGAGGGGCGGAACGTCTCCTGCGGGGGCAAAGCCGCGCGGGCGTTCGGGAGAACCCCGGTTCGCCCCACCGGGCGGGCCTTTGCTGTTGACTTCATTCTTCACCTCCTTACGGTTGCCCCTGTTTTTTCACTCCGACGCCATGTTATCCCGCCATCTGGTCCCTGCTGCGTTTGCCACCTTTCTCGCCATCTCGGCGGTTGCCGGAGCCGAAGAAGTGCTCGACGGAATCGCCGCCGTCGTCAACAACGACGTGGTGACGTTCTCCCAGGTGCGGGAGCTGGTCGCGGAGCGCGAGCACCAGCTGCGCGAAAGCCTGGAAGGGAAGGAACTTCTCGACAAGATCCGGGAGCTTCGGCTTGCCGCCGTGCAGGAACTCGTGGACCGGCAGCTTGTCCTCCAGGAGTACGCGCGGCAGAAGTTCGTCGTCCCCGATCATATCCTGGATGACCACGTAAACACGATCATCCGCGAGCAGTTCGACGGCGACCGGCAGGCGTTCATCCGCACGCTCCAGGCGCAGGGGTACACGATCCAGCGCTTCCGCAAGCTCGAAACCGACAAGATGATCGTGCAGGCGATGCGCGCCCGGGCGGTGAAGCTCAACCCGACGGTCTCCCCCGCCAAGGTGCAGAAATATTACGCAACGCACCGCGCCGAATACAGCACGCCCGAGGAGGTCAAGCTGCGGATGATCGTCTTCCGCAGCGATAACCCGGACGCCGCGAACGTCGCCAAGGATGTGCGTGCGAAGATCGTGGGCGGGGCCGATTTCGCAAAAGCCGCAGAGATGTATTCGGAGGATTCCTCCCGGGAATCGGGCGGCGACTGGGGTTGGATCGAGCGTTCCACCCTGAATGAAAAGCTCTCCCGGGCCGCCTTCAGCCTGAAGGTGGGGAAGGTGAGCGAGCCGATCGAACTCAGCGGAAATTATTATCTCCTCTACGTCGAGGCCCGCAAGCACGGCGAAACCAAAACGCTTGGCGAAGTCCGTGGCGAGGTCATCAACCGGGTCATCCAGGAGGAACGCCAGCAGGCGCAGCAGAAGTGGATCGAAGGGCTTCGCAGCAAGGCGTACGTGAAAATTTATTGAGCACGGTGTCTTCATCGGCTTCTTCCGCAGACGATTTGCCGGGCGTGATCGGCATCATTGGCATTACCGTTGGCGATCCCGCCGGGGTTGGGCCGGAGGTGATCCGCGCCGCCCTTGCCTCGGGGGAGCTTGACCCCGGGTTCCGCTATCGCCTCATCGGGAGCGCGGAGGGAGTTGTTCCGGGCCGCCCGACGCCGGAAACCGCCCGCGCCTCCCTCGAAGCACTTGAAACCGCCGCCCGCCTCGCCAACGCGGGGGAGATCGCCGCCGTCGTCACCGGGCCGATCCACAAGGCTCGCGCGCAGGCCGCCGGGTTCGCGTTTCCCGGGCAGACGGAGTTCTTCGCCGCCCGCGCGGGGGTGGAGAACTTCGCGATGCTGCTCACCGGCGGGGCGCTCACCGTCGCGCTCGTGACTGCCCATGTGCCGCTGCGCGCCGTGGCGGCGCTTCTGAGCGCGGAGGAGATTGCGCGCGTCGGTTCGCTGCTGGCCGATTTTCTGCTCGCGCGCCACGGCTGCCGGGAGGGAAAGCCGGTGCGGATTGCCGTGGCCGGGTTCAATCCGCACGCGGGGGAATCGGGCGCGATGGGCCGCGAGGAGATCGAGACGATCGCCCCCGCCGTCGCGGGGTTGGCCCGCCAGTGGGAGGGGGAGGGGCGAGTGCGGTTCGAGGGGCCGCTGCCGCCCGATACGCTTTTTTTCCGGGCCGCCGCGGGCGAGTTCGACGGCGTGCTTTGCATGTACCACGACCAGGGGTTGATCCCGCTCAAGCTCCACGCCTTTGACGAAGGGGTGAATGTCACGCTCGGGCTGCCCTTCGTGCGGACCAGCCCCGACCACGGCACCGCCTTCGACATTGCGGGGCGCTCGCTTGCCCGGCCCGGGAGCATGATCGCCGCGATCCGCCTCGCCGCCGAACTGGTGCGGGGGAGGATCGCGGAGAAAGAAAGAGGAAGGTAAGACTCCGTTGTTTTTTCCCTGCCGGGGGGTCCCGGCCCGGGAACCAGTTCTTCGCAGAACCAGCGGAATCTCGCCTTCCCACTTCCAGTCTACGCCCCGCCCCGGCCTGCCGCAACGGCGGCATTCCCTGCCTTGCCACCCGGGGTTTTCCCGGTAGAATGCCCGGCGTCACGGTTTTCTCCCACCCTCTCCCGCCCTCTCCCGCTATTCCCCTTCATGAGCGATTTTTCTTCTCCCGGCGCTCCCACGCCTTCCCCCGCGCGTTTTTCCTCCCGCCCTCCCGGCGGGCCGCGTTTCTGGCTGCGCGTGGCTTCCTCCACGGTGCTTGCCGCGCTTGTGCCGGGGGTGATCGTCTTCGGGGCGATTTTCACCTGGGTGTTCTGCCGGATCGAGCCGGGGTCGGATGAATTTGCCGTGCTCATCCACAAGACGGGCGGTGATCTTCCGCCCGGGCAGGTGCTCGCTACCGGGCCGGATGAAAAAGGGATCGTCCTGGAAGTGCTCCCGGAAGGGCGCTACTTCCGCAACCCGTACTCGTGGGGCTGGGAGATCAAGACCACGACCGACATCCCCGCCGGGAAGCTCGGCGTGCTTACGCGGCTCTACGGCGAGAACCTCCCTGCGGGGGAGATCATCGCGCGCAAAGAGACGAAGGGGATCGTGGCCGAAGTGCTCCGCCCGGGGAAATACCGGATCAACCCGTACGCCTACCAGGTCGAGCTTTTTGACGCGACGCAGATCCGCGCCGGGTGCGCCGGGGTCGTCACCTCGCTGGTGGGCGACGACGCTTTCAGCAAGGAAATCCCCGCGCAGAGCCGCAACACCTTTCTCGCGCCCGAGGGGTACAAAGGCGTCCGCCCGGAGATTCTCGACCCGGGCACCTATTACCTGAACCCGTACATGGTCACGGTCGCGGAGGTGAATTTGCAGAGCCAACGCTTCGAGATGAGCGGGGAGGACGCGATCAACTTTTTGACGGTGGACGGCTTTAACGTCCGCGTGGAAGGGACGATCGAATACGCGCTCATCCCGCAGAAGCTCGCCCAGATCACGCATCGCGTCGGCGACATGGATGACATTATCAAGAAGATCATCATGCCGCTGGCGCGCGGGTTCAGCCGCATCGAGGGGAGCAAGAACCCGGCGAAGAACTACATCACCGGCTCGACGCGCCAGCAGTTCCAGGACAGCCTGGAAGGGCACCTCAAGGCGCGCTGCCTGAGTTCCGGCGTGGAAGTGCGTTCCGTGCTGATCCGCAACATCACCCCGCCCGACGAGATCGCCAGCATCATCCGCG
Organism: uncultured Chthoniobacteraceae bacterium; assembly: GCA_964651005.1. Classification (GTDB taxonomy): domain Bacteria; phylum Verrucomicrobiota; class Verrucomicrobiia; order Chthoniobacterales; family Chthoniobacteraceae; genus DATMFV01. The sequence continues at coordinate 12,267 of CAZYVL010000023.1, read as the reverse complement.
ACCGGGAGATCGCCGTGCAGGAGGCGCGGAAGATCGAGCAGCAGATCGCACAGGCCAAGTCGCAGGCGGAACTCGCGCGGCAGGAGATGCTCGCGCAGCAGAACAAGGAGAAAGTCGAGGCGGAAACCGCCCGGCTGCGCGCGGTGATCGGCGCGCGGCAGGACCAGGAAGTGCGGCTCATCGCGGCGCGGCAGCAACTGGAGGTGGCCAAGCTGGAGAGCGCCGCCGCCGAGGCGCAGGCCGACGCCATTCTGCTTCAGGCGGAGGCGGACCGGAAGGTGATCGAACTCGCCAACGACGCGAACGCCGGGGTGTTCGCCACGCAGGTCCAGGCGTTCGGGGGCGGGCTGAACTTCGCGCGGCATGAGTTATACGAACGGATCGCCCCGCGCGTGGAGTCGATCCTCGCCGGGGATGACGAAAAGGGACTCGGCGGCCTCTTCAAACCTTTTGTTCCCGCTCCTTAACGCCATGAACCGTCTTGCTCTCTCTTCCGCCGTTGGGGTTGCCGTGGCTGCCGTGGCCGCCTGGGGGTTCTGGCAGTGGGCCTTCTGCCGCTTTTACGTCGGCCCGAACCAGATCGCCGTCATCACCGCAAAGGGGGGCGACTCGCTCCCGCCCGGGGAAATCCTTGCCCACGAGGGGCAGCGCGGTGTGCAGGAAAAAGTGCTCGGCGAAGGCCGCCATTTCCTCAACCCGTATCTCTACGAACACCGGATCTTTCCCGCCACGCTGATCCCGCCGGGGAAGGTCGGCATCGTCACCTCCAAGGTCGGCAAGGAGCTTCCCTCGGGCCAGTTCCTGGCGGAAGCGGGCGAGAAAGGCATCTGGAAGCAGGTGCTCGGGCCGGGGAAATACCGGCTCAACCCGGTCGGCTATAACGTGGACATCGTGGATGCCATCAGCATCCCCGTCGGCTACGCGGGCGTCATCACCTCGCTCTCCGGCACGCAGGCGCCGGAGGGGCATTTCGCCGGGCCGGGGGAAAAAGGGGTGCGCGCCGATGTCTTGCAGCCGGGCCTTTATTACGTCAACCCGCGCCAGTTCAAGATCGACATTCTGGAGGTCGGCGTCAACCAGGTCGCCCTGATGGGGAAGACCGGAGGGAACGTCATCACCAAAAGCCAGATCGCGATGAACAACAGCGCCGTGAACGATCTCCAGAACAAGCTGCTCGCCAAGCAGCAACTGCGGCGGCAGTCGTATCTCGAAGCGGAGGGGAACAGCTACCGGGCGAAGTCCTCCTTCGGCGACACGGAGAAAGCCCGCCCGGAACGGAAGCAACCCCGGCAAGCCGCGCGGGCTGGCGACGAGGGGGCGAAGCGGACCGAGCCTTCCGCGTCGGGCGCCAAGCTGGGCGAACTCGCGTTCGTGCTCAACCAGTTCGTCGAATTTCCCTCGAAGGATGGGTTTGAAATCAGCCTCGACATGACGGTCGAGTTCGAACTGTTGCCGGATAATCTTGCCTTCATCTTCCGCAACTACGGCGATCTCCCGGCGGCGGTGGAGAAAGTCATCATGCCGCAGATTCTCTCCATCTCGCGGTTGAAAGGCTCCGCCTACGGCGCGCGCGACTTCATTGTCGGCGAGGGGCGCGAAAAGTTCCAGAACGACATGACCGACGCGCTCGCCAGGGCGCTTGCCGAGAAGAAGATCGTCATCCACAACGCGCTGATCCGGCACGTCAACGTCCCCCGGCAGATTCTCGAACCGATCCAGCAGGCGAGCATCGCCCAGGAGCAGGATCTTACGAACCAGGAACGGCAGAATACCGCGAAGAAGCAGGCGGAACTCAACACCGAGATCAGCCTGATCGACCAGCGCAGCGAGGAGGTCAAGCAGGAGACGCAGAAGCTCCGGGCCGAGATCGACGCGGACCGCAACAAGCAGGTCGCCGAGATCGGCGGCGAGGCACTGCGCGAGGTCGCGGAGATCGAGAAGGAGACGGCGGCAGCACGCGCGCAAAAGACGCTGCGGCTCGGCAAGGCGCAGGCCGAAGTGATCCGGCTGGTGGAGGGGGAAAAGGCGAAAGGCTTCCAGGTCAAGATCAAGGCGTTTGGCGATCCGGTGGCGTACAACCTCTGGACGCTCGCGCAGTCGCTCAACCCGGCGATCCGGCTGAACATCCTCCACAGCGGCCCGGGCACCCTCTGGACCGATCTTGAGAAAGCAGGCGCGGCGGAACTCGGCGGCGCGAAGCTGCTCCGGCAGACGCAGAAAAATCCGTAGCGCTCCCCCCGGGCTTATAAACTCAAACCGGCATGGGGGGATTTTCCGCTTTCAGGTACAAGGCTCCGCAGACGGGGCGGGGTCGTCGCGGGACGAAAAAGCTCGCCGCAGGCGTGGTCCTCGCACTGGTGCTTGCGGGGATGCTGATCGACCGGCTTCCGCTGCGCACGCCTTCGCCGCAGCCCGGGGCGACGAGCGGGCCGGTGGCGGCGCCTGCCGGGTGGGAGGTCTATTTTTCGCCCGACGGAGGCTGCACCCGCGCGCTTCTTGAAGCACTGGGCGCGGCGCGCTCCAGCATTCGCGTCCAGGCGTACTCCTTTACCTCCGCGCCCATTGCAAAAGCGTTGCTGGAGGCGAAGCGGCGCGGGGTCGATGTCCAGATTGTTCTCGACCGGGGGCAGGGCGGGGGGAGCCGTTATTCCTCGGCCGATTTCCTCGCTCGCGCGGGCGTTCCGGTCTTCCTGGACGGGGCGCACGCCATCGCGCACAACAAGGTGATGGTGATCGACGGCGATACGGTCGTCACCGGTTCCTTCAATTTCACGAAAGCCGCCGAAAGCCGCAACGCAGAGAACCTCCTCATCATCCGGGGCGCGGCGGAGCTTGCGCGCCGCTATACGGCGAACTGGGAGCACCACCTTCAGCACTCGGAGCCGTACGGGAAGAAGTAAGGCCAGAAGAAGGCGCGCGCGGTCTATCGCGAGATGTCCATCTGGCTGAGCACCCGGAATCCGTGGCTGCGGAGCACGGCGGTGGCGCAGTCGTTGTCTTCCACGTGGATGGCCAGGGCGGTGTTGCCGCGCGGGTGCGTGAGCAGGCCGTAGATGCCGTGGATGTTCACCTCCGCCATCAGCAGCGAGGCGAGGAGCCGGGGGAGCTGCGTGGCCCCCTCCGTCATCTCCACGGCGACGATCTCGGACTGCGAGAACGGGATGCCGTGAATGCTCAGGAGGTCGTGCACCTGCTCGGGGTCGCTGGCGACGATACGGACGATGGCGGAGTCCGCCGAGTCCTGGACGTTGATGGCGAGAACGTGGACGCTGTGGTCGTTGAGCACTTTGACCACCTCGGAGAGCGCGCCGACTTTGTTGGGAAGGAAGATCGAGAACTGTTTGACTCTCGGGCCGGAGGTTTTCTCCGCGACTTCTGAAGATGAAAATTCCATGACTTGAGGAGGGGGCTTATTTGTAGCTGTAGAGCAGGTAAAACGCGACAGGGGCGCGCTCCGGCTGGCTGGGTTGATCCGGCTTGGGTGGTTTTTCCGGCGGGTCGGGTTCGGGTTCTGTTCCGGTTGAATCGTCCGGTTTGGGCGGTTTGGAGCCGGGCTGGCTTGCGAGGGCGATGCGGAGATAGTACGGCCCGCTTACGGTGGGGTCGAACCCGGTAAACCCCGCCCCCGTCCAGATGGCCTGGCCGCAGGTCTGCATGAGGACGAGCCTGCCGGTTTCGTCATAGATGCCCAGCGTCAGCCGACCGGCCTCCGGCGAGGCGGGGGCGGCGGCGAACCAGTACCGGTTCCCCGCGTAGAGGTTGACCTGGATGATCTTCGGCTCGCCGGGGGCGATGGTGCTCGCCCAGTGGCCGTCGCGGATCTTGAAGCCTACGTTCCCCTTGTCGCCTTTGTCATCCTGACCGGAAAGGAAGCGCGCCACTTCCAGCGCGGCAGCCTGGGTGCGGGCCCCTTCGTCGTCCGACGGGTTTTTCGAAAACGCCGCGCGGGGTGAAAAGGCGAAGGCGGCAAGTGCCACGAGCGGCACGGAGAGGAAAGCGCGGGCGGGCTTCATTTCACCTCCTTTTTTCGGGAAATTTCCTCCACGAGCGTGCCGGAAATCTCCTTGAGGGATTGCACTTCGTCCAGAGTCGGCGTTTTGTCGCGTGGGAAGGCGACGAGGCTTTCGATTTTGGCCAGCTCTCCGGTGGTTTTCTCGATCAACGGTTCGTCGCGCACTTTCTCCGGCAGTTTTTCGAGTTTCTCCCGGAGGTACGCGACGACGGCGGGCTGGCGGAGCAGCCGGGCCCCGCCGGGGGTGTAGTTCTCCGCGATCCAGCCGCTCAAGACCGCCGTGCCGCGAAGCCATCCGCCGAGGCTCACGAGGCTGACGAGATGGGCATCATGCTGCTCGTCCAGGGCAAGCTCCACGTCGTTCTGCGTGGCTTCCAGCTCTTTCTTGAGCGCGTCCCACTGGCTGTTCTCGGCGAAATCGGAGATGCTGCGCCCCCGCGCGACGACGCTCTCGCTCACGCCGAGGCTTTTGGCGAGGGTGATGATGTCCTTGCCGATGTTTTTGACCTGCTGGCTGTCTTCGGCTTCCACGGCGATGTAGCCGTCCGCGACGAGGCCGCCGATGTTCAGGGCGATCTGCACCCGGCTGGAGAAGGTGGTCGGGATCGGGGGGCGGTACTGCGCCTTCCAGTTCGGCTTGATCTCCCGGGAGAGCGCCGCCATCACCTCGCCGGGGCTGGGGATCGTGATCGAGTCCACCCGCGCGGCGTGCTCCCGCTGCTGCTGGGTGAGCCAGCGAGGGGGGAGGAAATCGGCGACCGGGGCGGGCGTGGGGGAGGGGGCCGGAGTGGGAGAGGGAGAGGGAGTTGGCGTCGGAGTTGGAGTTGGAGTTGGAGTCGGTGTGGGAGAGGGGGTTGGCTTTGGAGCGGGCGAGCGGCGGGAATGCCGGGAGGAGTGCACGGCTTTCTTCGACGTTGCTGTTGCGCCGCCCGCCACAAGCGGCGCGAGCGGCGCAAGGAGCAGCGAGGAGAAGACGATCAGGCGTGCGAGCATTTTTAACAGTCCTCCAAAAATAGGAAAATGTCGCCCGGCTTGCCAGCAGGTTTTCGTCTGCTTCGTGCTCACGGCCCCACGGAGCCCGGGGGATTTCCGGTTTTCCCCGGGTCGGGAGAGGATCAGGAGAGGAGCTTTTCGAGTTCCTTCGCCCTTGCTTCCGCCCGGGCGCGCAGCTCTTCCGCCGTGTAGCGAAGGCGGCGCTCCTCCAGCAGCGCGGCTTCCAGCTCGCGGAGACGCGCCTGGAGATGCCCGCGAAGGCTCGGGTTCGGCGTCGCTTCGGCGGGGTCTTGCACCCGTGGCGTGAAGATCTGGAACTCGCGCAGCGTCTTCGCCTCGCCGGTCTTGCAGTTGGTCACGCACGTTTCGGCGGTGATTTCGCCACAGGCGAGGAACTCGCGGACGGCGCCGACGGTGGTGGGGCCGTAGTACGAGTCCGCACTGAGTTCCAGCAGGTAATCCATCTGCAACTCCGGCACCATCGGCGCTTTGATCCAGCTCTGGCCGTCGGTGGAAACCTTGTCGAGCGGGGAGATGAGGGCATCCACGGCCCATTGGCGCAGAACGTCGAACCCGATCGGGCCGAAGAGCGTGCCGTCATCGTGTTTCATCAGGAACCACTTGTTCGTGTCCATTTTGTCTGAGGGGGATGGAGGTTGCGCGGGCACCGGGCGCAACCGTGGGGGAGAGGGGCGTTTTCCCGAAGGGAGGGGCGGATAAGCGCGATCCCGGTGGAAAAACGAAACCAACGGTGCATGCAATCACGTTTCTCACGCCTGTGGCGGTTAGGCAAGCTCGCGGAATGCTCCGGCTTCGACCTGCCGGAGAGAACCCAGCGGCCGGTTGCCCCCGCGCCGTGGGGGCCGAAGGAGGGGGAAGGCAGCGCGCCGAAGTCGCCCGACATCTCCAAACCGGACACGAAAGATTTGCTCAAGCGGATGCGGCGGGTCGATCCCGACCAGTCGAAACGCTATCGCCAGCGCACCGGGCAGTAGCCCGTCGTGCGTGGGTTCTCCCTGTTCCCTTTTTCCCCGATGACTTCCCCGTTTCCATCTTCCTCTCTTTTCCCGCCGACGGATGCGGCGGTGTTCGAAGATTTCTCCGCGATGCTGCGGCGGCGGGGGGTGATCGCGCAGACGCAGACGCAGGCGCAGGCAGGGCCGGTTGCCGGTTCTTTGCACCCGGTTGCGCACCCTGCTGCGCCGCCCGTGCAGACCGAGGCGACGACGATCCTCGCCTTCAAGTTCAAGGGGGGCATCCTGATGGCGGGCGACCGCCGCGCGACCGCCGGGAACGTGGTCGTCTACGACCGCGCCGACAAGGTGCTGGAGATCGACCGCTTTTCGCTCATGGCCATCGCGGGGGTTCCGGCGACGGCGTGGGAGATGGCGCGGATGCTGGAGCACTCCTTCCAGTTCTACCGGCGCAGCCAGTTGCAGGAGTTGAGCCTGGACGGGAAGGTGCGCGCGCTCTCCCGGCTGTTGCGCGAGAATTTCGGGATGGTGATGCAGGGGGTCGGGATCGTCGTCCCGATTTTCGCGACTTATGACGCGGAGGAAAATCTCCCGCGCCTCTATTTTTACGACGCGATGGGGGCGCAGTTCGAGGCGGCGGATTTCGCGGCCTCCGGCTCCGGCTCGCCTGCCGTGCGCTCCGTGCTCTACTACGCCAGCGCCTTCGGCTCGCGCCCGCTTGCCCGGATGAACGAGGAAGAGGCGCTCCTGCTCGCCCTGCGCGCGCTCGATACCGCTGCCGAGAGCGACACGGCGACGGGCGGGGTGGACCGCCACGGGCGCGTCTACCCGGTTGTGAAAATCATCAACCAGGCCGGGGTGGTCACGCTGCCGGAGCGGATCCTGGCGAAGGCTTACCAGCGCGATCTCCAGTCACTGCCCAAACACACTCCCAAGTTTGCCGAACTCGAATGATCGAAGAACCATACCGCTGGGTGGAGGCGATCCAGAATCGCCGCGAATACATCGAACATCAGCTTGCCGTGGGCAGCCCCATCGCGTGCCTGAGCTGCGCGGAGGGGGTGCTGCTGCTCACGGTGGGGCGGGACCGGCAGAAGATTTTCGAGGTCTACGACCGGATCGCCCTGGGAGGGGTTGGCCACCCGGGCGACATCGAACGGTTGCGGATGGCGGCGATCGAGGTGGCGAGCGCGGAGGGGTTTGCCCGCTCCTCGCAGGATGTGTCGCTGCGGCGGATGGTCAGCTATTCGATGAGCCCTTCGCTCAAGACCGCCTTCGAGCAGATTTACGGGCCGCCGTATCTTGCCCGGTTGCTCTTTGCGGAGCTGGGGAAGCCGGGGGAGCCGGACCTTTTTGTGCGGCTCGATTACGACGGGGCGTTCCACACCAACGGCGGCCCGTTCGCGCGGGATACGGAGCCGTTTGCCGTGGTCGCGGGGAAGGCGCAGGCGATGGCGGCGATGGAGAACTTCTTGCGGCGGCGCGATTTCAGCCAACGCGGGGCGCGGGAGGCGCGGGAGATCGCGCTCGATGCCTGGAGCGTCGGGCATCTGGCGCTTACGAGCGAGTCGGAGGAGGTGCCGCCCGACGCGGAGATCGCCGCGCACCGCGAGGAGCAGCTTCGCCATGCGACGGTGGAGGCCGCGCTGCTCGATCGCCACACGCGCGCGCCCGTGGCGTATCGTCTGCTCGAGGCCGAGCCGCGCGTGGGGGTGAAGGCTGCCGGGCCTGCCGGGCTGAAAGCGGCGGCGGCGCTGGCCGGGCAGAACTGAGGGATCGCCCGGGCCGGGCTTACTCCCCCTCCTGCCTGCGAAACTCTTCGAGCAACAGCGCGAGGCGTTCCAGGGCGGTTTCCGCATCCGGGCCTTCCGCCCGCAGGAGCATGGAGGAGCCGCAGTCGAGGTTCGCGCTCAGAACGTCGAGGATGCTGGAGGCGGAATAGAGATCGTTGTTCTTGAGGATCGTGACCGTGCACTGGAAGGAGCGCGCGGCGCGTACAAACTCCGCCGCAGGCCGGGCGTGGAGGCCGAGCCGGTTCAAAATGGTCACTTCCCGTTCCAGCATCACCGTTTGAAACGTACCGTTGCCGGGGGATTGGGCAACTTTTTCGTTAAAGGTTTCGTTCGGGCGGGGGAGAGCCGTCGTCCGTGCTGTTTCCGTATTGTTCACGGAGGTTATAACGATGAAGAGAGTCCTTTTGTTCGCACTTTTTTTCGGCGAAGTCGCGGCGGTGGCCAGTTCTCCCGGGGCCTGCCCACGCCGTCGTCTCTGGGCGGAGCCGGGGCCGCGGGTGCTCCAGGCGGTGGAGCCGACGGGCCGCCGCGTGGTCATCGAGCAGGAGGTCGTTCACGTCTCCGGGCCGCTGCCCGCGATTGCGGCGCGGGCGAGCCGGAGATCGCTTGCGCGGCCTGTGCCGATCGCGGAGGGGCCGATTCCGCGCGCCTTGACGTCGCGCGTGCCCGCGCAGATGATAAACCCGTTGGCCCCGCTGGAATACGGCTCCGGGTGGAGCTTTCTCACGTTTACCGAACGCGACCCGTACCGCACTGACAACGCGAATAAAATCCATTTGCAGCCGGATGGTCTCCGGCTTCTGACCCTGCGCCCGCTTTGGTAAGCCCTTCCGATCCCCCCGCGTCTTTTGCTTCTCCCGCGCGCTCGGGTTCCGCCGATCCGAAGCCGGTGGCCGTGCAGTATTGCGCCACGTTTCTCAAGCCGGAGATGCTGCATGTCTACCGGCAGATCACCGGGTTGCGCGGCTGGAGCGCGGTGGTGATCTGCCAGAAACGCGAGGAGGCGGAGCGGTTCCCCTTCGAGCCGGTGTTGCGCTTGCCAAAACCGGCGACGCACGCGCTGCGGCGGCTCTGGGTGCGCCAGATTTTGCGGCGGCCCGTGCAGATTTACCGCTCGGAGGCGCGGCGGATCGCGGCGGAGATCGTCCGCGCGGGGGGGCGGGTGTTGCACGTCTACTTCGGGCACATCGCCGTGCAGCTCTTGCCGCTGCTGCGCAAGCCTCCGGTGCCGGTGGTTGTCTCTTTCCACGGGGCGGACGCGATGGTGGACATGGATAAACCGGCTTACGCGGCGGCGGCCCGGGAGGTGTTCGGGCTGGCGCGGCTGGTGCTGGTACGCTCGCGTTCGCTGGCGGAGCGTCTCGTTGCGGCGGGGTGCCCGCAGGAAAAGATCCGCGTGCACCGCACGGGCATTCCGCTGGAGCGGTTTCCGTTCGCCCCCCGGAGCGTTCCCGTTGACGGGGCGTGGCGCTTTTTGCAGGCGTGCCGGTTGATTCCCAAGAAGGGGCTGCATACCAGCCTGCGGGCGTTCGCGCGGTTCGCGGAGGAGTTTCCGCGCTCCCGCTTCACCATCGCGGGCGAGGGGCCGCTGCGCGGCGAGCTGGAGGCGCTGGCGCGAGAGCTGGGGGTGGCGGAGCAGGTGGCGTTTACCGGGTTTCTCTCCCAGGAGGCGCTCAAGCAGCAGCTCGACGGCGCGCATGTTTTTTTGCACCCGAGCGAACTCGGTGCGGACGGCAACCAGGAGGGGGTGCCCAACTCGATGCTGGAGGCGATGGCGGTCGGCCTGCCGGTGGTCGCCACGCGGCACGGCGGCATCCCGGAGGCGGTGGAGGAGGGCGTTTCGGGCTATCTCGTGGCGGAGCGCGACGACGCGGCGCTGGCCGGGGCGATGCGACGGCTGGCGCAAGACCCTGACCGCTATGCCGAGGCGGGCCGCGCTGCCGCCCGGGCCGCTGCGGAGCGTTTCGAGGCGTCGCGGCAGATCGAGGTGCTGGAGGGGTGTTATGCCGAGGCTGTGGGGATGGGGGCGGGGGTTTCGGCTGAGAGGAGATGACGTTGCCCATTCCCTTTGCCATGAAAGGATGGTTCGCCTTTTTTCTGTTGGTCTTTCCGGCGTGGGTGTGCGCGGCGGACGACGTGGAGAAGCTCTCGTTCCCGCCCCCGGAGGGGATGCTCCGCGCGGATCTCTATCTCTGGCGCGCCGTTCCCCGGCCCGAGGCGGTGCTGGTGCTAACCCCGGGGGCGAATGCGAATGGCGAGGCGCAGGTCCGCGACGGGGCGTGGCGGCGTTTTGCCGTGGAACACCGGCTGGCGTTGGTCGGGGTATCGTTCGCCTCGCCGGTTTCCCTTTTGACGAGCCATCGCGGTTATTACCGCCCGGCGCAAGGTTCCGGTGAGGTTCTTCTCAAGGGGCTGCACGCGGCGTTCAAGCGCGATCTGCCGGTTCTGCTCTTGGGCTT
>CAZYVL010000023.1:0-1936 GCA_964651005.1 uncultured Chthoniobacteraceae bacterium | reverse complement strand
GTTTGCGGGGAGGAGGATCCGCGGCTTGGCGCGTCGTTGATCTATTTCAAACAGGGGCGGGCGGTGGGGCGTCCGTGGCTCTGGATCGGCGTGCCGGAGACGGGCCATGCGTGCCCGCCGTCGGTGAAGGCGTTTGCGCGTGACTATTTTGCCGCCGTGCTCGCGGGGCGGGGGAAGCTCGATCCGGCGCGGGACGGGCTGTGGGTTGACATCGACCGGCTTTGCCCCGTGCAGCCGGGGAGTGAACACCCGACGGTGATCGGCTGGCTGCCGGATCGGAAACTTTACGAGGCGTGGCGGAAGATCCAGCAGCCCGGGGAGCGGGAGTGAGCGCGGCCCGATGGCTTCCCGGGGCGAAAGGCATTGCATGTGGCCCTTCCCGGCCCGTACAACCGTGAAGCTCTGCGCCGTCGCCGCGCCCGCGCAGATTCGCAAAACTCCCCCGCTCCATGCCTCTTTCCGAAGCCACAACCCGCTCCGACGCGCCTGCCGGGGGGCGGGGCGGTCCCTCTCCGCATTTCGCGGGGCGGCCAAATGACCGGATCGGCCCGCAGGGGTTGGGCATTTCCGGCTTGTGCGGGTTTGCCGCCGCCTGGGCGGTGACGCGGGCGTTGGGAGTGTATGGACACGATCTGATCGTTCTCTGGTTTCTGGCCGGGACGGCGCTGCCGATGGTGATCTTGAGCCTCTGGGTGGTGAAGACGCCGCACCGCGCCACCACCGGGCTCCGGCGCGAGGGGAGGAACAAGCCCGACTTCGTTCGCGTGGCGACGAAGCTCCTCGGGCTTGCGGCGACGATCGGGGGGCTTGCGGCGGCTTACTGGCTCTTCCCGGAGTATTCCCGGACGTTTTACGCGCCGGTGTGGCAAGTCTTTCTCCTGGTGTTATTCCCGGTGGCGGTGTTCACGGTGTTTTATTTTTTCTGGGTGGACCGCCGGATGGCCGATCCGTACGACGCTTATTGGCAGCTCGGGCGGCTTTTGCTTGGTCTTGGCCGGGGGGCGGCAGAGGGGAAGGGGAAGCCCGGGGCCATCAAGACGCATCTGCTGGCCTGGACGGTGAAAGGGTTTTTTCTCCCGCTGATGATCGCGGGGGCGGCGCGGTGGCTCCCGCGATTGCTGAACACGGAGATTTCGCTGCACGATTTCGTGTCGCTCTACACGGGGGCGGTGTCGCTGATTTTCTCGATTGATGTGACGTTCGCCGCGGTCGGCTACATCCTGACGCTCCGGCCGCTGGATTCGCACGTCCGCTCGGTGGAGCCGACGTGGGCGGGTTGGCTCTGCGCCATCATTTGCTATCTGCCGTTTGCCAACATCGTCTGGGGGAGCTTTCTCCACTATCGCGGGCGGGGCGGGTGGCAGGAGTGGCTGGCTGGCTCGCCGGGGCTTTTTGTCGTTTGGGGTGTGGCGATTCTCGGGCTTTTCCTGGTGTACGGCTGGGCGACGGTTTCCTTCGGGTGTCGGTTTTCCAACCTGACGCACCGGGGCATCCTTACCGAAGGGCCGTACCGCTTTTGTCGGCATCCGGCTTATCTGGCGAAGAACCTCGGGTGGTGGCTCATGTACGTCCCGTTTGCCGCGCATGCGCATTGGCCCGATGCGCTCAAAGGCTGCCTCGGTCTTCTGCTGACGAATCTGCTCTACCTGGCGCGCGCCAAGACGGAGGAGCGCCATCTGATGGCCGACCCCGCTTATGTGGAGTATAGCGCCTGGATGGCGCGGAACGGGCTTTGGGCGAGGGTCCGGGGTTTGCTGCCGGGGAGGGGGCGGGGGCTGTAAGGTTTGTTGTAAGGCTAGTTGTAAACTCTGCCCGCAACCTTCAGTTCACCAGAGAGCTCACCAGAGAGAATTGAAAAAATCGGGCCGACTGGATTCGAACCAGCGACCTCTTGAACCCCATTCAAGCGCACTACCAAGCTGTGCTACGGCCCGAT
>CAZYVL010000022.1:20972-28202 GCA_964651005.1 uncultured Chthoniobacteraceae bacterium | reverse complement strand
GCCCTGGAGCTGGCGCGGACCAACCCCGCTTACGAGGATATCGCCTCCAAGTTTTTCGAGCACTTCGTGGGAATTGTCGATTCCATGAACGCGCTGGGCGGCACCGGCCTCTGGAACGAGGAGGACGGCTTCTACTACGATCACCTCGCCGTGGACGGGCATTCCCTCCCGCTGCGGGTGCGCTCGATCGTGGGGGTCATCCCGCTGCTCGCCGTGGAGGTGATGGAGCAGAGCGAGCTGGAGCGCTTCCCCGGTTTCCGCAAGCGGATGGAGTGGTTCATGGCAAACCGGCCCGACCTCGCCAGCCACATTTCGCTGCGGACGGAAGGCGCGGAGGGCGGCGGGACTGGCGGGATCTCCCGCCGGATGCTGGCTGTTCCCTCGCGCGAACGCTTGCTGCGGGTGCTCCGGTACGTGCTCGACGAGGGGGAGTTCCTCGCCCCGCACGGCATCCGCTCGCTCTCGAAGTTTTATGAAAAGCAGCCGTACACCGCGCGCATCGACGGCGGCACGTACTGCATCGGCTACGAGCCGGGCGAATCGCGCGAAGGGCTTTTCGGCGGGAACTCCAACTGGCGGGGGCCGATCTGGTTCCCGATCAACTACCTGCTCATCGAGGCGTTGGAACGCTACCACCACTTTTACGGCGCGAGCCTGAAGGTGGAGTGCCCGACGGGTTCCGGCGTGTTCATGACGCTCAACGAAGTGGCGCGCGAGCTGGCCCGGCGCCTCGGCTCGCTCTTCGAGCGCGACGGGAGCGGCCACCGCCCGATTTACGGCGATGGCGCGCTGGCCGAAGCATATGCGTGCGACCCGCACTGGCGCGATCTCGTCCTTTTCCACGAGTACTTCCACGGCGAAACCGGGCGCGGCCTCGGCGCGAGCCACCAGACGGGGTGGACGGCGCTGGTGACGCGTTGCTTCGGCATCATGGCGGGCCGCTCGCGGCGGTGACGCTCTGCGGTCTGCGGCCGTCCGCAAGAATTTTGCTGGATTTCCCCATCGGGACCGGGCAATTTCCGCCTTCCCGTCGTTGGCCTGGCAGATTGATGCGGGCATCTTTGCCGGTCTTCTGGAGTTCACTTTTTGATGAAAATTGCCTTTCTGACCACGGACAATCGCGAGATGTCGAAGCGGTACGACAGCCCCGAACCGTATTTCGGCCCGGCCACAGAGGCGCTGCTGAGGGGATTCGAGCTTTTGGAAGGCATCGAGGTGCACGTGGTTTCGTGCCTTCGGCAACCGGCCAACGCTCCCGAAAAGATTGGCCGCAATCTCTGGTTTCACGGTCTGACGGTGCCAAAGGCTGGTTGGATGACTAGTGCCTATCTCGGGGCAACGCACGCCGTCAGGAAGAAGCTCCGTGAGATCAATCCGGATCTCGTTCATGGACAGGGGACTGAGAAGGATTGCGCGATGGAGGCGGTCCTGTCGGGCTTTCCGAACGTCCTCTCCATTCTCGGCAACATGGGGAGGATCGCGGAGATGAGGGGGGCGCGGCCCTTCAGCTTTTACTGGATCGCAAGCCGCCTGGAAAAATTCGCGTTGGCGCGAACCACGGGCGTGTTTTGCAACTCCGGCCATACGGAGTCACTGGTTCGCCCCCGCGCCAAGAAGCTCTGGCGGGTGGCCAATGCTTTGAGACTGCCGTTTTTCGAGCCGCCGTGCCAGGAGGGAAGCCGCCCGGAGAACGCCGTTCCCACCCTGGTCACCGTCGGCTCCATCACGCCGCTCAAAAGGCAGATGGAGATCCTCGCCATCGCGGAGCAACTGCATGGCGCGGGCTACCGGGTGCGGTTCGTCTTTGTCGGCTCGGGTTCCGCCAGTTCGCCGTACATGAGCGCCTTCCTGGCGAAGATCAAGGAAGCCGAAGAGAAGGGTTACGGAGCTTATCTCGGAACGAAATCATACGCGGAGTTGATCGCTCTTTTCGACAGTGCCGATGCGATGGTTCACCTCTCCGCCGAAGAATCGTTCGGCCTTGTGGCAGCCGAAGCCCTTTCCCGAAACCTGAAATTTTTCGGTTCAGCCATCGGCGGCCTGCTGGATATTGCGGACAAGGTGGAAATGGCCGAACTGCATCCTCTCGGCGACGATGAATCGGTGAAGCGGGGCATCATCGAATGGCTGGAAAAAGGAGCCCCCAAGCCCCGGGAGGCCGCCGGGGAAATCCGGCGGCGCTATCATCCGAAAGTGATCGCGGCGCGGCACCTCGAAATTTACCGGGAGGTTCTCGGCCGCTGAATGGCCGTCTTGCCGCAGCGAAGGTCGCCACTCGGCATTTCAAGCCAGGGCAGGATCAGGTATCTTGCTTCAACTTTATCCCGCTCCATGCCCGCTCTCCATCGTTCCCGATGACCCCGCCGCCAAACCAGCCTTCCCGCATCGCCCGCTTCACCCGTTCCCTGGTCTCGGGCTATGCGGTGGTCGGCCTCAATATTCTTTACGGGCTGATCTCCGTTCCGCTCGGCCTGCATTACCTCTCCAAGACGGAATACGGTCTCTGGATGCTGGTTGCCCAGTTGATGGTCTACATGACCTTGATCGACCTTGGCATGAACGGCGCGACCGTGCGGACGCTCATCGACCACAAGGACGACCGGGAAAGCGACCTTTATGGCAGCACCCTCGTCACCGGCGCGCTGGTGAATTGCGTCCAGGGGGCGTTCATCATTCTGGTCGGGGCGCTCAGCAGTCTTTTTGTCGTCCACCTCTTCAATGTCGAACCGGCTCTTTTGCGGCCCTTTGTCATCCTGATCCTCGGGCAAAGCCTGGTGATCGGCTTCCGCTATGCGACGCGCTCCTTCTGGCTCGCGTTGCAGGCGCACCAGCGGTTCGATGTCACCGGCGTCGTTGAAGCCGTCCAGGTGATCTTCCTGATCGCGGGGCTTTGGGTGAGCTTCGTCCTGGGGGCCGGGATTTACAGCATCCTCTGGGCCAACGCCATCGCCAACGCGGTGGGCCTGGTGCTCGGGATTCTCGCGTGCCGCCACTTCCGCGTGTTACCCGAAAAAGGACGCTGGGGACGGCCAAGCTGGCCGCTGTTCCTGGAGCTTTGCACCTTCGGGAAGGACGCGTTCCTGCTCGTTGTCGGTAACCAGTTCCTGGGTGCGAGCCAGGTGATCCTGGTGACGCGGGTGATCGGGCTGGAAGCGGCGGCCATCTGGTCGGTCTGCGCCCGGGCCTATAATCTGATCCTTCAGTTTACCTCGAAGCTGCGCGACTATTCCGAACCGGCGCTTTCCGAGATTCTGGTCCGCAAAGAGCATGCGCGTTTTCTGAGCCGCTTCCGCTCGCTGATTTCGATCTCCACCTCGATTGCCGCGTTTTCCGCCGTGATGTTCGCGCTCGGCAACCAGCCGTTTGTCGATGTTCTCACAAGGGGCGTCATTCACTGGCCTGCTTACAACGACGTCCTGCTCGGGGCGCTCATCATCCTGCTGCTGCCGACGCGCAATTACACGACGCTCTCCGTCCATACGAAGAACTTCAGTTCCGTACGCTATATTTTCTTTATCGAGGGGGTTTTCTTCATTGCCGTCGCGCTCGTGGTGCTGCCTTACGGCGGCATGACCGCGATGATCGCCGCGTCGATCGTCGGGAGCCTGCTTTTCAGCTTCCCGACTAGCTTGCGCAAAGTCGCCCGCTATTTCGATCTGCCGGTTTCCACCGTGTTGATCGAGTGGTCGAAGCCGATGTTGGCCATGATGGTGTGGCTCGTTCCGATTGCCTTGGCCAACTACTGGCTCTTCCACGGGCTTTCTTCGGTCTGGAAGCTCGTGGCCTACACCGTCGGCGCGGGCATCCCCGGGATCGCGCTGTTTCTTCTTTACGGCGTGGACGCCGATATTAAAGCGGCTTTTGTCCCACGGATTCCCGCCCGCTTCGCCCGTCTGCTCGGGCCGCTGCTTGCACACGGCGTCAAGTTCTCCCCAACCCCCCGGTAAGACCCCGGCAGGGTGCGATCAGGCGGCCAGGACGGCGCGGTAAATCGCGATCAACGGCTCGACCGCTTCCCGCCAGCTTCGCGGACGGGGGGGAGGAGACATCCTGGGGCAATCGTCGTAAAAGCGGCGCAGCACCCGCACGTTCTCGGCGGGGTCATCCAGGCTCAGGTAGCGGATCGTGTTCGCGAACCGCTCGCGCGACCAGGGAAGCTCCGGCAGCAGCAGCGGCAGCCCGCAGGCGACGGCCTCGTCGGCGGCGAGCGACCAGTTTTCGTACTGGCTAAAGAGCACGAACCCCCGCGCGCCACGGATCAGCGCGATGAGTTCCTCCCGGTTGCCGAGATGCTGGCGGTGGCGCACGTACGGGCTGGAGGCGACCAGGCTGCAAAACTCCTGCCAGTGCGGCTCGGTTTCGCTATACGGTTTGCCGACGAAGAGGATCGGCACCTCGGCGGCCATCGCCATCCGGGCGAGCTTCACGCTCTGTTTCTGCGCGGAAACCGTCGCGACGCTGACCAGATAATCGCCCTCCCGGGTGCTTGGCGACGCATTGAGAAAGTCTTCCTCGCACCCGAGCGGAACGATGCCCACCTGCTTGTCGGGGACGCCGTACACCTTGCGGAGCACGTTCTTTTCGGCATTGAGCCCGACGATGTTGCAGTCGCTGTTCGGGTACGATTTCCAGACGAGCTGGTTTTTCACGCTCTCGCCAAAGGGGACCGCGAGCAGCAGGCGCGTGGCCCACTTCTGGAGCGTCAGCTTCCACTCGGGCCGGTTGCACGTTTCCGAGAAAAGCACCGTATGGACAACCCGTAGCCCCCGGCGGTGCGCCATGTTCTGGTAGCCCTGATGGGGGACTCCGAAGTAGTGGATCACGTCCCCCTGCTGCTCCGCGTCCCAGCGGCGGAGCCATTCCACTTCCACGCCGCTCTCTTCGAGGGCTCTCTTTGTTTGCTCGATCTGCACCTGCACGCCGCCGTGTGCGAGCAGAAACGGGGTGGCAAGGTCGAAAAGGATTTTCATGCGCTGGAGGGCGGCTCGGGAGTCGGCTCGGGGTTGGCGGAAGCTGCGGGGCGCAAGCTATCGGGGGCAAAAGCAAATCGCAAACGAAAATCATGGACCTCGGCGCGCGAGGCGGCTCGCGCCCATGCGTTCTTATTCATAAAATCGACGTTGTGAAACGAAGGCGCTCCCCATAGAGTCCGCCCTCGCACAATGCCCCTTCCTCCGTCCCGTCGTCGCCGCGAAGGAACCCCTCCACGGACCTCCGCTCCCGGCGGCGGTCTTTCGCTCCGGCTCCTTCTTTTGCTCGGCGCGTTTTCGGCCTTCGGCTCGCTCTCCATCGACTGCTATCTCCCCGCCTTTCCGCAGATCACCGCGGAGTTCGGGAGCGGCTCGCTCTCCGTGGAGATGACGCTGGCGACTTTTCTGCTGGGCATGGGCGCCGGGCAGGCACTTTTCGGCCCGATCTCCGACCGGTTCGGGCGGCGGGGGCCGATGATCGTCGGCTGCGGTGTTTTCGCCTTTGGCGCGCTGATTTGCATGACGGCGCACACGATGGGGTGGCTCGCCGCGGCGCGTCTGATCCAGGGCCTCGGCGCGGCGGCGGGGAGCGTGATCGCCCGGGCTACCGTGCGCGATCTCTTCGAGGAACGCGAGGCGGCGCACGCCTTCTCCCAACTGGTGCTGGTGATGGGCGTGGCCCCGATCCTCGGGCCGTGGGTGGGCGGCCAGATCCTTCTCTTCGCGGGCTGGCGCGATATTTTTCTTTTGAGCGTTTTCTTTGGACTTCTCTGCCTCTTTTTCACCGCGCGCTCGCTCCCTGAGACGCTCCCGGTGGAACGGCGCGCGCCGGGCGGGGTGGCGCACGCGCTCCGCAACTTCGGCACGCTCTCGCGCGATCCGGTTTTCCTCGGCTATGTGATGGCCATCGGGCTTTGTACCGCCACGATGTTCGCCTACATCGCCGGATCGCCGCTCGTGCTCATGCAGATCCACGGCGTCTCCCCGCAGCATTACGGCTTTCTTTTTGCGGCGAACGCCGCTGGCTACATCGCGGCGGCCCAGTGCAACCGGCCCTTGTTACGGCGGTACTCGCCGGAGACGATTTTTGTCACCGCCCTCTGGGCCAACACGCTCGCCGCGTGCGGGCTTCTGGTGTGCGGTTTGACGGGGTGGGGCGGTCTTACGGCGCTCGCGGTGCTGCTCTTTGCCTGTCTGGGGAGCATCGGGCTTGCCGCGCCGAACCTGACCGCCGCCGCGCTGGCCCGCTACGGTGCGTTCGCCGGGAGCGCGTCGTCGCTGCTCGGCTCCGCGCAGTTCATGGTCGGGGGCGCGGCGGGGGCCGCC
This sequence comes from uncultured Chthoniobacteraceae bacterium, assembly GCA_964651005.1. Lineage (GTDB taxonomy): Bacteria > Verrucomicrobiota > Verrucomicrobiia > Chthoniobacterales > Chthoniobacteraceae > DATMFV01. The sequence continues at coordinate 21,906 of CAZYVL010000022.1, read as the reverse complement.
GTCGGGATGCTGAGGAACGACACCGCCGTCCCGATGACGGCGACGATGGCGGCTTGCGCCGTCGGCTCGCTCGTTTTGGTGCACCTTCTGGCGCCACGCCGCAGTCCCGTCAGCCCGGTTCACACCTCCGCCGTGTAGAGCGAGACGATGCCGCCGCTGAGCCGCTCGGCGGTGGGGTTGGAGAAACCGGCCCCCCGGAGCAGGTCGCGCATCGCCGCGCCGGAGGGAAATTTTTCGATCGACTCTCCCAAGTAGCGGTAGGCGTCCGGCGCACCCGTCAGCGTCCCGGCGAGGCGGGGCAGCAGATGGTGGAGGTATGGCCGGTAGAGCCAGCGCAGCGGCGGCGGCGGCACCGAGAAATCGAGGATGAGAACGTGCCCCCCCGGCTTGAGCACGCGGCGCATCTCGCGGAGCGCCCCGGGGTAGGAAGCCATGTTGCGCAGGCCGAAGGCGACCGTCACCACGTCGAAGCAGCCGGAAGCGAACGGCAGCGCCAGCCCATCCGCCGCGACGAGTTCCGTAAACCCCTTGCGCCGTGCTTCCCGCAGCATCGGGACGCAGAAATCCGCGCCGATGATCCGGGTTTGCGGGCAGGCCCGCCGCAGCGCGAGCGCCACGTCGCCGCTGCCGGTGGCAAGGTCGAGAAGTGCCTGCGGATTCCACCCGCGCACCTGGCGCGCCGCGCGTTTGCGCCAGAAGACATCCAGCCCGCCGCTCAGCAGCCGGTTGGCGAGATCGTAACGGCGGGCGATCTTCCCGAAAAGACTCTGGACGAAGCGCGGTTCCTGCAAAGCGCGCGCATTCTGGACCGAACCCGGCCCGGGCGGCAAGCCAAGACGCCAAGACGCCAAGACGCGCACCTGCCTGGCCCGGTATTTCGCGGGCAGGCAGGCGCGGGTTTGGCGGGGGTGACGCTACGCCTCGATCATCTCCC
>CAZYVL010000022.1:0-20872 GCA_964651005.1 uncultured Chthoniobacteraceae bacterium | reverse complement strand
GCGGGCAGGCAGGCGCGGGTTTGGCGGGGGTGACGCTACGCCTCGATCATCTCCCGGTTGGCTGCTCCCGGCGGCACCATCGGGTAGACGTTCTCGTGCTGGTGAATCGCCAGGTTGACGAGCACCGGCCCGGTCGCGGCCAACGCCTCGGAGAGTTTCTCAAAGAGGGTACCCGGTTCGCGCCCGTCGATGTCGAACGCGCGGATGCCGAACGCCCGCGCGGCGGCGGCGAAGTCGGGCTGCGCTTCGAAACGCGAGGCAGCGTAGCGCCCGTTGTAGAAAAGCTCCTGCTGCTGCCGCACCAGGCCGAGGTGGGCGTTATTGAGGATGATCGTCGTCACATCGAGGTTGAGCTCCGCGAGGGTGGCCAGCTCCTGGATATTCATCAGGATCGAACCATCCCCGCTGATGCAGACCACCCGCTTCCCCGGGGCGGCAATCGCCGCGCCGATGGCGGCAGGGAGGCCGAAGCCCATCGTCCCGAGGCCACCGGAGGTGAGCCAGGTACGCGGTTCGGCAAACGGGTAGCCTTGCGCCATCCACATCTGGTGCTGCCCCACGTCGGTCGTGATGATGGCATCCTTCGGCAGGAGGCCGCCGAGCATGGCGCAGAATTCGAGCGGGTGAAACCCGTCGCCCCGGCTTTCGACGGCGATGGGGAACTGCTCCTTCAGATCGCACACCCGTTCGCGCCAGGCGGATCGGCGGGGCGCTTGCTCCCGCGCGGGGAGCGCCTCCAGCAGCGCTTCGAGCGCCCGGTGCGCGTCGGCGACGAGCGCGAAGTTCGCGGGCTTGATCTTGCCGATCTCCGCCGCGTCCACGTCGATGTGCGCGATGCAGGCGTGGCGGCAAAACTCCGCAGCCTTGCCCGTCGCGCGGTCGTCGAAGCGAACGCCGATGGCGATCAGCAGGTCGGCCTCCTCCAGCACCAGGTTCGTCGAGCGCGCGCCGTGCATCCCGAGCATCCCGAGCGAGAGCGGATGATCCGCCGGGATCGCCCCCAGGCCCATCAAGGTCGAGGCGATCGGCGCGTCGAGACGCTCCGCGAGTTCCCGCGCGAGCGCGCCCGCGCCGGAGGCAATCACGCCCCCGCCGATGTAGAGGACGGGTCGCGCCGCTTCCGCAATCATCGCCGCCAGCCGCGCGATCGCCTCGGCGGAACACGCCGCCGCCGGGAGCGCCCGGCCTGGCTCGGGCCATTGCTCCTCCGTGATCTCGATCTCGTTGACGAGGAGATCTTTCGGCACGTCGATGACCACCGGCCCGGGCCGCCCTGACTGCGCGATCTCGAAGGCACGCGGCACCACCTCCAGCAAATCCTCCGTCCGCATCACCAGAAAGTTGTGCTTGGTGATCGGGAGTGTGAGTGCGTAGGTATCGACCTCCTGGAAGGCATCGGTGCCGAGCAGCGCCGTGGGCACCTGCCCGGTGATGGCGACAAGCGGAACGGAGTCGAGCTTGGCATCGGCGATGGCGGTGAGGAGGTTCGTCGCGCCGGGGCCGGAGGTGCCGAGGCAGACGGCGGCCTGCCCGGTCACACGCGCCATGCCGTGCGCGATGAATCCGGCTCCCTGCTCGTGGCGGGCGAGGATGTGGGCGATGCTGCTCTCGTGGAGCGCGTCGTAGAGGGGCAGGTTCGCCCCGCCGGGGATGCCGGAGAGGGTATGGATGCCCTGGCGTTCCAGGAGATGGCAGAGGATTTGGGCTCCGTTGAGCTTCATGGTGGGTGGTGGGTTATCCCGAATTTTCCCCCGTCGCTGCCGGGCCGAAGGTCAAAGCGCCGAAACGCAACAACCCCCTTCCGGCTCGCGCCGGGAGGGGGTTTGTTTCAGTGGCTTTTTGGTGTGCTGAAAGAATCCTTACCGGACGCGGGAAGACGGAACGCTTCCTACGAGAACAAGCGCGAGCAGCGCAACCGGAAGGGTTGCGCGGGCGGGGATGCTCTGTGCGGCAAGAATCATGAAGCTCTGAAAGGACTGCTTTTGGGCCCGAATGTCAACATCCGATTTCGCCAGATTAGCCGGATTGGCTACAAAAGCGCCGCGCCGCGCAGGCCGGCCAGCAGCCGCCCGGAACGCTCCAGGCTCTCCGCGTAAAGCGCGTGGCGCGCCGGGTCCGGCTCCAGGCGCGAGGCTTCGTCCACTTCCACAAGCGGAAGCGCCGCCAGCTCCGGGCCGCCGTTGGTTTCCAGCCCCCACGCCCACCGTGCCTGGATCGCCGCGCCAAGGCCCGCCGCCTCGCCACCGCGCAGCCGCACCGTCGGCACGCCGAAGAGATCCGTGCAGATTTCCCGCCAGATGGCGCTGTTGGCGCCGCCGCCAGTCAGCCGGATTTCCGTCGGAGTCATACCGAGTGTTCGCAGCCGCTCCAGCCCGTGGCCGAGGCCGAGTGTCGCCCCTTCCATCGCGGCGCGCGCCAGCCCGGCGGGCGAGAAATTCTCCAGCGTCAGGCCGTGCAGCGTCCCGGTGGCGTCGGGGAGGTCGGGCGTCCGCTCCCCGGTCAGGTACGGGAGAAACGTCAAACCGCCCGCCCCGGCGGGAACGGAACGGACCGCCGCCTCCAGTTGCGCGTGGTCCCAGTTAAAGAGCGCGCGTACGTGCTCCGTGACGAGCGTGACGTTCATCGTGCAGACGAGCGGGAGCCAGTGGCCCGTGCTGTCGCAAAACGCCGCGACCTCGCCGCTCGGGTCGATAACCGGTTTTTCGGAAAAGGCAAAGAGCGTCCCGGAGGTTCCGAGGCTCGCCGTGACCACGCCGGGCCGGATGTTCCCCGTCCCGATGGCGGCCATCATGTTGTCGCCGCCCCCGGCGCTTACAAGCACGCCGCGAGGCAGCCCCCAGCGGGCGCGGAGTTCCTCCCGCAGCTCCCCGTGCACGCCGCGCGAGCTGTGCAACGGCGGGAGCCGCTCGGCCAGGCCGGGGCCGAGATAGTCGAGCATCGGCGCGGACCACTCGCGCGTGGCGACATCGAGCAGCGCCGTGCCGGAGGCGTCGCCGTGCTCCATCATCTTCACGCCGGTGAGCCAGAAGTTGAGATAGTCGTGCGGCAGCAGGAAGGTGCGCGCCGCTTTCCAGTTTTCCGGCTCGTGGCGGCGCAGCCAGGCGATCTTCGGCGCGGTGTAGCCGGGCCGCATCGTGTTCCCCACGAGCCGCACGACCGCCTCCGGCCCGCCGAAATGCGCGGTGAGCGCGTCGCACTCCTCCGTGGTGGAGGTGTCGCACCAGAGCTTCGCCGGGCGGAGCACCCGGTCGCCCTCGCCGAGGACGACAAGGCCATGCTGCTGCCCGCTCACGCCGAGGCCGCGCACTTCCGCCCGGCGCGGCCCGAGGGCTTCAAGCACCTCGGCGAGGCTCGCTTCGGCGGCGGCGATCCAGTCGGAGGGGTTCTGCTCCCGCGCGCCCGGCGGCAGGCCGGGCACGAAGTCGTAGCTCCGGTGTGCGGAGGCGAGGATCGCGCCGTTCTCGCCGTCGAGCGCGAGCGCCTTTGTGCTCTGCGTGCCGCAGTCGAGGCCGAGGAAGATCATGCCCGGATCGCCTGATTGAAGATCGCCTCCAGCACTTCCTGACGGCCAGAGCGGAGGGTGGGCGGCGGGTTTTGCGACGCGGTGGCGTGGAGTTCTTCGAGCGTCGATTGGCCCGCGCGAATCTTCCGGCCGAGCTCGCTCTCCCAACTGGCGTAGCGTTCCCGGACGAACGTCGCGATCCGTCCGTCAGCCCGGAGCAAGGCGGCGATCTTGAGGCCGCGCGCGAAGGCGTCCATCCCGGCGATGTGCGCGTGGAAGAGATCGAGCGGTTCGAACGAATCGCGGCGGCGTTTCGCGTCGAAGTTCAGGCCGCCGGTGGTGAAGCCGCCCATCTCCAGGATCTCCAGCATCACCCCCGCCGTCAGGTAGAGATCGGTCGGGAATTCGTCCGTGTCCCAGCCGCAATGAGCGGTCCCCTGGTTCGCGTCGATGGAGCCGAGGAGATTCGCGCTCCGGGCGGTGCGGATTTCGTGGAGCATTGTGTGCCCCGCGAGCGTGGCGTGGTTGGTTTCCAGGTTCAGCTTGAAGTGTTCCAGAAGATCAAACTCGCGCAGGAAGTTCAGGCACGCCGCCGCGTCGGAGTCGTACTGGTGCGTGGTCGGCTCCTGTGGCTTCGGCTCGATGTAGAACTGGCCGGTGAAGCCGATCTTCTTTTTGTAGTCCACGGCCAGGTGCAGGAAGCGGGCGAGCTGTTCGCGCTCCCGCTGCAAGTCGGTGTTGAGCAGCGTGGCGTACCCCTCGCGGCCTCCCCAGAAGGTGTACCCCTCGCCGCCGAGTTCGTGCGTGACTTCCAGCGCCTTCTTCACCTGCGCGGCGGCGTAGGCGAAGACCCCGACTTCCGGCGAAGTCGCCGCCCCTTGCGCGTAGCGCGGGTGTGTGAAGAGGCACGCCGTCCCCCAGAGGAGTTTCCTGCCGGTCGCCTGCTGGTGCTCCTTGAGCCGGGCGGCCACGCGGTCGAAATCCGCCTCGGTCTCCCGGATCGTCGCCCGCTCGGGCGAGACATCGCGGTCGTGAAAGCAGTAATACTCGATCCCGACTTTTTCGAGGAACTCGAAGAACACCGGCACGCGGTTGAGCGTGTTGGCGAGCGAGTCGCTCCCGTCATCCCACGGCATGAGCGCCGTTCCCGCCCCGAACGGATCGGCGAGCGGGTTCCGCATGCAGTGCCAGTAGGCGGCGGCAAAGCGGAGGTGCTCCTTCATCGGCTTGCCTTCCACGAGCGCCTCGGCGTCGTAGGTTTTAAACGCAAGCGGGTTGCGAGAGTCGGGGCCTTCGTAACGGATGGCGGAGAGGAGGAAATGTTCGGACATCGAGGGATTGGGGTTTTGGGGTTTTGGGGTTTGTTTTTTTTGGGGGGGTGAGTTTTGGGGTTTTGGGAAATACGAGAACGCCCGCGAAGCCCAGTGGCAAGTTGGGCGGGCCGGGCGGGCCGGGCGGGCTGCAAAATGAAATGGGGGAACGCTCCGCGTCAGCTCCGCTTCGCGAAGATGCGGAGTTGCTCGGCTTCCTTGATGAGCGCGTCGAGCTGTTCAAGCGTAGCGGCCTGCTGCTTGAGCAGGGCGGCGTTGGCGGCCTTGAGTTCCGCCAGGCGCTGCTCGGGGGTTTGCGGCCCTGCGGCTTGTGCCTGCTCCGGGGCGGGTTGATCCTGGGAGGTCTGGGAGAGGAGGGTGCCGCCCGAGCCGAAGAGGAGTGCGAGCGTGGCAGCCATCGCCAGACGGCCCAGGGAAAAATGGATAATCTTCATGGCTTGGCTTTGCCTCCGCGTGCGGAATAGATGCGGGCCTGCCGGACGAGTTCGGTCAGGCGGGCGATCTTCGCTTCGATCTCCGCCTGGTTTTTGGCGAGCTGTGCGTTTTGCGCGGTTAATTCGGCCAGGGCGACCTCCAGTTCGGCATCCACGGCGGGCGCCCCGTTGTTCTGGCCGGAAGCCGGAACGGGAACCGCCAGCGCGAAGATCGCCAACGCCCCTGCCGCCGCCGGGATAGAGAGCAAACGGGATTTCATGAACGCGGAGAATACCGCGTCCGAACCCGCGAGTATAGAGAAAAGGAACGCGGTTTGGTTTTTTTGGAGGGGCGTGGCGCGGATTCTGCTTGCACCTCCTCCGGCGTCTCGTATTTTGCACCGGATGGCCGGAATGCAACAGGTCCAGAACCTATCCATGCAGCAGACGCTGGCGCCGCAGCTCCAGCAGAGCCTGCAAATCCTCCAGGCGCCGATGCTGGAACTCCGCGCGCTCATCCAGGCGGAGATCGCGGTGAACCCGGTCATCGAAGAGGAGCGCACCGAGCCGAGCCTGGAGGAGAAGCAGCGGGAGATGGAGGAGTTCCAGCAGGAGTTCGAGCATTTGGCGAAGCTCGACGAGGAGTGGCGCGAGTACATGGCGCAGAGCAGTGCTTATTCCGGCCGCTCGCACGAGGAGGAGGAGCGCCGCCAGTTTTTCTTTGACTCCATCGTCAAGCAGGAGACGCTCCAGCAGCACCTGCTCGAACAGTTGCAGACGAGCGACCTCGACACGGCGGAGCGGAAAATCGCCGAACTCATCATCGGCAACATCGACGAGGTTGGCTTCCTGCAAGCTTCCGTGGAGGAGATGGCGCGCAACACCGGCATCGCCCCGGAGGCGATCTGCCGCGCGCTGGAGGTCATCCAGGGCTTCCACCCCGTCGGGGTCGGCGCGCGCGATTTGCGGGATTGCCTTTTGATCCAGCTCCGGCGGCTGGGCCGGGCGGGCGGCATGGAATACCGGATCGTCTCCTCGCATCTCGCCGAACTCGGCAAGCGCCGCTTCCCGGAGATCGCCCGCAAGCTCGGGACGACGGTGGAGCAGATCCAGCACTGCGCCGATTTCATCGCCACGCTCGACCCGAAGCCGGGGCAGATCTTCACCCCGAACCCGAACCACTACATCCTCCCGGATGTCGCCATCGAAAAGATCGACGGCCAGTGGCAGATTTCGCTCAACGGCGACCAGATCCCGCACCTTCGGATTTCCAACACGTACAAAGACCTGATGGCGCAGGATGACGGCAACGCGACGGAGGTGCGCGACTACATCCGCGACAAGATCCGCAGCGGCAAGTTCCTCATCAAGAGCATCCACCAGCGCCAGCAGACGATCTCGAATATCGCGCACGAAATCCTCGCGCGGCAGGCCGACTTCTTCGAGCACGGGCCGACCGCCCTCCGGCCGATGACGATGGTGCAGATTGCCGATGCCGTCGGCGTCCACGAGACGACCGTGAGCCGCGCGATCTCCGGCAAATACATCGCCACGCCGTGGGGGGTCTTCGAGATGAAGTATTTTTTCACCCCCGGCTACAAAACCTCCGACGGCGAGGCGATGAGCAACACCAGCGTCAAAAACGCCATCGCCGAGCTGGTGCGCGGCGAGAAGAGCCGCAACCCGCTCTCCGACAAGGAGATCGTGGACATCCTTACCGAGCGGGGCATCCCGATCGCGCGGCGCACCGTGGCGAAATACCGCGCTGAACTGGGGATTCTCCCCAGCAACATGCGCAAAAGCTACTGAAACTCAGACGGCTCCCTGCTCCGCGCCGGGGAGGTGCTCCATGCAGTATTCCTGCCCGTCGCGGCTGACGCGGAATTCGAGGTCGGGGTTGCCGTGCTCGCTCCTCCGGCAGACGGCGCAGCGGTGCAGCGGTTCCTCCACGGGGACCGACGCCTCCGCAAAACGGCGGCGACGGCCTGCCACCTCGTGGCGTTGCCGCGCCTGCCCCGCGATCTCCGGGCCGAAAAAGAGGAGATAGTTACCCATCGCCACCAGGAACGCCGCCCGGTAGGCGGGCGCGGCGGTGGCGAAATTCCAGAGCAGCAGGCCGAAGAGAATCCACGCCAGCCAGCGGATCGGGATCGGCGGGAAGAGGAGCATCGTGTCCGGGTAGTACCAGGCGAAGGCGAAGAGCAGCGAGAGGTTGAGCATCGTATTGGAAAATGCCGCCCCGTAGAAAAGCGCCGCGACGATCGTGCCGATCATCCCGCACAAGTAGAAGAGATTGAGCTGGAACGCTCCCCAGGCGTGCTCGAGCCCCTCGCCGAGCATCCAGAGAAAGCTCAGCGCGAAGAAGATGAAAACATAGCTCTCCGTCTGCGGGATGAAGAGAAACGTCACCAGCCGCCAGTATTCATGACGCGCGATCCCCCCGGGGGTCAGGTCGAGAAGAGCGGGCAGGGCGGGGTTCGCTTTCCCGAGGAGGAAGACCAGGCCGTTGAGGACTACCACGATCCGGATCAAACCGGGGATCGCGAGCCGTCCGAAGCGGCGTTCCAGCGTGTTGAGGAGGTTCATTTCAGGTTTTGACATCGCCCCGGCCCGCTTCTAGCTTGGCCGCGTGCCGACCGACGCGCATTCCAGTCTAAAGAGTCTGAAAAAGACGCTCTCGACGCCGCCTTTGAAAACGCCCCTCTACGAGGAACACCTCCAGGCGGGCGCGAAGATGATCGACTTCGGCGGCTGGCTGATGCCGGTACAGTATCGCGGTATTATGGACGAACATCGTGCCGTCCGCAACGCTCTCGGCGTTTTTGACATTTCGCACATGGGCCAGATTGCCGCGAGCGGCCCCGGCGCGGAGCATTGGCTCAACGAACTGCTGACCAACAACGTCTCCCGGCTCGAACCGGGGGAGGGGCAGTATACCTTTCTGCTCAACGAGCGCGGCGGTGTGATCGACGATCTGATCCTCTACCGGACCGGGCCGGAGAGCTTCCTGCTCGTCGTCAATGCCGCGAAGATCGAGGAGGACTTCTCCTGGATGGGGCGGCGGAATCCCGCCGGGGGGGTCGTGCTCGAAAACCGGAGCGACGCCTGCGCGGGTCTCGCCGTGCAGGGGCCGCGTTCCGCCCGGCTCTTCGACAAGTTTTTCGAGGGCAAGCATTCCCGCCCCGCGCGCAACACGATCAAGACGATCCGCGTCGGCCCGATCGACCTGATGATCGCCCGCACCGGGTACACCGGCGAGGATGGCTTCGAGCTGTTCTTCCCCTCCGAGTGTGCGGCGAAGATCTGGCGGGAAGTCCTCGACGCCGGGGCGGAGTTCGAGATCCAGCCGTGCGGCCTCGGCGCGCGCGACACGCTGCGGCTGGAGATGTGCTACCCGCTCAACGGCAGCGATCTCTCCCCGGAGCGCACGCCGCTGGAGGCGGGCCTTTCGATCTTTGTCGATTTGCAGAAGCCTGCCTTCGTCGGGCGCGACGCGCTCGTGGCGCAGAAGGCCGCGGGGGTCAAGGAGCGGCTCGTCCCGTTCCGGATGCGGGAGAAAAGCCCGCCTCCCCGGGCGCACTACCCCGTCCTCAAGGAAGGCCGCGTGGTGGCGGAAACGACCAGCGGCAGCCTTTCGCCCACGCTCGGTTTCGGGATCGGCATGGCGTACGTGCCAACCGCCATTGCCCGCGCCAACGAAGAGATCGAAATCGACATCCGGGGCCGTCGCTACGCCGCGACGATTGAAAAGAAGCCGCTCTACCGGAAAGCGTGATCGGTTTCCCGCCCTTTCTGTTGCCATCCACCCCTGATCGTTCCCTATCTCCGTTTTACCCACCATGAATGTCCCCGAGGATCTCCGATATGCCGAATCCCACGAATGGGTCCGCCTTGAAGAAGGCCACGCCCGCGTCGGGATCACCGACCATGCCCAAAGCGAACTGAGCGATGTCGTCTACGTGGAGCTGCCGAAGGTTGGCGCGAAAGTGGAAGCGCGCCAGCCGGTCGCGGTGGTGGAGTCGGTGAAAGCCGCCAGCGACATCTATGCCCCGCTGGGCGGCGTGGTCCTGGAAGTGAACGCCGCGCTGGAGTCCGACCCCTCGCTCATTAACAGCGACCCGTTCGGCAACGGCTGGATCTTCACGCTCGCGCCCGACGCCCCGGAACAGGCCGATACTCTCAAGACACCCGAACAGTACCGGGAGCAAATTTCCGCATCTTAGTTTAGCATCCAGCGTCCCAGCACCTTTGCCGCATGCCCATCGAGAAGACCCGCAATTTCTGCATCATCGCCCATATCGACCACGGGAAGACCACGCTTTCCGACCGGTTGCTGGAGGTCACCAACACCGTTTCCAAGCGCGAATCGCAGGATCAGCACCTCGACTCGATGGACCTGGAGCGCGAGCGGGGCATCACCATCAAGGCGCACCCGGTCACGATGCACTACACGGCACGCGACGGGGAGACCTACACGCTCAACCTGATGGACACGCCGGGGCACGTCGATTTCGCCTACGAGGTCAGCCGCTCGCTGGCGGCGTGCGAGGGGGCGCTGCTCATCATTGACGCGGCGCAGGGCGTGGAGGCGCAGACCGTCGCCAACGTCCACCTGGCCCACAAGCAGGGGCTGACGATCATCCCGGTCATCAACAAGATCGACCTCCCGACGGCGGACATTGCCTCGTGCAAGCGGCAGTTGGAGGACATCCTCGCCATGCCGGGCGAGGAGGCGATCCCCGCAAGCGCCAAGGCGGGGCTGGGCATCGAGGAAATTCTGGAGGCGATCGTCACCCGCGTCCCGCCGCCCAGGCGGATGGTGGACGAGCGGGTGCGCGGGCTGGTGTTCGACTCCGTGTTCGACACCTACCGGGGTGTCATCGCCTATCTGCGCGTCGCCTCCGGGGCGGTTTACCCCGGGCTGGGGGTGAAGCTGATGAGCAGCAACAAGAACTACGAGATCAAGGACGTGGGCGTCTTCACGCCGAAGATGCAGGCGCGCCCCCGGCTGGAGGCGGGCGATGTCGGCTACTTCATCGCGAATATCAAGACGACGGCGGAGATCAAGATCGGCGACACGCTCACCGAGCAGCACCGCCCCGCCGACGAGCCGCTCCCGGGGTTCCAGGAGATCCACCCGATGGTCTTCAGCGGCATCTACCCGATCAACACCGCCGATTTCGAGCGGCTCAAGCTCGCGATGGGCAAGCTCCAGATCAACGACTCCGCCTTCGTCTACCAGCCGGAAAGCTCGGTGGCGCTCGGCTTCGGCTTCCGCTGCGGGTTCCTCGGGCTGCTGCACATGGAGATCATCCAGGAGCGGCTCCGGCGCGAGCACGACATGGACATCATCTCCACCTACCCGAGCGTCATCTACGAGGTGGAGAAGACCAACGGCGAAATCCACACCGTGGACAACCCGGCGCAACTCCCCGACCCGAGCGTAATCGCGGAAATCCGCGAGCCGGTGGTGAAGGCGTTCATCATGGTGCCCAACGAGAACATCGGCGACATCATGGGGCTGATCCTCGATAAGCGTGGGGTGGTCGATCACACCGAGTCGCTCGACAGCCGCCGCGTGATGCTCTCGTGCGAGCTGCCGCTCAACGAAATCCTCGTGGACTTCAACGACAAGATCAAGAGCATCACCCGGGGCTACGGCTCCATGGATTACGAACCGGCGGGCTACCGGCCCGGCAAGCTGGTGAAGCTCGACATGCTCGTCAACGGCGAGCCGGTGGACGCCTTCTCCAGCATCGTGCACCGCGACAAGGCCGAGGGACGCGGGCGCACGCTCGCCGCGAAGCTCAAGGAGGTGATCCCCACGCAGCTCTACCAGGTCTCCATCCAGGCGGCCATCGGCGGGAAGATCGTCGCCCGCGAGAACGTCTCCGCCGCGCGCAAGGATGTGACCGCGAAGTGCTACGGCGGCGACATCAGCCGCAAGCGCAAGCTGCTGGAGAAGCAGAAAGAGGGGAAGAAGCGGATGAAAGCGATTGGCCGCGTGAACATCCCGCAGGAGGCGTTTATCGAAGTGCTCAAGTCGAGCGCCGGGGCGGGTTGATCCACCCCCGTCCCCCGCCTCCCGCCTCGGATCAGATCCCGAGCGCCTTCATGAGCGGCGCGTCGATCTTGCCTGTTGCCTCCATCCCGTTTTTCTTCTGGAAGCCGCGAATCGATTCACGGGTTTTGGAGCCCATGATGCCGTCTGCCGCCCCCGCGCAGAATCCCTTCTCCGTCAGCGCCTTTTGCACCCCGGAGACCAGGGAACGGGCGATCCCGGAAGGCTCGCAAACCTTTTTGGCTGACCGGCGGGCTGGCCGTTGTTTGGCCGGCGGGCAGTACGCCACCGTTTGCGGTGACCAGGTGTATTGCGGGTACGTCGCGCGCGGGTAGTTGTAATAGCCGTCGGCCGAGTAGTAGGTAGAGTACCCCTTGTAGACCGGCGTGGCGCGGGGAACGCATTGCGGTTTGCAACGCCGGGTCATGCCATAAGGGTAGTAATCCGGGTAGTAGTCGTCGTCGTATCCAAAATCTCCCCCGTAAAAACCGCCGAAGCCGCCGAAACCGGCGAAGCGGTTAAAGCGGTTAAAGCGCTTAAAGCGATTGTGATCGAAGCGGCCATGCCCATGCCCATGCCCATGTCCAAAGCCTTTGCCTCCGCCATGAAAGCCGCCTCCGTGAAAACCGCCCCCGCCCCCACCGTGAAAGCCACCCCCACCGCCACCGCCGCCGCGCCCCGCATAGGCGGGCATGGCCAGTGTCCCGATGATCGCGGCCGCCAACGGAAGAATTGGAAGAATTGGAAGGATTCTGTGCAATTTCATATTTGTTCCGGGTTCCTGTTTTTTCCTCGGGGCCGCTTCCATGAATCGGCCACCCTCTCCCCGATTCGTAAAACGGGGTTTCAAACAGAGATCGGGCGATCCCCGAAAAATGAGCTTGTGCCTTCCCGGCGGGGGCGGATGCCGGAGCGCCCGGCTCCCCGCTCCGGGAAGAGGGGGCTTCCGTTTTTGACTTTGCCCGGTTTCCCGCGCAAAAGGGAGGGAGTGGCTCCGTTCCAGAAAGACCGACGCAAGCTGCGAAAGACCGAGGCCGAAGCCGTGGGGCGGTTCGCCTTTGCGGTGTTCGCGGCCTTCGCGACTTTGGCTGCCTTGGCGCTTCTTCTTTCCGCGCAGCCGGGGTTCGCCGCCGTGCCGGGGCCGGAGCAGCCGGAGCAAACACGGCGGCTCGTCTCGATCTGCCTGCCGGGGGATCAGCTTCTTCTGGCGCTGGCGCCCCGGGAGGAGATTGCGGCGGTAAGCTGGCTGGCTGCCGATCCCGATCTTTCGCCGCGCTGGCGGCAGGCGCGCGGCCTCCCCTCTACGCGCGGGAGCGTGGAGGAACTTCTGGAGCTGAAGCCCGATCTCGTCCTGATCGGCACTTACAGCACCCCGGCCACCAACGCGATGCTGCGCCGCCTGAACGTGCCGGTGGTGGAAGTCGGCGTGCCGGAGAGCTTTGCGGCGCTCCGGGCGCAGATCCGGATGGTGGCGTCGCGCCTGGGGGCAGGGGCGGGGGAGCGGGGTGAGGCGATGATCCGGGAGATGGATGCGCGGCTGGTGCGGCTCCGGCGCGATGACGCACACACGTCTGCGCACCCCACCGCGCTCTTTTACTTCCAGGACGGCTTTTCGCCCGGGCGGGGGACGTTCGCGGATGCCTTGCTCCGGGCGGCGGGGTTCGAGAATCTCGGGGCGGCGATCACGCGCGGGCGGAGCGGTTCGGTATCGCTGGAGGCGCTCCTGCTTGCCCGCCCGCAATTTTTGCTCCTCGCCTCGTACCGGGAGGAGCACCCTGCCTTTAACGCGCTCTCCTCCCGGCGGCGGCTGCTTGGCCGGTTGCTCGGGCCTGGGCCTGGGCCTCTGGAGTGCCGGATTCTCCGCGTGCCGTTCCGGCAGCTTGCCTGCCCCGACCCGGAGTGTCTCGACCTGGCGGAGCGCCTGCAACGCCTCCGCTTCGGCGGGAAGGACCGGAAGGAGGACGAGCCGTGAGCGCGTTGGCTGGAAACCGGCGCATGGCGCTCGGGGTGGCGGTGGCGTTGCTGGTGGCCTCCGCCGCTTCGCTCTGCGTCGGGAGCGTTTTCATCTCTCCCGGCGCGCTCTGGGACGCGGCGCTCGGCCAGGGCGATCCGGTCGTGGGGGTGATCTTGTGGGAACTCCGGTTGCCCCGGCTGCTGCTCGCGCTGCTTGTCGGCGGGAGCCTCGGGCTGGCGGGCGCGGCGATGCAGGGCTACCTCCGCAACCCGCTGGTGGAGCCGGGGCTGCTCGGCGTCTCCGGCGGGGCGGCTTTCGGCGCGGTGCTCGCGTTTTACTCCGGGTTGAGCGGCGGGTTCGGCTACGGCTTGCCGCTTTCCGGGATGGCGGGGGCGGGGGCGGCGGCGCTTCTGGTGCTGGTTTTCGGGGGGCGCGGCGCGTCGATCCAGAGCCTGCTGCTCGCGGGGGTGGCGGTGTCGGCGGCGTGCGGCGCGCTGACCTCGCTGGTCCTCAATCTTTCCCCAAACCCGTATGCCGCCACGGAGATCGTCTTCTGGCTGCTCGGCTCGTTGGCCGACCGGACCCGCGACCAACTGCTACTCGCCGCGCCACCGGTTCTTCTCGGGAGCGTTCTGCTCCTCGGGTGCGGCGACGCGTTGCGCGCCTTGAGCCTCGGCGAGGAGACGGCGGCGAGCCTCGGCTTCCGCCCCGGGCGGGTGCGGCTCCGGGTGCTCGTCGGGACGGCGCTGGCCGTGGGGGCGGCGGTCTCCGTCACCGGGGCAATCGGCTTTGTCGGGTTGATCGTGCCGCATTTGCTGAGACCGTTTGCAAAGGGCGACCCGGCGCGGCTCCTCCCGCTCAGCGCGCTCGGCGGCGCGCTTCTCCTGCTCGGGGCCGATCTGCTGGTGCGCCTGATCCCGACGACGCAGGAACTCAAGCTCGGGGTGGTCACGGCGCTGGCGGGCGCGCCGCTTTTCCTCTGGCTTTTGATCCGCTACCGCCGCCAGTTTTTCTGAACATGCTCGAAACCCGCCAGCTTAGTGTCTCCCTGGGGGGGAGAGAGGTCATCCACGGCATCGACTGCACGGCGCAGCCGGGCGAGGTGCTTGGGTTGATCGGCCCGAACGGCTCGGGCAAATCGACGCTGCTCAAGGCGATGGCCGGTTTGCTGCGGCCCTCGGCGGGTGGCGTCTGGCTGGAGGGGGAGCCGCTGGCGGCGCTCGCTCCCCGGCAGCGGGCGCGGCGGCTCGGCTACCTGCCGCAAAACGCGGAGTGCCACTGGCCGCTGACCGTGGAGCGCGTCACCGCGCTCGGAAGGCTGCCGTGGGGCGGCGGGGAATCTCCGGAAGACCGGGCGTGGATCGAGAAGGCGCTTTGCGAGACCGACGCGCTGCCGCTGCGGGACCGGGTGATTACGGAGCTTTCCGGCGGCGAACGCGCCCGTGTTTTTTTGGCGCGCGCGCTGGCAGGCGACCCCGCCCTGCTTTTGGCCGACGAACCGGGGACGGGGCTCGACCCGCTGCATCAGCTCCGGCTCATGGAGCGGCTGGCGGCCCGGGCGGCGGAGGGGAAGGCGGTGCTTATCGCGCTGCACGATCTCGGCCTGGCGGCGCGGTTCTGCCACCGGCTGCTTCTGCTCAAGGAGGGGCGGCTCCTCGCTTCGGGGACGCCCGGGGAGGTGCTCACCGACGCTCGCCTGGCGCAAGCGCATGGCATTCGGGCCTTCCGCAGCCACAACGGGGCGGCTCCGGTGCTGGTGCCGTGGGAAGGGATCGCGGAGGGGGAAGCGCCCCCGGCAGTCATTCCACCTGGAGAACGATA
Source organism: uncultured Chthoniobacteraceae bacterium (assembly GCA_964651005.1). Taxonomy (GTDB): domain Bacteria; phylum Verrucomicrobiota; class Verrucomicrobiia; order Chthoniobacterales; family Chthoniobacteraceae; genus DATMFV01. Next base: position 5,790 of record CAZYVL010000022.1, on the reverse strand, counting down.
ATCAGCCGCCCTTTGTCGCAAAGCGGCCCGCTCAGGAACAGCGGGCTGAGGCGACCGAGCTTCGCCTCGGTCTGCACCAGGAGACGGTCTTTCTGGAAAAGGCGCAGGTTGAAGAGCGTTTTGCCGTCGTGGGCGCTCTTGCGCGTGGCGCAGAGGCGGAATGTCTTTCCGAGCGCGAGCGTTTTTTCGGTGGCGTCGGTCAGCGTCGCGCGCCGTTCTCTGACGAGTTCCACCTGGTTGTAGTGAAAGACGCTCTCGATTTTTTTGCCGAACTCCGACAGCGGCCCCGGGGGCGGCGCGGGTGTCTTCTCGCTGGAGGCGTAGACCAGCCCGGCCCAGAGGGTTTCCTGCGCGTGCAGGGGAGGGGCGGCAAGCGCGCCGAGCAGGAGCATCGCCCCGCCAAGCAGAGCGAGACGAAGGCGAAGGGAGAAGCGAAGGGGGAGGCGAGCACTCATTGGCTTCCCTCCCGGGGAACGCGCTCCAGACCGTCAAGCCAGAGCACGGTGACTTTTGCCTTTTTCGAGTAAGTGGGCCGCGCGGAAATGCGGGAACTCCCCGGTTTGGGGTTAAGGATTTCCGCAAAGTAGCCGCCCGAAGGGGTGGGCGGTTCGAGAATCGCGACCGAAACCATCGCCGCGATCCCGGTGCAGACCGCTCCCGCGCCGAGCAGGCGCAAGAGCCGCCGGGGGCGGAAGAGCTGCCGGAATCCACCGGGCCGGGCGGTGGCTCGCGTCTCTGCCTCCAGCCGTTCCAAAAGCTGGTGCTGGAAGAAATCGGCGTGCCCCAAAGCGTCGAGATCCGGTTTGCGGGCGGCCTGGAGAAGGCGGCCCAGTTTGTGCGCCTCCTCCCGTTCCCGTTCCGCCTCGGGCCTCGCTTCCCCCATCGCTTCCTCGAAACGGGCGGCTTCCCCGGCGGAAAGGCGACCGTCGATCCATGCGGTAAATTCTTCCTCAGATGGCTTCATAAACGTCCTTCAGCAAGGTTTGGAGTTTCTTGCGCGCGTAAAAGAGCCGCGACATGACCGTCCCCACCGAGCACTCCATCGCGGAGGCGATCTCCTCATAGCTCCGCCCCTCGATCTCCCGGAGCACGATGGCCAGCCGGTGCTCGGGCGAGAGCTTCTCCAGCGCGGCGTCGATCCGCACCTGGACTTCCCGGTTCTCCAGCCTCTGCCGCGGTTCCGGCTCGGCGCGTGGCGCGGTGGCGGCCCCCGGCTCGATCTCCCGGAGCGAGGTAGCGTCGTCGAACTCCGTCCCGCCTTCGATCCGCTTGCGCCGCAGCGTGTCGATGGTGAGGTTCACGACGATGCGGTAGATCCAGGTGAAAAACGACGCCTGCCCGCGAAAGCGGCCGATGGAACGCCACGCCTTGAGCAACGCCTCCTGAGAGAGATCCCAGGCGTCCTGTTCGTTGCGGAGGGCGTTGTAGGCGATGGCAAACACTTGGTTTCGGTAGCGACGGGTCAACTCGTCGAAGGCGGAGAGATCGCCGCCTTGCGAGCGGGCGATCAGCGCCGCCTCGTCACCACGGGCGTTATGCTCGGTGCCGGTGGTGTGGCAGGGGTCTTCCTGTCGCATTCGATTGGACGGGCCGCCCCGGATTTCATTCACGCAAAGGCCGCTTTTTTTGCCTGACTCGCGAATGTGGTTCCTCCGGGTGCGGTTACGCTTTAACGGTTGTATCTCCGCCGCCACTCTCCCCGGTAACGGCCCATCAGCTCGATGATCCCGTCGCGGACCCGGAAAAGGCGGCGGCGGAGCTGCCTGCGCTGGCTGGTGGTGAGCCGGGCGGGGCGGGCGAACTGCGCGCCCGCGTCGATGGCGAGCGTCATCGCCTTGAGGGCGCGCTTGAGGTAGGCGATGGTCATGGCGATCTCGTCCACTTCGTCGTCGCTCAACGCGGCGGCGAGCTTGGCGCTGGCCACGGCGCAGTTGGTGGCGAGCCGGACGGCGGCGGGGTGGTTCTGCACCTCCCCGAGTTCCTCGAAAAGCTGGTCGATCCAGACCGTCAGCGCGAAGCTCGCCTGGTAGAGCGGGTGAAACTCGAAGCTCTCGACCTCCCCGGCGTCTTCGTCCTCCTCGCTCTCCTCCCCGATTTCAAAGGAGGAGGTGGCCCACTCCTCCCCGGGCGATGCCTCCTCTTCCTCGTCGTCCTCCGACGCGAAGCAGTGGGACCACCCCATCTCCCGGGCGATGATCTGGTCGCGGTCGGGATCGTCGATGTATTTCTCCAGCAGCTCCAGGTACTGCTCGGTCTTACGATCCTGCTGCTGGAGGAACCGCTCCCAATCGTACTCGTCCCACACTTTCTCAGGCTCGTTGTCTTCCGGCATACGCTTAGTTAGGACGGTTTTCGGGAATGCGCAAAGAATTTTGTGTGGGCAAAAAAGCGAAGGCGAGCGACTCTTTTTGCGTGACCCCGACCCGGCCCGATTCTCCCCCGGCCTCCGGCTCCGCCGCGGACGGAAGCGCGTTCCACTGGCTGCCGACGGGGGCCGTGGCACTGGAGGCGATGCTGGAGGCGATTGGCCGCGCCCGAAGGAGCGTTTTGCTGGAGACTTATATCTTCACGGCGGAGACGCTCGGGCTCCGGTTTCTCGGCGCGCTGGTGGCCGCGCGACGGCGCGGGGCGCGGGTGCGCGTGCTCGTGGATGCGCTCGGCTCGATCACCCTGCCGACGCAGTTCTGGACGCCGCTGCTCCGTGCGGGCGGCGAATTCCGCTGGTTTAACGCCTTTCACGCGCGGCAACACTACGGCTGCCGCAATCACCGCAAGCTCCTGGTGGTGGACGGGCAGACGGCGTACATCGGCGGCTTCAACATCGCGGATGTTTATCACGGCGACGGCGTTCACGAGGGGTGGCGCGATCTCGGCCTGGAGCTGCACGGGCCGGTCGTCCCCGCGCTGGCCGCGAGCTTCACGGAGCTTTTCGCGTGCGCCGATTCCCGGCTCCCGACGTATTCGCCGCTGCGGAACATGCCGGAAACGGAGGTTTGCGGCGAAAACTGGACGCTGCTTCTTACCGATCCCGGCCGGGGACACCGGGCGCTCAAACGCGCGCTCATCCGCGATCTCTCCCGGGCGCGGCGCGTGCAGATCACCTGTGCCTATTTTTTGCCGACGTGGCGGCTCCGCCGGGCGCTGAAGCGGGCAGCGCGGCGGGGGGATGTGCAGCTCATCCTGGCGGGGAAATCGGACATCGCCACCGCGCAGCTTGCCAGCCACAGCCTCTACGCCAAGCTGATGCGGGCGGGGGTGAAGATCTACGAGTACCAGCCGCAGATCCTGCACGCGAAGCTCTTCGTGATCGACGAGGTGGTTTACGCCGGGTCGGCGAATCTCGATGCCCGCAGCCTGAAGCTCAACTACGAGCTGGCGCTGCGCATCGCCGATCCGGAAGTGGCGGCGCAAGGGAGCGCGTTTTTCGAGGCCGATCTCGCCCTGAGCCGGGAGATCGACCCCGCCCAGTGGCGCGCCTCGCGCGGGTGGTGGCGGCGGTTGCTGGAAAAGGCGGCCTATTTTCTCCTTGCCCGCGTTGACCCGTACGTGACGAACCTCCAGTGGCGCCACCGCGCGGCCCGCGCCCTGGAAAAGCTCCCGCGCCGGGCAGGGGGTTGACTTTCCCCGGGTCGGTTCCCAGATTTCCCTTATGAGGATGCTTCTTTTCGGGCTGATTACCGCCGTCGGGGGGATTGGCCTCTGCCCCGCCCCGGCGGCAGAGGTCGCACCGGGCCTCCCTCCGGCGCTCCCCGCTCATCTCATCCCAACGCTGGTTCCGCACGAGAAGCTGCGCGCCCTCCTGCCGGAGCCGCCGCCCGGGTGGTCCGGGGAGAAGCCGGAGAGTTCCACCACGGACTCCAGCGCTCTTCGCCTGAGCCGCGCGCAGAGGAGCTACTACGAGGGGATGGAGGAAATCTCGCCCTCGGCGGTGGTCACCTTCATCGACTCACCCGAGAACGGCAGCACCTTCGAACTCGCCAAAGGGGAGCAGTGGGAGCAGGACCGCGAAACGAAGGAGGGGTACGACCGGCGCGTCGAGATCGACGGGATGCGCGCCATCGAGCATTACGACAAGGCGGCCAGGACCGGCTCGCTCTCCGTGTTCGTGGGGAACCGCTATTTCGTGCAGATCGAGCTGACGAATGTCGATCCCAAGGAACTCCGCACCTGGCTCGGGCGGATCGACACGAAGCGGCTCGCGGCGCTGAAATGAAGAGTTGAGCGGAGGCGGGCGGTTTCTTATGCTCGGTTCCCTTTCACCTTTCCGTTTTTCCATCCTTTCTTTTCCGATTCCTGATCTCATGGCCGAAGCCTCCGAACGCAAAACCCTGGAACAACGCCAGCAGATGTCCGACATCGAGCGGCTGCGGCATTCGTGCGCGCATGTGCTCGCCAGCGCCATTCTGCGCCTCTGGCCGGAGGCGCAATTCGCCGCCGGGCCGCCCGTGGAGAACGGGTTTTACTACGATCTCGACCTGTCGCACCGGATCACGCCGGAGGACTTCCCCGCCATCGAGGCGGAGATGAAGAAGGTGGTGAAGGAGAACCAGGTCTTCGAGCGGGTCGTGGTGAACCGCGAGGAGGCGCTTGACTATGCCCGGCGGGGTCGGCTCGCCGCGCTGGGGGATCGCCCGGACCCGAGCCGCTTCAAGCTCGACATCCTCGAAGGCATCCCGGAAGGGGAGGAGATTTCGTTTTTCCGCAACGGCGACTTTATCGACCTCTGCGCCGGGCCGCATGTGATGCGGACGGGGAACATCGGCGCGTTCCGGCTCACGCACGTCGCCAGCGCCTACTACAAGGGCGACGAGCGCAACCCGCAGCTCCAGCGCGTCTACGGCACCGCCTTCAAGAACAAGACGGAGATGGAGGCGTACTTCACCATGCTGGAGGAGGCCAAAAAGCGCGACCACCGCAAGCTCGGGCGCGAGCTGGAGCTTTTCGCCTTCGACGACGACGTTGGCCCCGGCCTGCCGCTCTGGATGCCGCGCGGGACGGTGCTCATCGAGGAGCTTGAAAAGCTGGCCAAGGAGACGGAATTCGCCGCCGGGTATGAGCGAGTGCGCACGCCGCATCTCGCCCGGGAGAACATGTACCTTACCAGCGGGCACCTGCCGTACTATGCGGACTCGATGTTCCCGCCGATGCTCCTCCCGCAGGAACACGGCGCGAGCCTGCAACAGGAGGAGCGCGACCGCCTCCGCGCGCTCGCCCCGGAGCTGCGGCGCGGCGAACTCAGCGACGAGGAGGCGGACCGGCTCCTCTCCGAGTTCGAGAAGCTGCTGCAAAACCGCCAGCACGATCGCTACTACCTCAAGGCGATGAACTGCCCGCACCACCACAAGATATTCGGGGCGGTGCCGCGTTCGTACCGCGACCTGCCGCTGCGGCTCGCGGAGTACGGCACCTGCTACCGCTACGAGCAGTCGGGGGAGCTTTTCGGGCTGATGCGCGTGCGCAGCATGCAGATGAACGACGCGCATCTTTACTGCACCGAGGAGCAGTTCGAGGCGGAGTTCAACGCCGTCAACCAGATGTACCTGAAGTATTTCAAGATCTTCGGGATCGAGAAATACCTGATGCGCTTCTCCACGCACGACCCGGAGAAGCTCGGCCAAAAGTTCGTGGACGAGCCGGAGCTTTGGAAAAAGACCGAAGAGATGGTCCGCAACGTCCTGGTGAAGTCGGGGATCCATTTCGTGGAGGTGCCCAACGAGGCGGCCTTCTACGGGCCGAAGATCGACGTGCAGGTCTGGAGCGCCATCGGGCGGGAGTTCACCATCGCCACCA